>JBEKTF010000211.1:0-9681 GCA_049516355.1 Bryobacteraceae bacterium | reverse complement strand
CCGCATCCGCAAGGTCGGGGTTTTGCATACCGCCATCGGATTCGCGAATATCGGCGCAGCGCCGTAACGGGCCCTCGGCAGCGGCGTAGTCCTTCATGGCGCGGTAAGCGTCGCCTTCCATGCAGAGTACCGATGCCGTCTTGACGCTGTTGCCGCCCAGCAACGACTCGTAGGTCGCCTGCGCTTTCCTGATATAGGGCATGGCCTCGACCTGATGGCCCTGATCGAACATGACGGTCGCAATGTTGAAGTTCACATTCGCGACGTCGATGCTGTCGCTGCCATAGCTCTTCTCCAGAATCGCCAGCGCTCGGCGATACGCGCTCTCCGCTTCACCAAACTTGTTCTGAGCGAGGTAAACAAGCCCCAGAGTATTTTCGGTAGAGCCAACCCGCACGTCATCGGCGCCGAAGCGCTCCGCTTCGTGAACGGCGCTGATCAGGTTCTGCTCCGCCTTGGCGTAGTCCTTTGACCCGGCGAAGTAAACGCCCTGCATAAAAAGGTTTTTCCATACCTCTTCCGCTTGCTGACTGCGCGCGGAAGGTGCGGAAATAAGGATGGCGAGCAGCACGCCCGCGACGGGAAAACGAAGCATCAGGCCTGAAGTCCAAGGATAGCCGATCGGCGAATGTTGCCGCAGGAAGCGATTCTATAACCAATGGGTACTAATGCTTCTCGAAGTGTTGATAATCCTCCCGGTGGGGCGGTCCCCCTGGACCGCGGTCGACGCCCCCGTCGACCTCCTCGAATAAAGAAATATGCTCAGTGAAAAGGCGATTCTCGCGAGGCTGGAGGGCCGGACCGGGGGTCCGGCGCGGACGCAGGCGTCCGCCCTACCAAAGACTCACATCACTTATTCAAATTTCCAGCTCAGGGCACTAACGCTTCTCGAAGTGCTGATAATCCTGCCGGTCCGGCCAGCGCCCACCCCACGTCCAGCCCGCTTTTTCAAACTCCCGGACAATGAGGCTGTCCTTGAGGATGGAACCTTTGAAGGCTCTGGTCCGATCGAGATACTTGCGGCCGGCCGGAGGAAGCACTTTGTCGTCTTTCACGTAGGGATTCGTCAGCGGATTGATATCGATTGCCCGGCCCCAGCTATGATTCGAGAAAACGCCCGGCTTGCCCGTTGTGTCCCGGCAGTTGAATGCTGAAGTATTGTTGGCGGCCATGGACGCGCCATCGTCGCCGCCATAATCTTCGATCGGCGCCATGCGCTCGATCAAAAATCCGTGCTGGAAAAGGCTTTGGAAAATACGAACCACCTCATCGGCGAGATCTTTGTTGACCAGCAGGATTCCCGTGCGCTGCTTGGCATTGAAATCGAGATATGTCAGGGTCAGCTGGCGAAGATCCTCGGGCGCCACCGGGCAACCGGGATGCCATGTAGTATGGCGGATACGGTCCAGCAGCGGCCCTGGTACCGGCTCGCTCTTGAACACCGGACTGGATTGAGCGGCCAGTAACGCAACCGCGACGGCCAGTAGGCCGATACAACAATTTGCCCATCGTGGCCGGGAGAACCTCATCCTTTATTGCCCCAGAGGGATTCTGAGGTAGATGGGGCTCTCCCTCAGTTCGATGCGTTGAGTTTGGGACCGGCCCCCTTTTTCCACCGTGACCGTATAGGGCCCCGGAGGTAAGGTGATTTGCGCGGGGGTGATTTCGGGTATGACCTTGCCGTTGATACGCACACTCGCGCCTGGTGGATCGGTACTCAGCATCAGAGTTCCGCTGAGGTGTCGAAGGCTGATCGGCGGTACATCCATCGCGGTATCGCCGATGCGGACCTCCCGCGACTCGTTCTCATATCCAGCCTGCGAAATCGTGAGGTGATGGACGCCTGTTGGACCATGCAACATGCAGGGCGTCTGGCAGGATTGGGCAAGATTGTCGTCCAGCGTGGCTTTGGCGCCAGGAGGGTTCGTCGTAACCCACACATCCTGATTCCGGGGCGTGGGAACTTTGACAATCTCGGTTGGCTGGGTTTTCACCGGCGCCACGAACGGGCTGGGCTTCCCTGTTGCTGGAGCCGGGGCCGGCTCAGGCGCTGTCGGCTCAGCCGTCTGCTGCGAAGCAGGCTGGCTGGCCGGTTGAGCGTCAGGCGCAACGGGAGGCTGAGCCTGAGCAGAAGGCTGAACCGGGGCTGGAGGCTGATCTCGATTGCGTACATCGCGGTCCGCGGCGGGGCTTTGTACGGTTTCACGATTCTGCGCGAAAAGTCCCGGAGGCAAAAGTCCCGGAGGAATGATTCCCGCGGGGATCATTCCCGCCTGCCACACGATTACGCCGCCCACTACGAGCACGACAAATGTGCTCATCAGAAACGGCATCAGCAGCGATGGACGCCGCCCTGCTTTTTCTTCGGTGCTGAGCGGGGGTAATGCCTGGGTCGTCGTCGGGGCGGGCTGGTCGACGCCAATCGTCGGCATCGAAGCCGCCCCAGCCGCCGTCAGGGTCTTCCATCCGCGCGATTCCGCGCAGGCCATTTCGAGCGCCCCGACGAAATTCGAACAGCTGGGGTACCGTTCCTCCGGCTTTTTCGAAAGGCCGCGGCGCAGCACGTCGTGGATCTGCGCTGTCAGCGTCCCGTTGATCCGATGCGCATCGGCCGGCTCTTCGGCGACAATTTTGTAAACGACCGTGCTCAGGTGTTCTCCCTGAAACGGCCGCTCGCCGGTGAGGATTTCATAAGCGATCACGGCCAGCGAAAACTGGTCGGAGCGCCCGTCGACTGTGAGCCCCTGCACCTGTTCGGGCGACATATAGTTCGGGGTTCCGACAACCGTTCGCGTCTCGGTCATGCCGGTGGCGGCCGTAATCTTCGCGATGCCGAAATCGGTAATCTTCACCGCTCCGTCTTCGTCCGTCATGATGTTGGCGGGCTTCACGTCGCGGTGCACGATTCCGCGGCCATGCGCATAATCCAGTCCCAAAGCGGTCTGCCGCAGAATCCGTAGCATATTTGCTCCGGACAGCGCCCCTTCCGATGCCAGGATTTTTTCGAGCGTGGGGCCGTTGACATAGGCCATCGCGATACAGGCGAGGCCGTCGTCGGTTTCGTCCATGTCGTAAATCGTGACGATATTCGGGTGTGAAAGAACTCCGGCGGAACGCGCCTCCCGAAACAGGCGCTCGCGCAATTTGGCGCGCTGCTGTTCGTCGTGAATATCGCGAATTCGTATGGTTTTTATCGCGAGGGAGCGGCCGATCGCCGGATCGGTCGCATGATAAACCACACCCATCGCGCCCCGGCCCAGTTCCCCGATGATCCGGTACCGGCCGATCTGGTCCATATTCGTGATGTTAACGTGGATCGCCGCCGCGCACAGCTTCCTCCCTGTGCGGTGCGGAGGCGAGTACGCCTTTGAGGAAGTCAATGGCGACCTCGTCCACCCAGAAGCGGGGACCGCGCCGCGAGAGAAAGCCCAGATGCCCGCCGCGCTCGGTCGCAATCAGGCGCAGATAAGGGTTGGACGCGAATGCGGGATGCCGGTACGATTCAAACGGAATGAAAACATCGTCCTTTGCCTGGATCAGGAGCGTCGGCACGCGGATACGATCCAGATAATTCTGCGACGATTGCGTCGCATAATAATGATCGGCTCCTTCAAAGCCAAACGAGGGAGCGGTGATTCGATCGTCGATTTCGTACAGAGTTCGCGCCCCTTCGAGTTCCGCCAGCGTATAACGCCCCGTGGCAAGCAATCGCGCCCGCATGCGACTAAGAAAACGGCGCTCGTAAATGCGGTTGCCGAATTTTCCGATTCGACGCACCCCGGCCGCCAGGTCGATGGGTGTGGAGATCGCGCAGACGCCATCGATGAGGTCCGTCTCTCCCAACTCGCCCGCCAGTTTCAAAGCCACATTTCCGCCCAGAGAAAACCCGATCAGAAATACCGGCAGGCCATTGCCATTGTTGTTTAATTCTTGCAGGAATGCGCGGAGATCCGAAGTGAGGCCCGCGTGATATAGCGTCTTGCAGAGATTCTCCGTGCCGCCGCACGTGCGCATGTGGAAGCGGTGCGCAATGAAGCCTGCATGAAGAACATCCCAGGCCATGCTGTGGATGTATCCGGAATCCCCGTTTCCTTCGAGGCCATGCAGCAGCACTACTTCGCCGACAGGCGCAACGGCCGGGTGCTGCGTCTGCACGAGAATCTGCGTATCTTCATCGGTGCGGATGAAACGATCCTCGATGGGAAAGCGCGTAAGATCGTATTCGCGCGGCCAGAAATTGCCGAGAATCGTGAGAAGGTGCGGATTGCTGAGAAGCGGTTCGAAGGCCCGCATGCGGCGCGATTCCTATTCTCGCAGACGCATGGTCTGACACCCGGGAGACGCGACTTGAAGTCGCGTCTCCTCTGTGCAAAAACTACATGATCTCTTCGTCTTCGCGCACCGATACTTTGGTTCCCCCGTCTTTACGATTCAGGTCGTCGGCGAGGATTACCGCTTCGGCCAGGTCTCGCATCGACCGGCGGAGTCTCCGGCTTTCGTTCCGCAACCGGAGATAAGCCTCTTCTTCCGTGAGGCTGTGCTTGTACTGAAGAATGCCCTTTGCCCGCTCAATCAGCTTTCGCGCTTCGAGCGTGCGCTTCATATCCAGCGTTTCCGACATCAGCCGGGCGTTCTGGATCGCGATAGCCGCCTGTCCCGCCACAACTTTGACGAAACCGACTTCATCGTCGCTGAACGCGCGCTCATCGCGCGTGTAAATATTGATGGACCCGATGACCTTGCCTTGCGACGTCAGCGGCGCGGCGAGCAGCGACATCAGCCCCGACTTCCGCGCCAACTCCGGATAGCGATATTGCTTCTCGTTATGGATGTTCGGAATGATGATCGGATGCCCCTGACGAATGACGTATTCGATCAGCGAGCCCTCCATCCGGATCGGCATCCGGTGCATGTAATCGGGCGCCGAGCAACGTGCTGCGCTTACGGTGAGTTCCTTTTTTTCGTCGTCCACCAGCAGGATCGAGCAAACCGCTGAATCGAGCGTCTCCGCCAGCATCTCCGAGATGGCCTGCAGAATGCGCTCGAGATAGCTTTCGGCCGAGATCGCCTGCGCAACCGCGGCCAGCGTCTCCATGCGGCGCACGGCGGTCTGCGACTGCTCCGCCAGTTTCGCGCGCGCGATCACGCCTCCCATCTGCTCGCCGATGAAAGTGACCAGCGCCACTTCGTCGCTCGAGTGTTGATGGGGTTCCCGATGATGCACGTTGATAACGCCGATAATCTCCCCGCTGTCTACCAGGGGAACGGACATAAACGCCTGGTAAGTGTCCTCCTGGAGCGAACTGAATGGCTTGAACCGGACATCGGAAAAAGCGTTCCGGGCCAAAGCCACCACCGATTTATGGGCAGCCACCCATCCAGTGATTCCTTCGCCCATCTTCAGGCGAACATTGCCGATTTCCGCGTCATGCGGAAGCTGCGAGGCGCGCAGCACGATCTCGTTGGTGGCGTGATCGATCAGATACACAAGACATGCGTCCGAGTGCGTCACGTTCATCGTCAACGTCACCATTTCGTGGAGAATCGATTCGATATCCTGATCCGAACTCACGATGCTGCTGATACGGTGCAGCAATGCCACCTGGGTGCTGGAGCTTTCTGCCACGGTTACCAATCTATCCTCCGCCTAAATCCGTAGTGTATGGAGGAGCGACAGGTCCGGTCCAATTCATTTTTTGAATGGTCGATATCGTCTCATTCTTTGTACTAAGACACGTATTTCCTTTGCTTTGTAACATCTGAAAAGAGACGCATAACGCATCGACGTGCGTCTCATCATGCCGTCATTCGCCGGATTCAAGTAATCCTTAGTTAACGCTGCCGGGTGCCAGGTATCTGGCGTAGAATCAGGAAGTTCGACTGCCTGCTCAGCCTAACTCGCTGCGGATCGCGGAGGCAATGCGCTCGGCCCATTCCTCCACTTGCTTCTGGTCCGGCCCTTCCACCATCACGCGGGCGAGCGGCTCCGTTCCGGAGAACCTTACCAGTACCCGCCCGGAACCGTCGAGCGCGGACTCGCAGGCGCGGATCTCATCCACCACGCCGGGCAGTTCATCGAGAGGCTTCCGCTCCTTCACCCTGATATTCACCAGCAGCTGTGGAAAAACGGTCAGATCCGCCGCCAGTTCATCCAGCGTGGCATGGTCGTGGGCGGACGTTTCCAGGATTTTGAGAGCGGTCAGCATGCCGTCGCCCGTCGTGGCATATTCGCGGAAGATCACGTGGCCGGATTGTTCCCCGCCCAGGCTCGCATTCCGGCGTATCATCTCTTCGAGTACATATTTGTCCCCCACCGGCGTCCGAAGCATCGTGATGCCCAGCCGTCCGAGGGCCTTTTCGAGTCCGAGATTCGACATCACGGTTGAAACCACTACGTTGCCGGCCAGATGACCTTCGGCCTGCAGCCGGCGCGCGGCAATCAGCATCGTGGCATCGCCGTCCACCAGGCGTCCCAGGGGTGAAACGAGCATGGCCCGGTCTGCATCGCCATCGAATGCCACGCCGGCGTCGGCGCCGGATGCCAGAACCGCTTCGCGCAGGCGCTCGAGGTGCAACGCCCCGCAGCCGAGGTTGATATTTCGGCCGTCCGGTTGGTTGCAGATGGCCGTTACGTCCGCGCCGGCTTCGCGGAAAATACCCGGCGCCAGCAAGGATGCGGCCCCATTGCCGCAGTCGATCACGATCCTCAGCCCGTCGAGTCGCGTTCCGATCGTGGACAGCAGGAAATCCAGATAGGGCCGGACGCTGTAATTTTGCGTGAGGGAAGTCAGTGCCGGGGCGGCTGCCTCCGAATCGCCCAATATCCGGAAGATTTCCTCTTCGATGTCATGCTCTTCCGTATCCGGCAGCTTGTAACCCGTGCACGCGAAAACCTTGATGCCGTTGTCCTGGAATGGATTGTGGGATGCGGAGATCATCACTCCCGCGCTGAAGCCGCCGGTTCGAGTCAAACCCGTGCGCGTCAAATACGCCACGCCCGGGGTTGTCACCACGCCGGCAAACTCCACGCCTACCCCGGTCTTGCGCAAGCCATCCGCCAACTGGGCAGCGATCACCGGGCCGGATTCCCGCGTGTCCATTCCAATCAGCACCGGTTTCGCTGCCAGTCCCTGGCGATGCAGATCGTCACCCAAGGCGACACCGAGAGCGGTTACCGTTTGCGGATCGAGTGGCGGAGTGCCCGCAACGCCTCGAATCCCGTCAGTCCCAAAAAGCCGTTTTCCCATTTGTGTGTTTCGCCTCAGCGGCCGTGCCGCACGCGAATCTTCACTGTAACTTGAGGCGCATTCAGAATCCGCACTTCGGGCTCCGCCGCATACACCGCAAGTTTCCGCTCCGTGTCGTCCGTGACACCAGTCAGGTCGAAAGGATCGGAAACCAGGTTCTTCGAATCGACGACATGGCTCTCTGGCCCCGCGATGGTCAATTCCGGCGGTTCGATCTCCGTCTGCGCGACGGAAAAACCTGCTGGCAGTTTGCCTGAGAACGCAACGGTTACCGGCACTGCGCGCGTTGCTCGTCTCTCGAATTTGAATCGGAGTTGCGCGGGTATCGTGCGAATCAGATCGATCCCGCGCGGTAGTTTCAATTCTGAAGCCGTCAGCGTAAAAGTGCGCTCGCCGGGTTCCTTGACGCTGGCAAAGTCGACGATGGCGGCTATGTGGGAATCGCTCAGGGTGCGAAGTTGTCCGGCTGGACCGCGCGCCTCGACGTCGATGGATTCAACGATGTTCGAACTGATCTCGAGGTCTTTCGGAAAGTTGTTGTATTCGACGGGCACCGAGACGATTGTCGCCAGCTCGGGCTCGCTGGCGACATTCAACCACACGCCAAACGCCGCGATCAGCGCAAAGAGCTTCCACAGCAGGTTTTGGGTGAGAAAGCGCATCAGTCCCGTGTCCTCGCGGCGCTTTCGACCGGAGTTTCCCGGTTTATGCGAGAAGCATTCGGATAAGAAGACGGCGCATTCGGGCGGCCGGACGGCGGTGTTTTACCCGCCACGCCGAAGTGAAGATTGATGCGCTCGTCCACGCGCTCGATCGTCACGCCGCTCTCGATCTCACCGAAAGCCGCAACGGAAATCTGCCCCGTTTCCTCGCTGACGATAAGCGCGAGGCAATCGGTTTCTTCCGTGATGCCGATGCCCGCGCGATGACGTGTTCCCATATTATTCGCAACAGCCGGATTCACGCTCAAAGGCAGGAAGCAGGCAGCCGCGGCGATGCGGTCCTTCTGAATAATCACGGAGCCATCGTGCAGGGCCGTGCCGGGCCGGAAGATCGAGAGGAGCAGATCGCGCGAAATCTGGGAATCCAGCCGGACGCCGCTTTCGATAAACGTTCGCAGCCCGATATCGCGCTCGAGGATGATCAGGCCCCCCGTATGATCTCGCGACAGCGCGCTCAGAGCGAGCAGGATTTCATCAGTTGATTCCGGCCGGCGGTAGCCGCCGAAGAGGCGCTTCCGGCCAAGACGCGCCAGTGTCCTGCGGATTTCCGATTGAAACAGAACGATGATTGCGATGGCGGTGTAAGGCGCGAGCGATGCAAGCAGCGTCCGCAGCGCCTCGAGACCGGTCCGCAGGGCGATCTCGTAAGCGATAAAGACGGTTAAAATTCCCACCAGAACATGGGCCGCGCGCGTTCCCCGAACAATCTGCAGAAGCTGGTAAATGATGAGCGCCACGGCCAGGATGTCGATCACGGCGGTGACGGTCAGCTTCGGAATTGCGAACACGAATTCTGCCGGCATGGGCATGTCTGGCTGCCGTTATTGTATCGGGATTGAACGGTCTCCGTCTCTGTGCCGGCCAGGGGCTATAGTGGGAATTCCGATAGAGAATATGTCATTTGCGTCCATTCCCGAGGCCATTGAGGAAACTCGCGCCGGGCGCATGCTGGTGGTTGTCGACGACGAGGATCGCGAGAATGAAGGCGACCTGACCATTGCCGCCGAGAAGGTGACTCCCGAAGTCATCAATTTCATGGCGTCCTTCGGACGCGGTTTGATCTGCCTCACGCTGACCGGCGAGCGCTGCGACGCTCTCCGTCTGCCTCTGATGTCCCCTCACAACACGTCCAACTTCGGTACGGCGTTCTGCGAATCCATCGATGCCCGCGAGGGCGTAACCACCGGCATCTCCGCAGCCGACCGCACTCGCACCATCCTGGCGGCGATCCGACCCGGCGCACGTCCCAACGACCTCGCGCGCCCCGGTCATATCTTCCCGTTGCGCGCGCGGGATGGCGGCGTGCTGGTCCGCGCCGGACAAACCGAGGCCTCGGTCGATCTCTCCCGCCTTGCCGGGCTCGACCCCTCCGGCGTCATCTGCGAAATCATGAACGAAGACGGCACCATGGCGCGCGTGCCGCAACTTCGCGAGTTCTGCGCGAAGCACGGTTTAAAAATGATTTCGGTGGCCGATTTGATCCGCTACCGGTTACGCCACGAGCGCTACGTTCATCGACGCGCCGAGGGGTGCATCACGACTGAATCCGGCGAATTCCGTACCATTCTCTACACGAGCGAGATCAGCCCTGAGTCGCATCTCGCCCTGATCCACGGAGATGTTGCGGACAAGGAAAAGGTGCTCGTCCGCATGCATTCGCATTGCGCGTATGGGAATCTGTTCGGTTCAGTTCGCTGCGATTGCCAGGCGCT
>JBEKTF010000210.1:0-9737 GCA_049516355.1 Bryobacteraceae bacterium | reverse complement strand
ATCCCGATGGTCCCGCTCGATCGGCGTACCGGGATCACGGAAGTGGAACTGGTCTACGACGAGAAGACCGCGATGCAGGAGGCGCGGCGTTGCCTGCGCTGCTACATCAACACCGTTTTCGAAGGCAACGAAGCAGACGGCTCGCAATGCATCCTGTGCGGCGGCTGCGTCGATGTATGTCCCGAAAATTGCATTCAACTGGTATCGCTCGACCGCATTGAATTTCCTGCCGGCGTGCTGGACCAGATTCGCGGCGATAGCGGAGTCTTCCATGTGGAACTCGACGACGTAGCCGCGGAAGAACTCGGGACTATTACCGGCGCGGCGATGCTGAAGGATGAAACGCGCTGTATCCGTTGCGGGCTTTGCGCGGAGCGATGCCCGGTGAATGTCATCACGATGGAAGCCTTCTCGATGAAGCTCCGAGACCCCGCGCCGGCTCTTGCAATGCCAGGAGAATCAGGATGCCAGACGAAGTGAAGAAGCCGGACGGCGGCAGCGGTTCCTGCGAGGAATGCAGCCGCCGCACCTTTACCAGAATTGGCGTGGGATCTATCGCCATCGCCGGGGCCGGGTCGGCCGTGTTCGGTTACGAGTTCCTCTCGCCGAACGCGCTCTATGAGCCGTCTCCGATCGTCAACGCCGGCAAGCCCGATCGATATCCGCAGGGTTCCCTGACGCCCGATCTGCAGAGCGGGATTTACATCGTGCACGGGCCCCAGGGTATTTATACGCTCACGGCCGTATGTACGCACCTTGGGTGTCTCACGGCATGGAAACCGGAGTTGGGCATCATCGCGTGCCCGTGTCACGGCAGCAAGTTCCGTACGGATGGAACCAAGATCGAAGGTCCGGCTCCGCGACCATTGCCATGGCTGAAAACATCGGTGGACGACGATGGCAACCTGATGGTCGACCGCTCGGAGCCGCTCGAGCGAAAGGAGTTCGTCAGGGTTTAACATGGCCACCCTCACTGAGCAACTCGCCGGATTGCGCAATACGCGGGTCTGGCGTTCCGTGTTCCGCGGCGGAAGCGGCGAAAGCAATCTTCATCGTTCGCTGGCGGTTCAGCAGAACGTATTTCTGCATCTGGCATCGGTCAAGGTTCGGCGGCGCGCGCTGGATTTCGGTGTCACGTGGTATCTGGGGACGCTGAGCCTCGGATGCTTTCTGATCCTGGTCGTGACCGGCATTCTGCTGATGCTTTATTACCATCCTTCGGTTCCGCAAGCATATGCGGACATGAAGGATCTGCAGTTCGTGGTTTCGGCGGGTTTGTTTTTGCGCAATCTGCACCGCTGGTCGGCGCACGCGATGGTGTTGCTTGTGTTCGCGCACATGTTCAAGGTGTTCTACCGCGGAGCCTATCGTCCGCCGCGCGAATTCAACTGGGTCGTGGGAACAATCCTGTTGATGCTGACGCTGTTCCTCAGCTACACAGGCTACCTGCTGCCGTGGGACCAGCTTGCGTTCTGGGCGATCACGGTCGGCTCGAATATTCTTTCGGCAGTGCCCGTCATGGGCGCGAAAATCCGATTTCTCATTCTGGGCGGCCACACGGTGAACGCGAACGCGCTGCTGCGGTTTTACGTGTTGCACTGCGTGATCTTGCCGTTGATCGCGGTCCTGTTTCTGGCCATTCACTTCTGGCGGATACGGAAAGACGGCGGGCTGCACATCGGGGACACGTCGTCCGAGGTGAAAAGCGTTGAGTGAGCCAAAGGATTTCGCGGCGTCGATGGATTCGGACAGCCGCCGCACGCCGGTGCGCATCGCCTTCGTCACCCGCCGCACTTCGCCGCAAGTCCAGGCCCACTACGACACCAACGTGATGACCTGGCCCGAGGCCATTTTGCGCGTGGCCATCGCGGTGGAAGTGCTGCTCATCGCGCTCGTGCTGCTGTCGCTGTTTTGGGACGCGCCACTCGAAGGGTTGGCCGATCCCATGCAGACGCCGAATCCGGCTAAAGCGCCCTGGTATTTCCTCGGCCTGCAGGAGCTTCTGCACTACTTTCCGCCGGTCGTCGGGGGCGTTCTGATTCCGACCCTGGTGGTGCTGGCGCTTGTGGTGATTCCTTATTTCGGCATCAACATTGAGGCCAGGGGTTTCTGGATCGGGAATCGCGAAAAGAAGATGCGCGCGCTGGCTCTCGCCGTCGCCATACTGGTTGCGTTTCTGGCGTGGTTCGAAGTTTACGCGGTGCTCGTCCCAACCTTATTGATCGCGTCCATCATGTTTCTGGCGGCTTTCGAAACGCCCAAGGCCGGCGCGTTCCGCCAATGGCTGCATGCAAAGCCGCTGCCGTTCTGGATCATGTCCTGGTTTCTTGTTGCCGCGATCACGTTAACGGTAATCGGTACGTTCTTCCGGGGTGCGGGGTGGGCGTGGGTCTGGCCGTGGGGATCGGTATGAGCGTGCCGAAGAAAATAAGTTTGGCGATCCGCATACTGTTCGGCGACAGCGCGCGCGCGTTCGGGTCGCTCAGTGTTGTGCTGGTGCTCCTGCTTGCGATCGTTCCGGCGAAGGATCACTTTCGCGAATGGCTGCGATATCAGCACGAGTATCAGAATCTGATTAGAAATCGAAGCGACGGTGTGTCGCTGGCGCGGCGATTTCAGGGAGGCGTGCAACAGACCTGGCTTCCGGAGCTGGGCGTAGTGGACCGTTGCGCGACTTGTCACGTGTCCCTGAAAGAGGTCTCGCTCGCCGGTGTTACTGCGCAGCCGTTCCGCCCGCATCCGCCTATTCCGCATTCTCTGACCGAGTTCGGTTGCGTGATGTGCCACCAGGGCCAGGGCCCGGCGACGACAGTGGAGGAAGCGCACAGCAGCACAAACGCGTCGGCGCAGGCAATTCTACCCGCGCAGTACGTCGAATCCTCCTGCGGCCAATGCCATGAACGGCCGCTCACGGGAACTCCGCAGCTTAACGAGGGAAGGGACATGCTGGCCCGCTACGGCTGCGTGGGTTGCCACAAGGTAACGTCGCCTGAAGGCCGCACGATGACCGCTGCCGACAATCCGCCGCCGCTCACGCATATCGCCGCGAAGACAACGCGGGAATGGATCTTCGCGTGGATCAAGAATCCACAGGCCTACGCGGCAACGGCCACGATGCCGAATTTCCAGTTGAGCGACGAAGACGCGCGCGACATTTCCGCGTTCCTCGTCAACCAAAGCACGCCGTATACGGCAGACACGGTTCACGTGCCGCCGCCGGTCCCGGCGAAGGACGATGCCGCGGCTCTGCAACAGGGATCGAGCGTGTATGGGGAAGCTTTCTGCGCCTCCTGCCACGCGATGCAGAACGCCGCGGGGCTGATGGTGGGCGGCAATGTCGGACCTGAATTAACGCGCGCCGGATCGAAGGTGAAGCCGGAGTGGCTGGCGGATTGGCTGCGCAATCCGAAGTCTTACGACCCCGGCACCGCCATGCCGCACTATCGTTTTGAGGAAAAAGACATCGGGCTGATCGCGGGATTTCTTCAGAGCAAAACCGACTCCGACTTTCTTTCCAATGTTCATCTGAACGCCGCTACGCCCGCGCAAATCGCGCACGGCAAGACTCTGGTGAACGAGCGCGGTTGCGCGGCCTGCCACGATATCAATGGCGTCCCGCACGCGGACAACTTCGCTCCCGAACTGACCGCGGTGGGAAGCCTTCCGCTCTCCAAGATTGTGTTCGTGCCCGGGATGGCTCGCACGCTCCCCGACTACATTTCGGCCAAGATCCGGAAACCGCGTTCTTTCGGAAACGCGCTGAAGATGCCGCAGTACACCTTTTCGGATTCGCAGACCGATGCGCTGGTTACGGCGCTTCTGGCACAGACGACCCGCGCCAAAACGCTGCCGGCCGCTTTACGAATCGAGGCCGCGCCGCCTTCCGCATACCAGCCGGCCGGACGGGCGGGACAGCTGATGACCGACATGCGCTGCCTGAGTTGCCACAGTATCAACGGACGCGGAGGCGACATGGCGCCCGATCTGACGTGGGAAGGCAGTTCGGTGCAACGAAGCTGGCTCAAGAATTTTCTGAAAAATCCGAACACGCTACGGCCGGCTCTGATCCGCCGCATGCCGAAGTTCAACGTCACCGACCAGGAAGCTGACGTTTTGGCCGACTACATCATGACGGCGTATCAGACGCCGGCGTTCAACGCCGATGAGATCGATGCGTCAAAATTCAGCGCCGCCGATGCCGCGAGCGGCCGCGATCTTTATTACGGCAAATATGCCTGCAATTCATGCCATATTCTCGATCCGAAGAAAGACAAGGGTTACATCGGTCCCACGCTCACGCAAGCCGGGTTGAGACTGAATGCGGCGTGGATCTTCCATTGGCTGAAGAACGCGCAGACGCTGCGTCCGGGCTCTCTGGAACTGAACTGGAACATGAACGACGTTGACGCGCGCGCCATCACGGCGTTTCTGATGACGCAGAAGGCCCCGTCCAAAGAGGGGGAACCGAAATGAGGTGGTGGTTCGCGGCCCTGGCGTTGCTGGCGGCAACGGGATGCAACCGGGTTCCCTCGTCCAAGCCGGCTGCTCCGGTTTTCGGAGCCGCGATCGTCGACATCAGCGGGGAAAAACAGGCTGCCGGCGCGGGTGCGGCGCTGGATCAGCCCGTCGTAGTTCAGGTCAATGACGGGCAGGGCAAGGGAGTCGCCGGGGCGCTGGTTGAATTCAGCGCGGCGGGGGATGTCCGGTTCGATCCGCCTTCGGGGCTCACCGGAAGCGACGGCCAGCTCAGCACGACGGTGCGGCTCGGCGGAGAAGCCGGCAGATATTCGCTGGTCGCAACTACCCGCGATAAAGCTGGAAAAACGCTGCAGGCGACGTTCCCCGAAATTGCCCTCGATTACCAGCAGACGCTGGGGCGGGAATTGAACGAGAAATATTGCGCGCGATGCCACAACTCGGAATCCACTGCCGAAAAAGTATCGAATCACGACAATCTGAGCGTGCCGCCGCACTCTTTTGCCGATGGCGCAACGCTGAACCGGATCAGCAGCGCAAATCTCATCGCCATCATCAGCCATGGTGGAGCGGCGCTTGGCAAATCTCCGGAGATGCCGCCCTACAGCCCCACGCTTTCCGCGAGCGACATCGAAGCGTTGGCGGCCTATGTTCGCGCCGTAGCGGATCCACCTTATAGCCCACAGGGAGTGTTCTATGCAAACCAGTAGTTTGAGTTTTATTGCGATTCTGCTGACCGTCCCCGCCTGGCAGGCGACGGCGCAGGTTCTGGCGCCGGCCGAGATTGCAGATCCCGAGATCCGTGGATTGCAGCAGAGCCATCTGGAGGAGTTGCACGCAATCACCGCCGCGCTCGCAGGCCACCAGTTCCCGTATCGTTTTTCCTTCAGCCGTAAACTGGACCTCAGCGAACGCGACCAGGATCGCAACGATCAGCGCTCGATTCAATTCGACCGGTTCCAGGGGAAGGTCGTTCTGAAGATCACTGGGAACTACTTCGCGGCCTACTCAGCCGAGCGGATGACCAAAGAAGAGCGCGCCGCCCGGACCTGGCGCGATGTCATGCTGCCGATTTTGCAGGCAGCCGCGCCGGCTCTCGCGAAGGCCGAGGTCCCGGACGCGTTCGCGCTGGAGATTTCCCACCACGTCGTCAGAAAGGTTCTGGGCGTCGATACGGAATCGGTCGAGAATGTGGTTCTGATTTTGCCAAAGGCATCGGCACGGAGTTTGATGGCTGCCCGGGATGAAGCGGGGCAAATCGCCGCGGTCCAGGAGGGAGTGGCGTACCTCAATGGCACTCCCATCTCTTTCTGGCCTGGCGCGCGCAAGGAACCACCGGCGATTCAGGTGTCGTCGCTTCCGTCGACGCCACCGGCGTCTGCATTGGCCGCCGTGCATGGTACGCCTGCCGCCGCAGCGCCGTCCGCTCCGCTCGTTACACCCGCTGCGCCGACGCAACCCGCGGTCGCGCCCGCGACGCTGGACGCGAAATACCGCGATACATTAGCGAAAATGCTGAAGGATCTGGATTCGCAGGCGCACTTCGTGGCCTACGCTCCCCCCTCGTTCATGGACTTTCGCGGGGGCCAATATCTTGAGATCGCGATCGCGACGCCTCTCGCGGCGTCCGATTCCGGCTCTCAATATAAACTGGCGGCGCTCGCGTTCGATCGCCACGTCGCTCACCTGGTCCGCCCCGTTGCCGCTTACTTCAAGGACAGCGCCGACTTTACGGGAATCGACTTCAGTACGACCGCCCGCCTCGCCGGCACAAGCGCGGAAGGGGAAGGCAGTGAAGCGGTGGAATTTATATTTCCGTTAAGCGCTCTGCGGAGTTACGCGCAATTCGATCTGACGGGTCAGCAATTGCTCGATGCGGGCGTGGTGCTGATCAACGGCGAGCGGGTGAGTCTCGATCTTCAAATCGCGGAGGCCGGGGCCCAGGCGGCCAAATAAAACCACCATGAACCCTGCACCTTCTGAGGAACACGCGCAAAACGGGTCGCGTCCGCGCCACCGCAGCGGAAAGTTCGTCCATTGTATGGTGGCGTGGGACAGCGCCCTTTGCGCTATGGAAAACCCGTGGTTGCGCCGTTATGCCGTTCTTCTTGCAACGTGCACTGCCTTGCTGGTCTTTTCGGGCCCGGCGGTATCGAGCAACGACGCGCGGCCTCTTTACTCGCTGGGTCAGACCCACATATGGTTGGGAGCGGCGGTCGGCATCCTCACGGCGGGTTTGGCGTTCTGGCTGCGGCAGTTGAAAGAGCGGGAGTGGTTACAGCGGCTGGTCTGGGTTGCTTTGGGCGCCGACATTGTCGAGAGTATGCTGGGCCTCGTACCGGAGCCCTTGCCCGTTCCCGTGAGAATCGCTCACTCTCTTCTCGGACAGCTTTTCTTCGCGACGACGGTTGCGATCGTGGTCTTCACATCCAAAGCCAGGGACCAGAGTCCCGAGCCGGCAGGGAATCGTGCGTTATTGCGGTTTGCCGCAACGGCGACGCCCGCCCTGGTGCTATTTCAAGTGCTGCTGGGCGTGGCGTTCCGTCACGGAGTTATGGGCGTGGCGCCGCACATTCTCTGGGCCTTCGTCGTCGCGATTGTTCTGGTTCCGACACTGGCTGCGACTCTCAGCGTCCAGCACGCCGGCCTGAGGCAAGCGGGAATTGCTTTTGCGGTGGTTGCGTGCGTGCAGATTCTCCTGGGATTCAGTCTGTTTATCATGCAAGCCGTGGACGCCGATCCCACTGTATTAATCGTTGTAACCGCGGTTCATGCGACCGCGGGAGCTTTCACGTTCGCGGCGACCGTGGTGATGGCCCTGCTCATCCGGCGCGTTATTTTGAGTCAGGATATTCTTTCCGGCGAGTCCTCTCACGTGATGAAGTCTTCGACCTCAAACCGACAAGGGAAGAGTTTCGGGATTTCGTAGAAATCGCGCGGAGTGGATACTGGCGCGACCGAATTTTTCAGGAAACGGCGAATACGGCCAGATTCGCGATAGCGGCCCTCCATGGTGCGTGGTAGTCTCATTCTAAACGGACGGCAAAGGGTACAACGGGCGGTAAAGAGTGATCGAAACGCGCGATGAAAAATCCCAGAGCTCGATTGAGGAGCACGTCCATAGCTATGCGCTGCCGGCGATTGCCGCCGGTGTCATCATCGCCATCCTCTACTGGGCGCGCGTCATCTTCATTACAGGCATCACCGCGGTCATTATTGCGCTGATCCTCGAGCCTTTCGTCGGGATCCTCATCCGGTTGCGTCTCCCTCGTTCTCTCGCCACGTTCATGGTGGGAGTAGTAGCGGCGCTGGTTCTCTATTTCGGCGGTCTTGCCGCTTACAACCAGCTTTCCGGGCTTGCCGCGGACGCGCCCGAATTCAAGGACAACCTGACGGGATTCATCATTGGCGAGACCAATCGGCTGCAGGAACTGGAGGATTCCACGGCGCACCTCCTGATTCCGGCCCGCAAACCCGATCAGACCGCTGCTCCCTTGCCTGCCGCGCCCCCTGCCGAACCGAGGCGCAACCGCAAAAAGACGGCCGAGCCTGTAACCCCGGCGGTTCCAGAGCCCAATCAGCCGGGCCAGATTCCGGAAGTGCGCATTCACGAAGATCGAAATCCCATCGCCGACTATGTCTACGCCCGCCTCGGGACCCTCTACGAGTTTCTGCTTATGGCCTCGTTCGTGCCCTTTCTGGTCTATTTCATGTTGAGCTGGCGGGACCACATTTATCGCAGCTTCCTCCGCTTCTTCGATGGACCGGACCGGGTGGCCGTGGCGCGCAGTCTGGAGGGGGTGGCGGAAATGGCGAGGGCGTTCGTAGTGGGCAACTTCCTGATCGGCGTGCTGCTGGCGACCTTGACCTGGGCGGCGTTCGCGCTGATTCACATCCCGTATCCTTTTTTGACCGGCGTCCTGAGCGGGTTTCTGAGCCTGGTGCCTTACGTGGGAATGCCCCTCGCGTTCGTTCCTCCGGTCCTTGCGTCGATTGCGGGCGGCGACCACAGTACGGTGTTCCTGCTGGCGTTTTTGATTGTCCTGGGGCTGCACCTGACGGCGATGAATGTTCTCTATCCGAAGATCGTCGGGGCGCGCGTCCACCTCAATCCTCTGGTGGTCACGTGCTCGCTGATGTTCTGGGGTTTTCTGTGGGATGCTCCGGGACTGGTGCTCGCGATTCCGATTACAGCGGGGATCAAGGCGGTCTGCGACAACGTGTCGGGACTGCGTCCCTATGGCCGCTTTCTCGGTGACTGAAAACCGGGCGATTCATGCATCATCCGTTTCTCGAGAAGCTTAAAGCCCGTGCCCGGGCGACGCGACGGCGTATTGTGTTTGCCGAGGGGGACGACGAGCGCGTCATTGAGGCGGCACGACGGTTGAAGCAGGAAGGCCTGGCCGACCCCGTTCTGATATCGAAGAGCAGCGTCCCCGGGCTGGAATCGATTGATCCCTCGAGTTCACCCCGGCTGTGTGACTACGCGGCGCTTTACCACGAGCGAAGAGCTTCGAAAGGAGTAACGGAGATAGAAGCCGGCTCGGCTGCGCAACATCCGCTCTACTTTGCGGATTTGATGGTGGCAATGGGCGAGGCGCACGGCAGCGTGGGAGGGTGCGTTTGCACGACGGCGGAGACGGTTCACGCCGCACTGGTTACGATCGGCCCCGCGCACGGCGTGCACACCGTTTCCGGCGCATTCCTGATGGCGCATTCCGACGCGCGCTTCGGCGTGGACGGCATCATGACTTTTGCCGATTGCGCGGTGGTGATCGATCCGTCTCCCGATCAGTTGGCGGATATTGCGATTTCGTCGGCCGTCACGACACGAACGTTTCTGGAAACGGAACCTTTGGTGGCGCTTTTGTCTTTTTCGACAAAGGGCAGCGCCAGTCACGCGGAAGTGGACAAGGTGGTTGAAGCGGTGCGGATTCTTCGCGAACGCGCGCCGGAGTTGAAGGTGGATGGCGAACTTCAGTTGGATGCCGCTTTGATTCCCTCTGTGGGTGCGTCGAAAGCGCCCGGTTCGATGGTCGCGGGACGTGCGAATACTTTGATCTTCCCGAATCTCTCGGCGAGCAACATCGGTTACAAACTTGCGGAGCGGCTGGGCGGAACTTTGCCGATCGGCCCGATTTTGCAGGGTCTCGCCAAACCGGCAAATGACCTTTCGCGGGGATCGACCACGGAGAGTATCTACTACACCGCGATCCTTACTGCCTGTCAGGAGGAGGCTTGTCAGGCGAAACCGTTTAACC
>JBEKTF010000209.1:0-9765 GCA_049516355.1 Bryobacteraceae bacterium | reverse complement strand
CTCCACTCCGCATTCGAATACGCGTGCTCGCGCAAGAACGTCCGCACGCCTTCGCGAAAATGGTCCTCGCCGATATCGAATGCGAGCACTCGCAGCAGGCCGGGCGCCTTCTGGTAAACGATCGCCCCATAGGCCGACTTCGCGTCTTTCAGATTCGGTATCTGTTGATAAATCGGCGTCGTGCCGTGCGTCGCATCGATCTCGTAAGCCAGCGGTTTGATCGATTGATAGAAGCGTTTCCACACCGGCTCGGGTGGATTCAATTCCGCCATCGTGTGATACGCCATGTATTGCGCAAAACCTTCCTTGAGCCAGAGGTCGTCAAACCATCGCATCGTCACCAGGTCGCCGAACCACTGGTGGGCGAGCTCATGCAGCACCGTTTCCGCGCGCCGGTTGTAATCGTTGACGGTCGGGACGGTTCGGAACAAGACCACATCTTCGTTGAAAAACGTCGCCCCTGCGTGCTCCATCCCCCCGTAAGGGAATCCCGGAATCAGCACCTGATCGTACTTCGGGAAAGGGAACGGCTGCGCGAAGAAACTCGCCATCCGCTCCATCCCTTTGCGAGTGGTTTCTGCCACGCCCGGCCACTCCTCCTTAGCGCGCGCCAGCATGGATTTGCGGACGTACAATCTCAGCCCGGAACTCTCAAGAGCTTCAAAAGGACCCGCTGCAAACGCGAATAGATAGGTACTGATTGGCTTCGTTTCTTCGAACAGAGTCGTGCCCCACCCTCCGACGATGTTGTGCGCCAGGACTGGAGTGTTCGAGACGACAACCCAATCGGAAGGCCCTCCGACGTTCAGGCTGAAGCGTGCTTTGAGATCCGGCTGGTCGAAACACGGAAACGCGAGGCTCGCGTCCATCGGCACGAACAGCGTGTACAGATATTCGCTCCCATCCTGGGTATCGACGTAGCGCGTGACCGCTCTGTTCGCCTCCGCAATGCCGGACTCGAAATCCAGTTCGATCTGGTTATGCCCACGCCGCAAGTGTTTCCCGGAAACAAGAATGTGCCCGTTGCTGCTATGGATCTCCTCCGCCGAGCCGTTGACCTTCAATTCCCGCGCCACGCCATCGCCCCGAAAATCGAGCGCCAGTGGATCGGCCACCTTCGCCAGATCGAACTGAATCTCAATGTGGCCCGGCATTCGCGCCGCTTTTTTCTGCAACGTGACACTCATTCGATACCGGACGTTGGACACAATGCCCGCGCGCTCTCGCGCCAGTTCCCGCGATACGCCTTCGTCAATACAAAAAGCCGGCATCAGGA
Source organism: Bryobacteraceae bacterium (assembly GCA_049516355.1). Taxonomy (GTDB): domain Bacteria; phylum Acidobacteriota; class Terriglobia; order Bryobacterales; family Bryobacteraceae; genus BOG-234. The sequence goes on along the minus strand of JBEKTF010000209.1, from coordinate 8,489 downwards.
ATCCAAACAAAAGCGCAAAGGGCGCTGTCCCTCGCCACCACCAAATCAAGAAACTTTCCACAGTGGTGATGCGGACGCGACCCGTTTTGCGCGTGTTCTTCAGGATAATTGCAAATCGCAACGACGTTCGTACCCACACGCGCAGAGGTTAGCACCTTATCCTGTTCTAATGCATCTGTTTTCGCCGCTCGAAATTCGCGGGGTCCAATTCCGCAACCGAATTGCCGTATCGCCGATGTGCCAATACTCCTGCGAAGACGGTTTTGCCACGGACTGGCACCTGGTTCATTTGGGCAGCCGGGCTGTCGGCGGCGCCGCGCTCGTAATCGCCGAAGCGACAGCTGTCGAACAACGCGGGCAGATTTCACCGGCCGATCTCGGTCTCTGGAAAGACGAACACATTGCGCCTCTCGCCCGGATTGCCGAATTCATTCGGTCGCAGGGCGCGGTCCCGGGCATCCAGTTGGCGCACGCCGGGCGGAAAGCGAGTACATCCAGGCCCTGGCAGAATGGCGGTGCGGTAATTCTCGCCCAGAACGGCGGATGGATTCCGGTAGCCCCCAGTGCGATTCCGTTTCTGGAGCAGTCGCCTACGCCCATGGAACTGACCATCGACGAAATTACGAAGATCGTCGAGGCATTCGGAAAGGCGGCCGGACGCGCACTCGAGGCAGGGTTTCAGGTAGTAGAAATCCACGGAGCCCATGGGTACTTGCTGGACGAATTCCTTTCGCCTCTCGCCAATCACCGTACCGACGCATACGGTGGTTGTTTCGATAATCGCATCCGAATCGTCCTTGAAGTTGTCACGGCCATCCGGAAGGTCTGGCCCGAGTCGTTACCTCTGTTTCTGCGAATTTCCGCCACGGATTGGGCGGAAGGCGGATGGGAGATCGGCGATTCCGTGGAACTTGCTCGCCGCGTAAAACCACTGGGAGTCGATTTGATGGACTGCTCTGCAGGAGGAATGGTGCCATGGGCCAAAATCAACCCGATGACCGGATTCCAGGTACCCTTTGCAGAGCAGATTCGCCGTAAGACCGGCATCCTGACGGGAGCGGTCGGAATGATTACCGAGGCCGTTCAGGCAGACAAAATAATTAAAGGCGAGCAGGCCGATATGGTCCTGCTCGCCCGTGAACTTCTCAGAGATCCTTACTGGCCGCTACACGCTGCCAGAGTGCTGGGATCGCCGCTTTTCCCGCCCGTCCAGTATGGGCGGGCCTGGTAGTCGCTTCAAGCCATTTACCGACGTCCGCTGCCGCCACCACGAAATCCGCCACCGCCGCCACGGAACCCACCGGCTCCGCCACGATAGCCGCCGTAGCCGCCACGATATCCATAACCACCGCGGTAGCCGCCATAGAAGCCGCCGCCCCAATAGCCGCCCCATCCCAGGTACCCATATGGGTAGCCGTAATAGGGGTAGCCGTAAGCATAGGCGTAAGGATAGCCGTAACCGTAATAGGGGTACGGATAGCCATAACCGTAATATCCGTAAGGATACGGGTATCCGTAATAGGGATACGCAGGCACGCCGACTCCCACGCCCACACCAAACCGCACAGCCGCTGTCGCCTGGGGAGCGGGAACCAAAATCAGCAAAGCAAGCAAAACGATGAGGGGAATTGCAATTCGTTTCATCATTTCTGCACCCTCCATTGTTTTCGACGCATGGAGGCGACCGGGGTTTCAATTCGGCGGATTTGGTGCCCGAAGGTGCGCTAACACACGGGCGCGAGAGTGCCTTTTTCGCGTAACCCGCTCAGCGCCAGGCCATACCGCCCGCGCACACCGGTTTTCTCGAAAATATGCTTGAGATGAATCTTGACGGTGCCGGTCTGTATGCCCAGATTCCGCGCGATATCCCGATTGCGCAACCCCTTTTCGACCTGTTCCGCGACTTCATGCTCACGCGGAGTCAACTGGGAACGCCGCGGATTGCTCAGCTTATCCGAGTCTCCGAAAATGCCGTCCTCCATCCACGTATTACCGTCGGTGACCGACCGTAAACACGTGATCAGCGTTTCGGTCTCCGAAGTCCTGCGCAGAACTCCGCGCGCGCCCGCCTGGAGCAATCGCAGGGCTTCCGATTCACTGATTCCGACCCCCCAGACAACCGCCGCGGTCTTCACGCCCGAGGTGGAAAGCCGGCGCAGGCTTTCTATAATGGCTGCCGTACCCAGGGCCTTATCGATCACAACGGCGGCTGGATTCAGCCCCCGCATCAACTCAACGGCGGCATCGAGCGAAGAAACCGCTCCCGCGAACCGCAGGTCGTCACAGCGGGACAGCACGCCCCGAACTCCCTCGATAGCCATGGGTTGCGTGTCACAGACGAGAATCGGCTTGGCGGCGGATGGATTCATATTTCGTTTAACCTCACACTGATAACATCGGCGGAATGCTGCCGAAGGTTTAGTGCCCCGCTAAACGGAATATCTCAATTATTTCCCGCAGTTACCCCGCGCCGCGGACTCAATCCGTCCCGCCGCGAACTCACTCGGTAAGGTTGATCGTGCCCCGGCACCGCGCCGAACCGCACTTGCACGGCACTTCCTCAATATCCTTCGCGAAATGGTAGTCCACCGTCAGCTCTTCGCCCTTGCGAATCGCGCGTTTGCTCATATAAAGGATGTGGCCGCGCTGGATCACCGTCTTGATGTTGGGGTCGCAGCAATGGTTGATGTATTGCGCCCCGCTGCCCCCCACCGCGCCGTCGAGTGTCCAGTAGTTGTCGAGCGTGAAAAGGTAGATCATACGCCCCTGCTCTTCGCTGCGGCGTCTGGTTTCTTTCCGGCTGATCCGTTCGCCGGTATACTCCATGACCTTTCGGCGCGCGGGGATGTTCTCCGCCGCATAAACTCCCCAGCGATGAATCTTCGACGGCTTCACCACCAGCTTGAAGTTCGCGTATTCCGGGTTGATTTCAGGAATTTGAGTGGGTTGAGAGGGCTTCCGCCGTGGCATCCTACGCAATTGTAACGGCACATGCACGAGTTTGAAAAGACCGAAGCATCGATATTCTTACCAACCGTTCAAAACCGCATCCCGCCCGTGCACATCAGCACCTCGCCGGTTACGAAATCGCTCCACGGCGAGCAGAAAAACATCACCGCTCCCGCCGCCTCATCCACCGTCCCCGCCCTGCCCAGAGGACTCGCCGAGATCACCTTCTCCAGCATCGCCTGCTGCACGCCCACCCTGATCTCACGCCCTTTCACTTCGATCTTCGACTCAGCGGTCAGCGGTTGAATCAGCCGGGTTTCGATCAATCCGAATCCCACCGCATTGACGTTCACGTTGTACCGCCCCCATTCCTTCGCCATGGTCCGCGTCAGGCCGATCACCGCCGCCTTGCCCGACGAATACCCCGCCTGCCCCGCCCCGCAATCCGTCGCCGAAATCGACGTGATGTTGACCACCTTGCGATTGACGCGCCGGCCTTCCGCCGCCTCCCGCTTCGCCGTATCCCGTATATAAGGCGCCGCCGCGCGCAATATCCGGAACGGCGCGACGATATGGATATCGAGCATGGCCTGGAACTGCTCATCAGTGGTCTTCTGGATGATGTTGTCCCAGGTGTAACCGGCATTGTTGACGATGATGTCGAGCCCGCCCAGCTCTCCGATCGTCCGGTCGACAAGCTGCTGCGGAAACGCCGGATCGGTCATATCGCCCGCCAGTATCCGCGAGCCGGCAATCGCGCCCCGCGCTTCCTCCAGCGGACCCCGATCGAGATCGTTCAGCATGACGGACGCTCCCGCCGCGGCGAGTTGTTGCGCGATCGCGCGCCCGATACCCCGACCCGCGCCCGTGACAAGAGCTGCCTTCGATTTCAGTGAGAACATAAGCCGCCCACCAGTCTAGCGGCCCACCCCTCACTTGCCTACGAGGTGCGAGACATCCCTTTCATTCTCCAGACAGAAATAATCCATCAGCTCAGTATTGGGCTGGATGAACTCGTTCACCTTGACAGTCCACGGCTTGGTGTACGCCTTCGGATCGTCCACCGTGATCGCGATCTCCAGGCGGCCGTAGTTGACGCGCCGGAATCGCTCGGTGATTTTCGCGGCATCGGTCAACGGGGAGCCGTTTTGGTCGATCCACTCGCCGTCGGAAATGCCGCTGGTCTCGACCACCAGCGTGTCGCCGTCCCATTTCCCCACCGAGTAACCGTTCGGCGTGGGCAAGGGGTCGGCAGGCAGGGGACGCCCGTCGGTGAAAATCTGGCGGTAGGCGGTGTCGCGCTCCACCAGAATCACCAGCAGTCCCGGAAGCTGGATGTACTTCTGGAAGAAAGGATTGATGGTCAGCTTCACGATGCCGTTGGGCCGGCAACTGGTCCAGGGGTTGGTCTTTCCGTTTTCCGCCATGCGTGCTTTTCTGAGGTCCGCAGCCCAAGGCTGGTAGGGGAGCCCGCCCGGAATACTCCAGCCGATGTCAAAAAACTCATGGCTGACCTGCATGTCAAAGCAGCCCTCCGGCGGACACGGCAAGTTTCTTTCGAGCAGCCACAAGCCCGAGAGATCCGGTTTGCCATCGGCGGTGCGGGGCGTGCGCGCCTCCAGATTGGGCGAGCCATCGGCTTTCTTCGGGACGCCGGGCGTCGGATAATTCAGCCATTGCGCGGACAACACCGCCGGCATCGTCAGCAAAGTAGCCGCGAAGACGACCGTTCGCATTTGAGCTTCACGATTCATTTGCCTTCCAGACTCGCACAGTATAGAACAATCGCCGCGGTTGCGGCGGAAGCGGGTAACGCCGGCGGTCTTTGCCGCCGGTTCCGTTTGCTCTCCGGAATTGCCCAGCATGTCGCGCACCCTTGCGACATCGACTTCGCGCGTGCAATCCTCCCCGCGTGCAACCGAGCGTGCTGCAGTACCCCGATAGAAGAGCACTGCTCTATGACGTATCACCTTGATATCCCTGAATCCCTGGCGAAGAGTCTCAAGCTCCCCGAGCCTGAGATTGAGGCGCGTCTGCGCGCGGAGCTCGCCATAGCGCTTTACGCTCAGGGCATTCTGTCGTTCGGGAAGGCGAGCGAACTGGCCGGTGTATCGCGTTTTGCCTTCGCCGAATTGATTGGCCAACGCGGCAATTCCACGCCATTATACGAACGACGATTTCGGCCGCGACCTCGGCTATGCTCGCGGTCAGTAATACGCCTCGTCCGTCGTACATCCTGCGATCACGCGCGCGACGATGAGAGCAGCGCATGGATTTGAACAACTACAAGGCGATCCTGTACCGCAACCAACCAGACGGCAGAGTAGCGGAAGTCCCTGCAATTGAGGAATGCTACGCCCTGATGCTGACCAGGCAACAGGCACTGGCCGACCTTGAGCACGTATTCGACCTGATGACGGCCGGGCTGTGACCATCCCCGTCCATGGAGCGCGGGAAATAGGTCCGCCACTCATTCACATTTATGACAACAACCGCGCGGATGAACGGAATTCATACCGTATCCCAGGGGTTGAGAAGAACCACACCGAGATCGGAGAAGTCCTTTACGTTTCGCGTCACCAGCGTAAGGCCGTGTTCAAGGGCCGTAGCCGCAATGACGCCATCCACTACCGCCAACGTGACCCCTTTTTGTTTCGCGGTCGCGGCTAAGTGGCCCCAGCGTTCAGCGATGGACTCGGTGACAGCGAGAATCCGCCCGGCGAACCACGAACGCACATCGACATCGAGCCAGTCTTGCAGCGCGTTCCGTTTCTGGCTGGCGGGAAGCATGTCGATGCCTTTGCAGATTTCCCCGATGGTCATAACGCTGAGGAAGACGCCTTCTTTCCCGGCATTCCCGAGAAAAGCCGCTACGCGGGCATCCGGTGTTTCGCGGGTGAGTTCGGACGGGATATTGGTGTCGACCAGATATCCCTTCACAATTCGATATCCCGGCCGGGGTCTCTGTCACGCTCAAAATTCAGATTGAGGCCACGCAACGGAGCGAAGAGTTCAACCATATCCCTGGCGGGCGGCGCAGGATGCGCGGCCGGAACATGGACGGCTTCCTCCAGCAAGCTCGCGGCATGCGCCTCGATCGCGCGGCCCTGTGCGGCGGCCTGACGGGCAAGCTCGGCCTGAACTTCGGGTCTGATGTCAACGGTGATCGTCATGGGCCTTCTCCTCTAGAGTAATCTTCTTTCCCTGCCGCGCGCTCTCCCGTCGTCAACAGTTGCATAACAACGTCAGGATTTTTGCGCCCCGCGATCCGAGTTGCCGCTTTTGCGATACTGGTGGTCGATGGAAGCGACCGTACAATTGCCGGACGCCCTGGTAAGTCGGCTGGAAAGACTTGCCGAACAAGAGGGTACCAGCGTTCCCGGTCTCATACAACGTCTTGTCGCCGAGCACGTGCAACAGGGGGAGCCGGTCGCTTCACGTAAGCGCGACGCCCGTCTGCCGCTGATAGACAAGGAGAAAACGGGCGTGGTCCTACCTGTAACCGGCGCCGATCTCGACGAGATGTTCGCTCGTGAATACCTCACTTCCTGACGTCAACATCCTGTTGGCTCTTTCAGCCTCTCTGGAAATCCGACGGGCCGTGCGCGCAATAATGAAAGCAGCGCATGGATTTGAACGACTACAAGGTGATCCTGTACCGCAACCAACCGGACGGCTGGGTAGCGGAAGTCCCTGCAATTGAGGGATGCTACGCCCTGATGCCGACCAGGCAACAGGCGCTGGCCGAGCTTGAGCAGGTATTCGACATGATTGCCGCTGAGTACCGGGACAAAGGTTTGTCCATGCCCGCGGATAACACTGAAATCGTGAATGCCTAGCGCTCGCGCCGAGGAATTCCGTCGGGCCGCAGCGCGCCTCGGTTTCCAACACCAGCGCCAGACTGGCAGCCACGAACGATGGACGCACACTGACGGTCGGGCTGTTACGATCCCGGTCCATGGAGCGCACGAAATAGGTCCCCCGCTCTATCACAAGATCCTCAGGCAACTGGGGATCACACCCAAGGACTTTCAGAACCTCAGCAAGTAGGTTGGCACGGGCAGATCTTCCCTGTTTCCATTTAGCCTACCATCTGACAGTTATCTGGCGACCGTTCGGGAGAATCGGACTCGGATCGATGTCCTGTTCTTCCAGATAAATCAACTCCGCGGCAATGTTGGTACCGCTAAGCGCCTCCTCCAACTCAGACAACTTCCCTGATAGTTTCGAAGAATTAGGTTCCATCACTGCCAGCATCGCGACATTGGGACGAAGTCGCTTAGCGACCTCCGCGAACTTCGCGATGTCCAGATCTCTTTTGGAAGATTTAATTTCACAAAGATGCACGATCCCATCTGTCACGGTAAGCAAATCGAACTCGGCATCGGCCTTCCGGTCGTCCGCGCTTTCCGATGTATAAAAGAGTTCGTGCGGCTCCAAAAAGAAAAAGGATACTTGGGCAAATCTGGCCAAGCGACCCAGACATCAAACATAGCTCAGCATGCTGTGTTCACGAAGTCCCTCCAGAATAAACGTATCGAGCTTGAAATGCCACGGAGCGGTAACCGGCGCGGGATCGACGTGGCTGCAGACGCTGCATTGCATCGACTGCGTAAGATCTGCGATGCTCACCCAATTCTTGTTACAGCAACGCGGACAGCGCCACTGATGGCCTTGGTACAGAATTTCCCGTTGACACAAATACTGGACAGACTCAGCTAACGAACGCTTTTCGTCCTCGTCCCATTCCGCACGAGGTGCCCCCGGCTGATTCTTCTGCCAAAACGCATTCCGAAAGATCTCAAAGTCATCGGTCAGCTCATCGAATCGAATATAGCCGCTCGGAAACCGAATGTGTCTGGCCTCCGCCACCACGACTCCGGCGATCCGTTCCCAATCCTCCGGCGTGCCGATGGTGCCGCTCTTGATGCGCTTTTGCAATGTCCTTACGATCTCGTCTATCCGATTTTCAGCGAACGTAGTTGCCCCGCCAAGGCGATCGAATTGGTCTTTCCAGAATTGCTGCAAAAAGATTCGCCCGGCGTGATGAATCCCGCCGGAGCGTTGGAGGAGCGCCGTCAAATATCTACCCTTATCCGAAGGCCGGATATCAACGACAAGCCCAGTGGGCCTTTCATGCCTCGAACGGTCGAACGGCCAGCATGTTCGTGGACTACATAGCGCCGCGCGGAACGCGACCTCGTCCGTGGGTAGGTTGATCTCGGGCAATTGCCCGTCGACAAATGCAATAGTCCGAGGAGACCTTGACGTGTAGCGCGCGGTATGCATATCGGCGCATGAATGCTTGGCTGATACTCTTTCACGAACGCATCCACCATCCGTAGACGAAATGGGAGCCACCAGCGGTGCTGTACGTTCTGGAAGCGGCTGTAATTGAGAATGCGATCAATGTCCAAATCCAAGGCCCATCCTCCCTGGCTTGCACTGGGGGGCAGCGGACGAACATCGCGAATGTGACGTGGGTAGATTGGCGGAGGTCTAAAAACTGACTGGGAAAACTCAACCTAATGCCAGTCCCG
>JBEKTF010000208.1:0-9785 GCA_049516355.1 Bryobacteraceae bacterium | reverse complement strand
GGGGACTCTGGTTACCCTCGACAATCAAATCGATAACACCACCGGAACTTCGAAATTGAAAGCGGTCTTCGACAACACCGACAACGCGCTCTTTCCCCAACAGTTTGTGAATGTCCGGCTGCTTGTGGATACTCTTTCCAATCAGCTTGTGGTGCCGCCCGTCGCGGTCCAGAACGGCCAGCAGGGCCAGTTTGTTTACGTCGTGGGTGAGGATTCCAAGGTGCATCTGCGGCCCGTGCAGGTGGGAGTTGCGACGGATAAGGTTGCCGATATTCAGAACGGCCTGATGGACGGGGATCAGGTAGTAGTAGATGGCACTGACCGTCTTGTGGATGGCGCGTCGGTCCGCATACGTCCGGCGAGCGAGATTCTTAACCCGGGTCCGACCGATGGCGGCGGAAATGGCAGAGGTGGCCGCGGGGGCAAGAAGGGCGGCAAGAAAGGACAGGGCGGGGGCGGGCAGCAGTGAGTCCTTCGCGGATCTTTATACAGCGGCCGGTCGCCACCTCGCTGATGATGGCGGGCGTTGTGCTGGTCGGCTTCGTCGCGTTTCGCGAGTTGCCGGTCTCGGCATTGCCGCAGGTCGACTACCCGACCATTCAGATACAGACGTTCTATCCAGGCGCCAGCCCGGATGTAGTTACTTCGTCTATTACAGCGCCCCTCGAAAAACAGTGTGGTCAGGTGCCGGGCCTGACCCAGATGACGTCGATCAGTTCGTTCGGCAGTTCATTGATTACGCTGCAGTTTTCGCTCGAGCTGAGCATCGACGTGGCGGAGCAGGAAGTTCAGGCGGCAATCAACGCCGCCACGACATTTCTACCCAACAACCTGCCGGTCCCGCCGATCTACAGCAAGACCAACCCAGCGGATGCGCCGATTCTGACGCTGGCGATTACTTCCAGCACGCTGCCCTTGCCCAAGGTGGAAGAATTGGCGGAAACGCGCATGGCCCAGCGTATTTCGCAGTTGAAAGGCGTTGGCCTTGTGAGCATCAGCGGCGGTCAGCGGCCCGCTGTCCGGGTGCAGGCGAATCCTACGGCGCTCGCCTCTTATGGGCTGAGTCTCGAGACGCTGCGCTCCGCGCTCTCCAGCGCCAACGTCAACCAGGCCAAAGGTAATTTCGACGGGCCGCAGCAGGCCTGGACCATCAACGATAACGACCAGATTCAATCCGGCGCAGGGTATCAGAACATCATCATCGCCTACCGCAATGGCGCTCCGGTGCGGATCAAAGACGTCGCGGTCGTGATCGACGGCGCGGAAAACAACAAACTCGCCGCGTGGGTCAATACGCAGAAAGCGATCGTTCTCAACATTCAGCGCCAGCCTGGAACCAACATCATCGGGGTGGTCGACACGGTCCAGTCGTTGCTACCCCAGATCAAAGCTTCGTTGCCGCAGGGCATCGACGTCCAGGTCATCACGGACCGCACCACCACCATCCGTGCCTCCGTGGCGGACGTCGAGTTCGAGTTGCTACTCACCATCGCGCTGGTCGTGATGGTTATCTTCCTTTTTCTGCGAAGCCTTTCGGCGACGATTATCCCCGGCATAGCCGTTCCGCTATCGCTCATCGGAACATTCGCGGTCATGTACCTGCTTGGCTACAGCCTCGACAACCTTTCGCTGATGGCCCTGACCATTTCGACAGGCTTCGTCGTGGACGACGCGATCGTCATGATCGAAAATATCTCGCGCTACCTGGAAATGGGCGATTCCGCGATGGATGCGGCCTTCAAGGGTTCGGCCGAAATCGGATTTACGATCGTGTCGCTGACCGTCTCGCTGATCGCCGTGCTGATTCCGCTGCTGTTCATGGCGGATATCGTGGGACGCCTGTTCCGCGAATTCGCCGTCACGCTCGCGGTCACGATTATCTTCTCCGCCTTCGTTTCGTTGACGCTGACGCCCATGATGGCGGCGCGCATCCTGAAGCACAATCCGGAGCACGAGCAGGGCTGGTTCTACCGCTGGTCGGAGTGGGGCTTCGTTAAAACCATCGAGCAGTACGGGAAAATGGTTCAGATCGTACTGCGCCATCAGACTGCGACGCTGCTGGTTGCCGTCGGCACTCTTGCCCTGACCGTGTATCTCTACGACGTCGTTCCGAAGGGCTTCTTCCCGTTACAGGACACCGGCGTCGTTCTGGGTATCACTCAGGCGCCCGAGACGGTTTCTTTCCCGTCTATGTCGGACCGCCAGCAGGAACTGGCGAAAGTAATCCTGCAGGATCCCGCGGTCGAGAACCTGACTTCGTTTATCGGCGCCGATGGCGTCAACACCACGATGAACAGCGGCCGTATCCAGATCACGCTGAAGCCGCTCGACGATCGGGCGGGCGTCTCGGCCCTCGACGTGATCCGGCGCTTGCAGCCCAAAGTGGACCAGGTGTCCGGCATTCAGCTCTTCATGCAACCGGTCCAGGATCTCACTGTCGAGGACCGGGTCAGCCGGACGCAATATCAATACTCGCTCGACGCGCCCGATAAAGCGCTACTCGATCTTTGGGTTCCGCGGCTCCTCGACCGCATGAAACAGCTTCCGGAACTGCGCGATGTGGCCAGCGATCAGCAGAATAACGGTCTGGGTCTGCAAGTCGCGATCGACCGCGATACGGCCGGCCGGCTGGGAATCACTCCGCAGAACGTCGATGACGCCTTGTATGACGCTTTCGGGCAGCGCCAGGTCTCGACGATCTACACCCAGTCCAATCAGTTCCACGTGATTCTCGAAGTCGCCCCCCAGTGGCAGCAGAACGCAGCCGCGCTGGCCGATATGTATGTGCCTATCGGGTCGGCATCCCAGAACCTCGCGTCGACCATCGCGCTGGCGGGGACGAATACGGCGCTCACCGGGGCCGCCGCGCTTCCCCCCGCGCCGATGCGGTCGTTTGTCAGAGCCACGCAGATTCCCGTGCCTATTGCCATCAATCATCAGGGACAATTCCCGGTGGTTACGGTTTCTTTTAATCTGGCGCCCGGCGCCTCTTTGGGCGCCGCCGTCGCCAACATCACCAAAGTGACGAAGGATCTGGGTATGCCGGCGAGTGTCGAGCCGACATTCCAGGGCACCGCGCACGCATTCGAGTCTTCGCTCGCCAACGAATCCACTCTCATCCTGGCGGCCATTATCACCGTATATATCGTTCTCGGCGTGCTTTACGAGAGCTATATCCATCCCGTCACCATTCTTTCCACGCTGCCTTCCGCCGGTGTAGGCGCGATCGCCGCCCTGATTCTGTTTCATGAGGATCTCGATGTCATTGCGCTCATCGGCATCATTCTTCTGATCGGAATTGTGAAAAAGAACGCCATCATGATGATCGATTTCGCTCTCGAAGCCGAGCGCAATGAAGGCAAGACGCCCACAGAGGCGATCTATCAGGCGTGCCTGCTGCGCTTCCGTCCCATCATGATGACCACGATGGCCGCGCTGCTCGGCGCTGTACCGCTTGCCTTCGGCAGCGGCGTCGGCTCGGAGCTTCGCAAGCCGCTCGGCATCTGCATCATCGGCGGACTGCTGGTAAGCCAGGTGCTTACCCTCTTCACGACGCCGGTGATCTATCTGTGGTTCGGACGCATTGCCGCGTGGATGGCCCGTCCCCGCCATGCCGATCAAGGCGACCTGTCACTGCCCGAGGCGATCTAGATGAGCATTTCAACGCCCTTCATAGAACGGCCGGTCGCCACCTCGCTGCTTCTGGTTGCCGTAACGCTGGCCGGGGCGATTTCCTATACCATGCTGCCGGTGTCGGCGCTTCCGCAGGTCGATTTCCCCACGATCCAGGTGTTTGCCAATCTGCCAGGCGCCAGTCCCGATGTGATGGCCGCGGCCGTGGCGACCCCCCTCGAGAAGCAGTTCACCCGCATTGCAGGGGTCACGGAAATGACTTCGCGGTCGACCGTCGGGAGCGCCCAGGTCACCCTGCAATTCGAACTCAGCCGCGACATTAATGCCGCGGCGCGCGATGTACAGGCGGCAATCAACGCTTCCGCCGGGTTCCTTCCCTCAAACCTTCCTCAGCTCCCCAGATACCGGAAAAACAACCCGGCCGATTCGGCGATTCTGCTGATGTCGCTGGAGTCCGATGTGGTGCCGAGGCCGCAACTTTACGACATCGCATCCTCGGTATTCGCGCAGAAACTCTCGCAAGTGCAGGGGGTAGGGCAGGTGAGTGTGGGCGGAAGTTCTCTGCCCGCGGTTCGCGTCGAAGTCAACCCGCAGCCACTTTCCAAATACAACGTGGGGCTCGATCAGATCGGAACATTTCTTCAACAGGCAAACGCCCATAGTCCCAAGGGAGCTCTGGCTGACCAGAATTCGACGCTGCCGATCTATGCAACCGACCAGCTCTTCCTGGCGAAAGACTACAAGGACCTGGTGGTGGTATACCGCAATGGCGCGCCTGTCCGCCTCTCCGATCTGGGACGCGTAATCGACGGCAACGAGGATGTCCGGAATCTCGGCATCGCCAACGGCATTCCCATGGTGGTGATTCAGGTCAACCGGCAGCCCAACGCCAACATCATCGATATCGTTGCGCGTATCAAAAAGCTGCTTCCGCAGTTCCAGGCACAACTGCCTCCCACTGTGCGTTTTTCCCTGGACAGCGACCGCACCCTGACCACCAAGCAATCGATCTCCGACGCCCAGCGCAACATGCTCATCTCAATGGCGCTGGTCATCATTGTGGTTTTCATTTTCCTGCGCAATGGCTGGGCGACATTTATCCCAAGCATCTCCGTGCCGGTATCGCTGATAGCTACTTTCGGAGCGATGTACCTGATCGGTTATACCCTCGATAACCTCTCGCTCATGGCCCTGACCATCGCCACCGGTTTCGTGGTCGACGATGCGATTGTAGTGATCGAAAATATCACCCGCCACATCGAAGGCGGCATGAAACCCATGCAGGCGGCGCTCAGGGGCTCGCAGGAGATTGGATTTACCGTACTTTCAATGAGTATCTCGCTCATTGCCGTCTTCATCCCGATCCTGATGATGAGCGGGATCGTGGGACGCCTCTTCCGCGAATTCGCGGTTATTCTGTCGGTCGCGATCTCGATCTCAATGGTGGTCTCCCTGACGGCGACTCCCATGATGTGTGCCCGGTTGCTCAAGGAAGAACGCGGCCATGGGTGGTTGTATAACACGACAGAGAAATTTTACCGGTGGATCATTTCCACCTATGCGTCGGCGCTTGAAGTAGTGCTCGCGCGCCCGTTTCCGATTTTGATCGTCATGATGCTCACGATCAGCCTGAGTGTCTATCTGTATATGAAGATCCCCAACGGGTTCTTCCCCCAACAGGACACCGGACGCCTGTTTGGAAACATCGTCGGCCAGCAGCACATTTCCTATCAGGCGCTGGTCGAGAAGGCCAAATGGTTTGAGGAGCAGGTGCGAACCGATTCCGACGTCGATACCGTGGACATGGTCGCCGGGACCAGCGGGGGCGGATTTGGCGGTAATCAGGCGAACATCCAGGTACAGCTCAAGCCGGTTGGAGCGCGCAAGAGCACATCGGACGAGGTAATAGCGCGGTTGCGCCGCAAGACTGGCGGCATGCCCGGTGCGACCATGTTCCTCCAGAACAACCAGGACGTGCGCATCGGAGGGCGGCAGGGCAACGCGCAGTATCAGTACACGATTCAGGCGCCCGACTTCGAGACGCTTAACGTATGGGGCCCCAGAGTTCTCGCCAGGCTATCGACATTGCCCGAGATAGCCGACGTCAGCTCCGATCAGCAGGTCTCGGGTCTGTCCTCGAACATCGTCATTGATCGCGATACCGCGTCGCGCCTTGGTCTGACGGCGCAGGCGGTCGATTCGGCGCTCTACGATGCATTCGGGCAGCGTCAGGTCTCGGTGATGTACAAGTCGATCAATCAGTACCACGTGGTTCTGGCGCTGCAGCAGCAATGGTGGGAAAATCCGGACTTTCTTAATACGATCTACGTCCAGACGCCCAAGGGCACCGACGTTCCCTTATCGACGTTTACGCATTTTTCGCAGGGCAACACGCCGATCTCGCTGCCCCACCAGGGACAGTTTCCGGCCAGTACGATTTCGTTCAACCTGCAGGAAGGAGTCGCACTGAGCGACGCCGTGGACGCGATCAACAGGGCGGAACTCGATATGGGGCTTCCGGTCTCCGTCGTCGGCAAGTTTGCCGGCACCGCGCAGCAGTTTCAGGAATCGATGAAAAACCAGCCGTTTCTCATCGGTACCGCGTTGCTGGCGGTCTACATCGTCCTTGGCATGTTGTACGAAAGCCTGATCCATCCGCTGACTATTATTTCCACGCTGCCATCCGCCGGCGTTGGCGCTCTGATGGCGCTGGTTCTGTTCAACGCGCAACTGGATATCATCGCCATGATTGGAATCTTCCTGCTGATCGGCATTGTGAAGAAGAATGCCATCATGATGATCGATTTCGCTCTGGCTGCCGAGAGGAACGAAGGTTTAAACACGCGCGATGCGATTTACCGCGCGTGCCTGCTGCGCTTCCGGCCAATCATGATGACAACATCGTGCGCGCTGCTGGGCGGAATGCCTCTGGCGCTCGGCTGGGGCGCGGGCGCCGAACTCCGCAAGCCCCTCGGAATCGCCATCGTCGGCGGACTTCTTGTCAGTCAAATGTTGACCTTGTTTACTACGCCCGTGATCTACCTCTACCTCGACGGACTACGCAAACGTTTCAGCCGCGAGCGTCGCAGCGAGTTCCGCCACCGCCCCGGCTTCCTCGTCCCTGGCGGAGCTGCGGAGAGTGCCGATTGAAGTTTCGCAACTGGCAACTGCTGGCCTTCTCCTGCCTCTTCTCTTCCGCGTGCGCCGTAGGCCCGAAATATCAACCGCCCACGATCGCGCAGACACCGGTCGCCTTCAAGGAGTTCGCGGGCAACGATCAGTGGAAAATGGCCACCCCCAGCGACACGGTGATGAAAGGGAAATGGTGGGAGATTTTCGGCGATCTTCAACTGAACAGGCTCGAGGAGCTGATCGAGATCAACAACCAGAACGTGAAGCAGGCGGAAGCGCAATTCCGCCAGGCGCGCGCCATCGTGGAGGCTAATCACGCGAACTACTACCCGATCATAGGATCGGCTCCGTCGATCGCGCAAAGCGACTCGGGAAGCGCTGGAGGACGAGGCACCGGTGGAACGGCGTCGAGCTTCTCGTTGCCCTTTACGGCAAGTTGGGAGCCGGATCTGTGGGGCCGGGTTCGCCTCTCCGTCCAGAATGCGGTCGCTAACGCTCAGGTCAGCGCGGCCGACCTCGAGAATGCGCGGTTAAGCGCCCAGGCCCTGCTCGCGACCGATTACTTCCTGATCGCCGGCAACGACATGCAGCAGGCCGTTTTGCATGACACGATCGAGGCCTATCAGAAGAACCTTCAGCTCACCATGAACCGTTTCAACGGTGGTGTCGCTTCAAAAAGCGACGTGATTCTGGCGCAGACTCAGCTCCTCGGCGCGCAGGCGCAAAGCACGGACCTGCGGATCGGGCGTGCCCAGGACGAACATGCGATAGCCATGTTGACCGGGCAGCCGCCCTCGGCGGTGGAGATTCCCGTCCTCATGATCAATGCGCCGCCGCCTCCCATTCCAGCCGCGCTTCCCTCGGTGCTTCTCGAAAGGCGCCCGGATATTGCCGCGAACGAAAGGCTGGTGGCCGCGGCGAACGCCAACATCGGGATCGCTCAAACCGCTTACTACCCAACGCTGACGCTCTCGGCGAGCGCCGGACTTCTTAGCACGAATCTGCAGCGCCTGTTCACATGGGCAGCTCGCACGTGGTCCGCCGGCCCCGGCGTTTCCGAAACGCTGTTCGATTTCGGGCGCCGCTCCGCTCAGGTCGAGCTAACCCAGGCAGCCTACGATTCGACCGTGGCGGCGTATCGCCAAACCGTTCTTTCGGCTTTTCAGGAAGTAGAGGACGATCTCGCTGCCCTGCGCTATCTCGCCGAAGAGGCCCAGCAGCAGGCGGAGGCCGTTGCGGCGGCCCAGTCGGCTCTCGCGCTGGAACTCGATCGTTACAAGGCGGGAACGGATTCGTATCTGAACGTCATCACGACCCAGGAGATTGCACTCGGCGACCAACAGCAGGCCGTGGCCATTCTGCAGCGGCGCCTGACGGCTGCGGTCGACCTGGTCAAGGCGATGGGCGGAGGCTGGGACGCTTCCACCCTCCCGAGCGGCGATCAGATTCGCTCCGTGGCGCTGGCCGACTCCAAGAGTACTCAAAAAGTGGCGCAGCCCGCCGTCGAATAATCCGCGCCCTGCGCGCCCCTTCCATCTCTCTTTGAACGGGAGTATGATTTCTCCCGGGAGAGTTCCCCCCGGAGAGGTTACAAATGTTCGATAGCCTTGACGAGCAGATGAAGAAGGATGAGAAGCAGCAGTCCACCACGAGTGAGCGGGTCGTGAGATATCTGGCGATTGCCGCGGTATCGGTGCTCATCTTTGGCGGACTGGTTTTAGCGGTGCAGCACCTCCAGTAATCGAGGAGTTACAACTTCTCGATCACCGCGTTCGTAAACTCGTTCGTTCCCGCCGTGCCCCCCACATCGCGCGTCAAATGCGCGCCATCCCTGTAAACCGCCTCGATCGCCTTCTGCAGGCGGCTGGCGGCGTCGCGCTCACCAATATGCGCAAGCATCAGGCGCGCCGATTGCATCAGGGCCGTGGGATTTGCGAGGCCCCGGCCCGCGATATCCGGGGCGGACCCGTGAACCGCCTCGAATACCGCGCAGTTTTCGCCGAGATTCGCGCCCGGCACGATTCCCAGACCGCCCACCAGCCCCGCCGCCAGGTCCGACACGATGTCTCCATAGAGATTCGGCAGCACGAGCACGTCGAACGTCTCCGGCCGCATCACGAGTTGCATGCAGGCGTTGTCCACGATCAGTTCGCCGTATTCGATCTCGGGAAAACCGGCGGCAACCTCACGGCAGCAGCGCAGAAACAGGCCATCGGTCAGCTTCATGATGTTGGCCTTGTGAATCGCTACCACCTTTTTGCGGCCTTCCCTGGTGGAGTATTCGAATGCCGCCTTCGCGATCTTCTCAGACGCCGTTCTGGTGATCACCTTCAGGCTTTCCATTACGCCGGCAGCGACTTCGTGCTCGATGCCCGCGTACAGGTCTTCTGTGTTCTCGCGAAAAATTACAAGGTCGATCGGCAAGTCCGAGAATCGCGTCTTCAGGCCCGGCAGCATTCGTACCGGCCGGAAATTGACAAAGAGATTCAGACGTTTGCGCAGCGCCACGTTGACGCTCGAATGGCCGCTCGCGATCGGCGTACCGACCGGGCCTTTCAAGCCGACGTGCGTTCTCGCGAGCGATTCAAAAACAGCTTCCGGCAGATAGTGCCCGGTCGCCTTCTCCGCTGAAAGACCCGCATCGACCCGTTCCCATTCGACGGCTACCCCGGTAGCGTCGACCGCGCGCGCGGTTGCGTCCGCCACCTCCGGGCCAATCCCGTCTCCGGGAATCAGTGTAATCTTGTGCGCCACGTAAAGTAGTATACGGTGGTGCCGATCCATGTCCTTCAGGCTCCGAACGGCGAAGGGAAAGCTCAAGATTGAGCACAGCATTCTCGACAGTCTGCGCCCGGTGCTGGACAGACTGGTCGCCCGCGAGGATATCCGCAGCATCATTCCGGGAGTCCTATAAGAGGGAATGTCAAGAGACAGTTTTCCCCTACCGCCTGCGGCGGCTGCTGCTTTCGTGCATTCAGCCCCCAACCCCGGGCAACGCTCACGTTTTGAGATTGATCGTC
>JBEKTF010000207.1:0-9825 GCA_049516355.1 Bryobacteraceae bacterium | reverse complement strand
CAGGCTCGGCGGAAGCAGATAATCCTGATCCGGTTCGTAGGAACGGTAGCCCTTGCCCATAAACCATTATGGGTTCGTTCCGTTTCAGAGCGCCAGGAAAAATCTATTTCTCGGACAGGCTCATAGCCAAAATCCTTGATGCCAGCTGCATGCGCGCTCTGCTGGCCCGTAACGGCAGTGAAGCGTTGGAAATCGCGGAATGGAAATACATCCCTGTTGACCTGATCCTGATCAATGCTGCCATCCTGGAACTTCACGGGCCCGAGCTGCTCGGCCGTTTGCGCCAGATCCGGTCAGGGGTTCGGCATCTTTGCATGGCTACGTGTGTCGGTGGCGATGTCGTTCGCATTCAGCTGATGAGGGGCGGACCCGGTGTGGAGTCCGTGGTTTGCGAGGATGGAATTGTCGAATCAATCCGGAAGGCGGCCAGCGCTCCCCTTGTACGGCGGGCGGGACTTCTGAACTAACGAGCCTCCATGCTCACGCATGCGGAAATTGTCGAGATTCTCAACCGGGAAGTGCGCTCAGCCGAGGCGAGGCTTAAGGATGCCCGCCAGAGCGTTGACGCCATGAAAGCCGAGGTTCCTTCGCTCCTGCAGCTGGACGGAAACCACAGAATCACGAATGCAATCAAGGAGCACGTTAAAGCACGGGAAGCTTTCCAACGGGCCGTCAAAAGAAACGTAGCCTTCACCCTGAACGGGATCATCCCAGAGGATCTGAGAGGGGCCTGAGATTTTTAACGTTGTGCTCCTGGCGGTGCGCCTGTAACTCCGCGTGAATGGCATCCCACTCGTTGTGCCCCCCAGAGATTTCGACCTTCAACGATTCGGCTTCCGCATTGGTCCCGTTCTTTTCAGACAGCAACCAGAGACGCGTGGAAAGCGTGACTGTTGGATCGCCTCGGTTCAAAAGTCGCTCACCTGCGGTCGCCAGGTACTGGAAGCCGATATCGCGTCAATGAGCCGATACGCAGGACATTGCGCGCGGAGTACGACCGGCACCCGTTGCGGGCGCTATTTCGTATCCACTTTCACCACTTGAATGACGAGGCTCTTCGGTACCAGCATCTGATGAGGGACCTTGGCGGGGATATGGAAGACGTCGCCTGCGGCCATGGGCTTGCGCACGCCGCCGTTGATGGATTTCCCACGAATCTCGTTGGGCGCGGTGTTTTTGCCGTCGACCATGGCTCCGCCCACCACCAGCGTGCCTTCGCCGGAGACGACCGTGATGATGTCCACCTGGGTCTCGTGTGTTTCGGCTGCGCCGTCGCCTTCGCGGCGGACGACCAGAAGTGAATGGTTGCCCCAGGTTCCGACCCGGTCGAGACCGGCTTTGTTTTCGTCGAGTTTTGTGGCCTTGGCGCGAGCCTGGATTTCGGAGGCTTTATACATGGCGAAGCCTTCGGGATCGGCGGCGAACACGGCCGTTGTCAGGAGCAGAGCAAGAATCGGCAATAGTTTCATGCGTCGGATAGTAGCAGAATGGGCTGAGCGCTTCAACGAGCCCCTCGATGCGATTGGAGTTGCAAGCGGTCTGACGCCCCCGCTTATGCTGGTCGAGTTCGGCTCGCACGATCTCCAGATCAGGCGTGAAAATGGGCCATCGTTGACCACGGGAGTGGTAAGGAACGCACTCGAAAAATAGCTCCTGATGTTTATAGCTCCTGATGTTTACTGTTATCGCAGCGCTTTCCGTTCTCCGCTTTGGCTTCAAACAGGATCCTTTGTGAAACAGAACAGGCGTCTAAGTTCAAAACGCTTCTGAGGGCTGCGCTCGAGATCGTGCGGCGCCTTCAGGGAGGTCTCAGACAGCTCTCGTCCGATGAGCGACGTGGAATAGCAGGCTGTAGCTAAGGAGCGCGCAATCGGCCGCATAGTGCACTTGTCGACTTCTGACGTCTAACGCGCTAACTGAAAAAAGCACTGGCCAACGGTCTCCGGGCGCCCTGGGTCGAGCATTTTACCCGCCCCCTGCTATGAATCCTCAGCCCAGTTCCGGTACTGCTGGTCTTGTCAATCGCTCGCCGTTCTGCTGAACTTGTATTAGCAAAGGCGTTCGGAAGAAGCGGGTGTTGGCGGGCATGCCGTCGCACTCGCTCATTCGCATTCTTTGCCGGAACCGTTCTCTTTCACCAGCCGCGCAGCTCCCACAGTGCGGTTTTATCCAAAGTCGCGAACCTGGTACGGTACGTTCTGGTCTTTATCTCACTGACATACGGATCCCGTGGATGCTACGATCCTCCGCTTGGCCGAATATTTCCACGCTGGTTGGCCAGTCATGGCCCTTTTGCTTGTTACAGTGGCCTTCTTCGCAATCCGCCGCTACGTGTTCGCTATGACTTGCTGGAACTGCGAAGCCGGACTCCACCACAGCTATCGCAGGCGGGGAATCTTTGTGCGATGCGGTCACTGCGATGCCAGGTGTATCCAACTCTGGTAGAGACGCCGCCCGATCCAATCGCTCGACCGTCTCAATTGCCCGGCGAAGATCTCGCTGTCGACCCGGCCGTTGCTCCCTGGATCAGCAACGATGCATAACGCATCCGCCAGGTCGGTTTGGTCGTTCGGCTTATCGCGCTCCACTGCGGTTCCGGTACCGCCGCCCTTGTTAGTCAAACATCGTTCTGTTGAACTGGAGTGACCCATAGTATTCTCCTTTTGGCGGGCGCAGACTGTCTTGATCGCCCGCTTTTTTACGCCCGCACCGCGGGCCGCTTCTTGTTGTGGCCGCCCATTTGGGGGCGTTCGTCGTCCACAATTTGCATCGGAGCAGCGTATGTCCCCGCGGCAAGTGAAAAATTGCCTGCCGATATGCGTTGATATCGATTCGCTTCGTTTTGTCCGCTCCGGCACAGCAACAGCGAGTTTTCGCCCTTGCCAGTAGAATAGAGTTCGGCGACCCGTTCATTTCATAAAGGAGAGGAATCATGCGAGACTATCCGATCTCACGCAGACACGCCCTTCTATCGCTGCCGGCGCTGACCGCGGTCTCGAGGGTGTTGGCGCAATCCAGTAAGCCGCCTATCCGGGTGCGCTCGCTCAATCACGTGACGCTCACGGTTTCCGACCGGAAGCGATCAATGGAGTTCTACCAGGGTCTGTTCGGGTTTTCCGTTCAACATCGCCAGGGTGTAGCGGTCGGCCTCCGCATCGGGTCCGGCCCTCAATACATCAGCTTGTCTCAGGGCGCCGCGAACGTCAGGCCCGCCATCGCCCACTTCTGCATGACCGTTGATCGATTCAGCGTGGCGGGCGTCACGAAAAGTCTCGCCGATCACGGCGTGGTGAAAGGCAACCCGGGTCCCATGAAGACGTGGGTGAGAACGCGCGGTCCGGATGCGGGAGGGGCCAAGGAAGGCACACCCGAACTCTATTTGGGCGATCCTGACGGTATCCTGGTGCAGCTTCAGGATGTCAGCTATTGTGGTGGAGCCGGCGTGTTGGGAAATGTGTGTAAGTCACCCGAGCCGCCGCCTGCCAAAGGACTGCTCGCGGTGCGCGATCTCAGCCACTTCACCCTCGGCGTTTCCGACGGAAAGCGCTCCGTGGCCTTTTACCAGGACCTCTTCGCGATGCCCGTCCAGACTCACCAGGGCGCCGCGCCCCTCCTCGCCGTAGGCGCCGGCCGTCAATTCATTGCCCTGGCCGGCTCGATCGCGGTGCTCCAGGGGACACCCGGTATCGGGCATGGATGCTTCAGGATGGAGGGCTTCCATCCCGACAAGGTTCTAAAGGCGCTGGCCGATTATGGCATCAAGCCGAGAGGCAGCGCGACCGGGCCGGCAGGCCCTCTGGTGTCTTACGTGAGCATGCGCGGGGAAGAACGCGGCGGTGCGAAGGGTGGAACGCCGGAACTTTACTTTACCGACCCGGATGGCATCCTGATGCAAATCCAGGACGTGACCTACTGCGGCGGCGCTGGCTATCTGGGCGACGTCTGCGTTTGATTCAGACAACCCGCTTGCTGCCAAAGACGACCGCGTGAGTGAACGGCCTGGTGACCGCCGTTCGTATCGGATTGACGGTATCGACCACGCCGACGGAGTCTTCGCGGAACTCGGTTATTCCGCGGCGCCGACTTTGCGAGAGGACAGGTAGGCAGCGATATCGATCATGTCGTCAACCGTCAATTGCCCGACGACCGGCTTCATCAGGTCCGTCCACTCATCGGTGCGAAACCCATTCTGCATATCGAAGAGCTGGCGAACCATATAGCCAGGCAGGCGCCCGGCGATTCCCGGCACAGGACCGAGCCCCAGCAAATCCGCGCCATGGCAAACGGAACACGGAACGGTCTTGCCGTCCCCACCGTTCCTGACCAACCGCTCCCCTCTATTGATGCTGCCCGGCGGAACATACGCAATTGCCTTGGCCCGCGGGTTCTTATAAATGAATGCTTCCCCAGTCTCCGGCGTCTCGATGAGGCGGTCTCCCAGCGGCTCTGTCTCATTCCCTTCCATTGGAAAATATAAGCCCGCGGCGACGAGGCGCGTCCTGGGAACAGTCTTGCCCTCGATCACCTTGACCCGTGACGCGAATCGGATCGCTCCATAGTACCTGGCGGTCTCTTTGATCTCGTCCTCGGTCATGGCCTTCGCATAGGCAATCATGTTATTTGTGTTGTATTTTCTGGGGTCCGCGCTCCTTCTCAATCCAGCCTTGAAATCCTCCATCGTCTGCACAAAATAAGAGTAAGGGAGATCCTGGATGGAGGCGTTTGCAGGGTCGCCCTTGCCCGTTGAGTAATGGCAGGCCTGGCAGGCCTGTACGGCTTTCCGGCCGCGCGCCACAATCTCCGGCATTTTGGGATGGTCGTCTGGATACCAGTCGACAGGGCCCTGTGTACGCATCTGCGTGAGTGTAGAACTCACGGGGCTGCCGATAAGACGTATTTCCTAGCCGTGATCCCAATCCTGCATCACTTTGTCGGTTGGCGTGGAGGCTGGCTCTTCCGACGCGGGTGAGCCCAGGGGCGTCTTTAAGCCGTACGCCCATGGTGGCGGCACGCGATTGGGCTTATCCTGCTGCTGGGACTCCGCCCCAGTCACTGGAACGAGAAATAAGGCAATCGCCAGAAACCAGACGTAATTCCTCATACGACCCTCCTGGAGCCCATCGCGGATTTTGTAGACGGGAATTCCCGTTTCGGCCTCCCGGCCGACCGATAATTGATGCCGGACCGCCTCAGTATACAACGCTGCAGCCAGGTTCCTGACCGCATGAGCTTTTCAGAGTCGCGGGAAAAATCCCAACGTCCCTTGCCCGAAATCAAGGTATTCAGGTGTCAGATCCCGGGAAGTCCCGTCCTGGGAAATCGGACCTGACCAACCGCGGAAAAATGCCGAAGATTCGGGAAACCGCGTGGACGGCAGCTCGTGAAGTCCGCTCAATCGAAAGAGAGCCCATTGGAGGCGGGCCGATCAACGCCCGCAAAAACCGATACCGATAACTGTCTTAACGCCCGCAGCGTCGCACAGTCACGTGCCAGCAGTCACATTGCGTTTTCGCGCGAATAGTCCGAAGATACCTGTCACCGCGGATGCCACACAGAAAGGAATCTCGGAGGGCCTGATGAACGAAGCTCTACTGATGAACAAAGCTCTATGGATGAGCGAAGCTCTACCGACGATATTCTGAATGTTGCCCGGCGGGCTGTAAAGCGGCCGCCACGGAAAGAAAAATCTCGCTCGCGTAAACGGCACCAGCAGCATTACTCCTCGACCGCCGTCCGTCAGAGCATCCAGCAGCGGATGCGTCACCATGCACCCCGCCCATACTAGCCACAGCAAGGCAAACGCCTTGCGCGAATGGCCGCGGGTGATGATTCCTGCCACAACTGCCGAAAACAGGATCAGAAAAAACGGCGCGTGGAAGAAACCGCGGTGCGAGAAAAGACTTTCATACGGGATGCCAAAGGCGCGAATCACAAGGAAATCGAGATCAGGAGCCGCCGCAAGCAGGCCTGCGCCGACGGGAATCTGCCATCCCTGCAGAATTGCGGTCAACTCGCGGCAGCTGAGGGCTGGCAGCGCCAACGTAGCACCAATGATGAAATGAGAAGTTGCTGAGGACAATCTGTTTAGCCTTAGTGTAACCTCCCCGCACTGGAATCAACCCGATTGGACTGTGCGGATTGCCAGCTCTAACAATGATCGGGCAGGCCTCGGGCAGGAGCAGAAAATACCTCCCGATATTTGTGCATAAGCCTGGCTTCGCTTATTCAGTTTCTGGATGCGCCGTAATCCGGGCGCGATCCGACCAGATCGGACGCATGCGTCATCCGGCCCTCAGAGCCTTACGGCATCCTGCAGGTGAAATTGGCGGCGTCGTCGGTACTGCCCGCACCTTTGTAGACCGGGGTCTCGGGGTAGGGGCAAAGCGGGCGTGTGCGGTCGGTTTTTCCGTCGGCGACGCGCGAAGCGACCATCTGATCGGGGGCTTTGCCGTTTTCAACCCAGTTGGCGAGTGCGCCGAAGCCATCGAAACGGTTGGGGCCTTCGCCGCCGCCACAATGGGCCATGCCGGGGACCATGAACAGTCGGTAGGAATCGGAGATCTTGCCCGAGCCGCCCATGGCTTCGAGGACACTCGTGTAGTAGCGTACGCTGTTGAGCGGGAGTACCTGCGGGTCGTTCCATCCGTGGTATTGGATGAGCTTGCCGCCTCGGGCGAAGAAGTCTTTCAGGTTGGGATCGAGCGCGTCGACCGTGCCTTTGCCGATGCGTTCGGCCACGGTGAGATGGCCGTCGAAGTCGAACTTCTTGTAATCCCAGTTGGGGTCCTGGAAGATGACGTATTTGAAGTAATCGTCGGCGATACCGAAGGGACGGGGACCGCCGTAGGTGCCCCATCCCGGCTCGCTGCCGGGTTCAAGGCCGGGGAAGAATTCCTCGCCGGATTTCGGGTTTGATGCGGGCGCGTAGATCTTGCGCGCGGTTTCTACCTGCGGGGCCGTGAGGCAGGAAGGGCTATCGGCGCCTTTGCAGAGAATCACGGCGGGGTCGAACTCGCAGTGCACCGGATTTTCAATAATACCGTCGCGGACCCCGTCGAGATCGTCGCATTTTTCGACAGCAGCTTTGTGCAGCGCAGGGTACTTCGCGGGCGGGATGAAAGAGGCTTCAGTCTCATGTTCAACACGGGCGACCCAGATGGCCTGCGTGGCGCGGCCTGTCCAGTTCAGGACGGGCGATCCGGCGATGATACCGTCGAAATCGGCGGGGAAGCGTTGGGCTTCCATGAGGCCCTGACGGCCGCCGTTGGAGCAGGAGTTCCAGTAGGAGAACGACGGAGCTTTGCCGTAGAAGGCTTTGATCAGAGCCTTGGCCTCAACAGTCATTTCATGGACGGCGCGCCAGGCGAAGTCGGTGAAGCGCTCGGGGTGTTCGTAGGCGAAATTGCCGCCGCGGTCTTTGTGGCCGGTGTCGGTGGACGCGGTGGCGTAGCCCTGTTGCAGCGCGGTGGCCATACTGCTGGCAACCGCGCCGCCGCCCCCGGCGGTATATGTGATACTTCCCGCGAAGCCCCCATTGCCGACGGCCTGGAATTTGCCGTTCCAGGCGGCGGGAAGCCACACTTCCATTTCAATGCTGGAGTCCGGCGAGGGCTTGAGGACCGCCGCGACGCGGCAATGTGCGGGGAGGTTGACTGGAGCTGCGGGGCCTCGGCCGGGCGCGTCAGACGGCTGGAAGGGACCCGGTTCGACGACGCGCGCAAAGCTAATCGTGGTGCCGGGAAGGTTCAGAGAAGCGAGGTTTTCGCAGGGCGTTTGGGCAAACAAAACTGAGGGAACCAAGGTCGGTACGATGAGTAACAGGATCGAAAAGATCACCTTCACGGGCTCGTCTCCCGGAGAGAGACTTTATCACAATACGGAAGAACGCGTCGGTCAAGCGCTCGCGCTGACGCGCCGCCGGTCCACCGTTCAAGCGCGGTCCAGGTTTTTATAGATCGCTTCGATATTGGCCGACAGACGGTCCTCGACGGCCGTTTTCTGCCCGAGATACACCGTGAAGTTGTTCAAATTGTCGGCGACGTAGCTGCCGTATCCGCTGGCTTGCAAGGTCCGGATCGACGTCATCGTGAGCGTCTTCTGCAATTCCGCAAGCGGCTTGCCAGCTTTCTTGCCGTCTTCGATGCGTCCGGTTAGCTCCTCGATATAATTCCGCATTTGCGTCATGCGCGCGCGGTCGTGCTGGACCGGCCCGTGCCCGGGGATGATGTGATCGAAAGCGAGTTGCCCAACGGAATTGATCGTCGCCGGCCACGGTCTCGGATACCCGTCGGCGATATTGGGCAGGAAGCCTATGATCACGTCGCCCGAAGCCACAACGCGTTTCTGCGGCGAGAACACGGCGATGTCGCCGGCAGTGTGGGCACGCCCGTGGAACTCGATATGAAGATCGCCCGCGGTGTCCTTGATCACGTGCGATTTGGCAAAGGTAATCGTCGGCAGCTCCAGCGTGTAACTCTTCATCTCGGTTTGATAGGCCTTCAGTTGCCGGATCAGGTCCGTGTAGCGTTCCTTGTCGGCGTTGGAAGTCGCTCTTGCCAGGCGGGCCTGGACGTCATCGATCTGCCTGGGAACGCCGTCCAGCGATTCTTTGAGGCGGTTACGAGAAAGCTGGGTCATCAACTCCCTGGTCGTGTCGCTGGCGATGATGTCCACTCTCGCGCCACTGGCCTTGTAAGCGGCGTCACCCTGCGTGTGGTCCCAGTGGAAATGGCTGTTGACCAGATAGCGGACCGGCTTCGTCGTAACGTCTTTCCTGATCTGGGCGATAAGTGCGGCAGCTGCGGAGGGCTTCGAATGGGCGTCGACAACCAGCACGTCTTGCGAGTTCACAAAAATGGCCGCGTTGCAGTTGGTCAGGACTTGTGGCCGCGCCAGCGCGGCATAAACGCCGTCTGCGATCTTCTCGATCTTGAACAGATTCGTGCTGGCTCCGGGCGCCTGGGCCCGCGCCCAGGTCGCGCGCAGGAAGGCTTCCTCGACGATAGACGCCCCGGCCAGCGCGCCTCCGAAGGCCCTGCTGAAGAAATCGCGCCGCGAATGCACACGAGCGTGTTGATGCATGGCTCTTTCTCTCTCCAATCAGGCGGTAGAGTTCAGACTTTATCGCATCCCGCCGGACGAGTCTACCGGAGGCGATGTCCTACCGGCGATAACTTGCTCTCTGCCGCAATCTGACGTTCACGAACGCATCCATTATTTCGCCAGCGCGAGAGCGATCTCCCTCGCGGAAATCCATTTGAAGCCTGAAACAACCGCGCCACGTTACGCGCGCCAGAACTGGTGAAAGAATCACCGACCCGAAGGCGCCCTGTCTGGCGGCATCCTCACGGATGTATTCGAACATCGAGCCGGTATTCCACCTGGAGGCTGTTTTTTCGGTGATCGTCCACTGACTGAACCAGGGTTTCGTGTAAGCCCCCGGATCGTCGATCGTCACCTCGTACTCCAGCGTCTTGAGGTGTGGACGCGAAAAACGTTCGGTGAGATGAAGATGCTCGGTTGTCGGATCGTCCCCACTGTCCACTGTTTTTCGTTGAAACCAACCGAATCGATCACGAGCGTGTCGCCTTCTCAATGCCCTATGGAGTGGCCCGGGAAAATGGGCCTGAGATCGTCTCCCTTGAGATGCGGACGCCCATCCATATAGATCACGCGCCAGGAATGCGGTCCCCCTATATCGAGAATCATAACTGTCCGGCTAACGATGGATTCGCCGCTGACAAGTTCCTTTTTTACTGAGAGTTGAAGGGGCATTTGACTTGCCGCGATTTGAAACGCGGCGGGGTCCCCGATAGCCGAATCCGG
>JBEKTF010000206.1:0-9898 GCA_049516355.1 Bryobacteraceae bacterium | reverse complement strand
TTCTTGAAGAGGAAGACCTCCAACAGGCACTTCGCTACGCGGCGGCCTCCGTGGACGGTGATGTGCGCTACCTGAATCAAGTCGCGTGAACCGGATTTTGCTGGATCAGGGCCCGGCTCCGAACGCCGCAGCATTACTCCGGCTCGAAGGATGGGAAGCGATCCACGTGACGGACGTCGGCCTCAGTCACGCCGAGGACGAAGACATTCCTGAGTTCGCCCGACAACATCGTCGAACATGCGTGACGCTCGATCACGATTTTCATGCCCATCGGCCTGGCCCGGTCTGATGGCCCTTCCGTGATTCTGCTTCGTATCGAAGGACTCGATTCAGTGCAGCAGGCGGATCTGATTCGACGGGCGTGGGAATTATGCGCGGTGGACATTCAGGTCGGTGCCGCAGTGTCAGTGGATCACCGTGCCGTTCGGGTTCGAAGATTGCCTCTGAGATAGATGCGGCCGCTTCGTCGTTTCAGGATGAGCGGGATGCAAAACACGGCACTGAGCGATTCGCGATAGCACCGCAAAGCCGACTTATCGTTCCTATCGGGGGATCGTCGGTTCACTCACCTGCCTGGCAAGCAGGGGCCCATCGAAACAAAGACGAGCCTCTAAATGAACCAGCCATTGCGCCAGCCTGCTACCACGGCCACAGCCTTTTCCACCAGGCTTCTTTGCGCAATGGAACAGGGTGCGCCGCCTTTGGCTGCTGCGTGGGGATTGCTATATCGCCCGGTTCCTCCATTCCACTGAAATACCTCTCCTTTGCAAATCGGTCATGCGCCCTGTTCGCGTCGATCCGCGACTGAGACCAATCCTCCGCCCACCGCACCCTATTGTTACTGATCCAGTAATGCGAGCGGCATGGAAAGCTCCAGTTTCCGATCGAGGGATCGAGCGAAATCGTCTTGCCGTCGAAGATGAGATTCCAGTCCGTGGGACTCAGCGGCGTTACGACCTCTTTCCCGCAGCCGCAGCAACACTTATGAACCACCGTCGCGTATTCGATCGATACGTAGAGCTTCCCTTCCTCCACCACATCGGGGATGAATTCGATGAATTCGTGCGCGAGGGTCTTTTCCCGTTTCATGGCTGACCGCTCATAGTCAGCTCAGAGGCGGCCGGCGCGTCCTCGTTGCGCAGCATGTTGCCGCCGATCGTATAGGTGCAGTGATGCTCGAAGTCAAGATCCTGATAGAAGCCCATCAGCTTCTTCCACTTGATCACCGCGAGCGCCGCGTTTAGCGCGTTCAGGTCTGCGATCTGGATATTAACGTCATATTCGTTGCGGTCGGCGTCATCCGAGAACGAAATCCGCTTTCGCACATGATCACGTCGCGCCGGCGTGCTGGTCGTTGCCCGGAGAATGCCGCCCAGCGAACCCTCGCTCAAGTAGACGCCCATGCCCACGTCAATGAAGGCGATGCCGAACTCTTCCAGCTTTTCCACGATCAGTTTCTTGGCCGGGCCTTCGAGGCACATAAAAACGAAGCTCATGTCCCGCAGCTCTTCCACGTTCTCCGGCCCGATATAGGCCTCGTGGACGAAGATGCCGTTCCGCATCTTGTCGTAGGTGCCCTTGAAATACGCAGCCTTCTTCGGCTTTGCGACCAGTTCTTCGAGCGAGGGCGCACCAGGCGACCTGAAGGCGTTGTGCTGCAGAAATTCGTCGCCATCGAACAGGTGTATCTCGCCCACCGGCGTCTTGGCGACGAAGTCCAGGACGTAAGAGCCGGTTCCGCCGAGGCCCACGACGGCCACCTTTTTCACGGCTGCCAGCTTGGCCGTGACCGAACCGATTTCGGCTCGCGTCGAGGCCGTGTCGATATACTTGAACACCGTTTCTTCTTCTCCCTCAGCGGCCGAGACCGGCCGGAAGGTCTTCGCCGTCACGCCGGGCTCGATCACCTGAGCGTAGCCCGACAGGATCGTCACGTATTGCGTCACTTTGTCGTAGTAGTTCTCGTAGGCGCCGCTCGGCATCGGCTTCGCCGAGAACGTGTGATCGATGACGACCTCACGCCCCAGTTCGCGACGCGTACTGTCATTCCGAATGGACTCGATAGGGGTTCCGTCCGCGCGGCCCGGATACTCTCCAATAAAGTGAGCGACGTGATTCTCCGGTTTCACGGTCACGTCGCCCGCCAGTTTCAAGGGCATCACGAGGATTCCGCGCTTGACGATCCGGCCCGCAGTCACGTAAGGCACGTCCTTCACCAGCAAATGGTCCGACCGGATTTCAAGATCGTAGCCTTCATTCCGCAGCCGCGTCAGGTCGGCACTACGATTTATTGGTTTCTGTGACATCGAAGATCATCCCATCCTTGATACGGACAGTTTCCCCTTCGGTCAACGTGCCCTCATGATTCTTCGGCGGTCCCTTCCTGTAGGTCACGGAAAATTGCACGTTCGGCCCGACCGGCACCGGGTTGAACGCGAGCCCGACCACCTGGTCGAAGGACAACGTCTTCGTCAATACCTCTTTCTTGCGGCCGTTCACGATGACCGTATAGACCTTCGGCGGCCCGCTGTGGAAGTGCTCGTCTTCCTTCAGATGGACCGTCTCCGGGCCGTTTTCAATCGGCTCATCTTCCCGATCGCCGGTCACTTCGCGGTACAGTTCGAAGCCTGCCACGACGTGACCTAGCGCATAGAGCGCCGCGCCCGTGGTCGGGTTCGGCGAATGATAAGGCTGCTCATCGATATGAATTCGTACTTCTCGGATCTCTGCAATTTCCAATTGGGAAGCCCTCCTTCAGTGGCTCTGGAGACAGCATACCACAAATAGCCATAAACTAGCCAAATAATATATATATTATATGCATTGCATGTTGCATGTTTAGCTATTTACTGTATAATGAACTCAGGTAGATCGTATGAACTCGAAGAAGACAATGACACTTAACCTTACGGATCAGGAGATGCGTGTGCTCGAAGACCTTTCGAGTCAAAAAGATCTGAGCAAGACGGCAATTCTCCGGCAAGCTCTGCGGCTGTATCAGCTTGTAGACGTGAAGCTCGCCGAAGGCGGGAAGTTGTTCTTCGAAGATCAGAAAAAAGAGAAGGCGGAGCTGATGGTTCTGTGAGAGTGCCGATTCAGATCGTTGATTGGGCGACCAGAGAGCCAGTCCAAGCAGAACTGTTCGACGGAGTGACGGTTGAGCATTTTCTGGAGACTCAAAACGAGTGGCGTCCTGTTGTCGTGGAGGCTGCTAAGAAGATGGTTCAGTCCGGGTCACCCCAGGACATCGTTCCTCGACACTTCCACTGGGATTGGACCAGTAAAGAGGCGGATCTTAGAATCCTGGCATTCTCTTTTATCGGAATCAGCGCGGGAGGCAATCTTCAAGGTCTGATGAAGTTGGAGAATGCAGGAAGATCCGGGAGAATCGCGTGGCAGAAGGGCAAGCCCCTGACGTACGTGGATTACCTGGAGACGGCTCCGTGGAATATCAAACCGTTGATGCAAGCGTTAGGAAGGAGTCAAAAGTTTGCGGCCGTTGGCACGAGGCTTATCGAAGCAGCCGTGCGCAAGAGCCTTGACGAAGGGTTTAAAGGACGATTGGCGCTCCACTCGCTTACAACTTCGGAGCGGTTCTACCTCGATGTGTGCGGGATGACGGCCGTTGGACGTGATCCTGCGAAGCAAAACCTCCTTTGGTGTGAATTCACGCCTGAGCAGGCCGAGAGATTTCTCAAAGAGGGTGCCGCATGAACATGAACAAGAATCGAGATTGGCTAATACGAAAAGCGGAACTGGAAGATGGCTGCTTCGTGTCGGTAGGAGGCCTGGTGGACGCCATGGAGCAAGCGGCGGAGACGTCAAGCAACGTAATTCCGTTCAAGCACGCCTTCGCCCGTTTCCTCCAACTTGCCCGTCGGGATCGGAAACTCTCGATGGAGCAGTTGGCAAAGAAGGTTGACGTTGATCTGGTTGAGTTGTTGAAGATCGAGACCGATGATCAATATACGCCGACAATCCGCACAGTTCACCAGATTGCCGAATTCCTGAAGATTCCAGAGAAGAAGCTGATGGCTCTTGCTGGTTTGCTCCGGGTAAAAGACGCTCAGTTTCAAAATGCCGCTCTGAAATTCGCGGCGCGTTCAGAGCCGGTGGAAAAGCTGTCTCAAGAGGAACACTCGGCTCTGGAGGAGT
Source organism: Bryobacteraceae bacterium (assembly GCA_049516355.1). Lineage (GTDB taxonomy): Bacteria > Acidobacteriota > Terriglobia > Bryobacterales > Bryobacteraceae > BOG-234. The sequence continues at coordinate 5,743 of JBEKTF010000206.1, read as the reverse complement.
ATGTGAAGTTCTTGTGCGAACGATAAGGAATCGCTTCCTTGAAGCGAGAACAGCGCGCGATATCGACGCCCAGGTTACGAAGATCCTTCGTGGCTTGGGCAATCCAACCGACCCGATTGAGTTGGCTGACGTCCGTGCCCTGTTGCAACTCGATCGACAATACTATTCTTCAACCAACGATGGCCTGCTTCGAGAGCTGATCAGCAAAGCAAAAGTGGCTGGGAAACAGGTGATCGCCCGACCGACTCTGATTCTCGATATCGTGCGCAAGTTCGATCTCAAAGCGTTTTGGGTCCCTGATCGGAAGCGCATCATGATTGATGAGGCGCAACCGAAGCTGAAATGGCGCTGGAACGAAACGCATGAGATTATCCATAGCGTTGTTCCGTGGCACGAGGGGACCATGATGGGCGACACCGAGTACAGCCTGACTCCTGACTGTCACGAGCAGGTCGAGGCCGAGGCCAATTATGGTGCCGGACGTTTGCTGTTCTTGCAGGGCCTTTTCGAGGAGTTTGTCCGCAGTTCAAAACCGTCATTCGATTTAGTTCAGGACTCAAAGAAGCACTTTGGCAACACGCTAACCACGAGCTTCTGGCGCCTTGTCGAGACTCTTGATATTCCGGCCCTGGGGGTAGTTGGTCAGCATCCACACCACGACAGGCATGAAATCGATGCTCGCGAGCCTTTTCGTTATTTCATTCGGTCGCGAAAGTTTCTGGAACAGTTCTCATCCATTACGGAGACCGACGTGTTTGCGATGGTGAAGAGCTATTGCTCTTGGAAGAAACGCGGTCCTCTCGGACAGAAGGAATTGATCCTCGCCGATGAAAACGCCGACGAACACGTTTTTCTCTTCGAAACTTTCTCAAACTCCTACGACATTTTTACGTTGATTACCCATGTTCGGCGGCATGAAGTCGCTGTGTCCGTTTCAACTCGCGTGTCGACGCCGTCACTCTGACAGGAGATCCAAACGTCGCGTGGACTGAATGGAGGTCGGTCAGAAAGTAGTGATTCGTTTCCGCCCGGAACAGTCGGCTGAATAAAGAACTTTACGCACCGTTTGGCAGCCATGCCGCGGGCTTTCACCAGCTAGCACGCAGGCGGAGAGAGAGTTCTCGCCGCGCCCCTTCACCCGGAGGAAACCTTGCTGCTCCGCACTGTCCTGCAGGCGGAGAAAACGATCTCCACAACGGAGCTTGTTTGCTGCTATAAAGGCGGCACCTCTCGTACCAATTCGCGCGATGCGTCGTTCTGGACCCACGCGGGCCATAAGTTGCCTTTCAGGTATCAAGCCAGATCAGTACTGATAAACGCCGTTTCAGCAGCTAATATTCAAACTCCGGCTTGTGGATTTCGAGGTCGAGCCCGGCGGTTTCCATGTTCCAGAGGCGCATTTGCCGCCAACGGGCGACGGCCATGTTCTCGATCAGCGCTTCGTTTTGAGGAACCTGCGCAAGACGGGTCGCGTCCGTGCGACCCGGACAGCGCCCTTTGCGCTCCGTGGGGGTCTGCGGCTGATGTTCGTGCTGACAGGAAGCGAGGAGGTCGACGAAAGTTTCGCTCGATTCGGCTTCGAGGACGATGGTTTTCGAGAGGATGCCGTGATGGAGACTGTTGCGCGAGGACTCGGGGCTCGCGTGGGCCGAAGGGACACTTTGGGTCGGGCATTATCGGGGCCGGAAGATCCACCAGGTCGATCCCCAAACAGGCGCGATTCATCGCACCATCGAGGCCAGCCGCTTCGTCACCGGGGTCACGTGGGTCGACGGAGAGCTCTGGCACGGCACCTGGGAAGGTGGCGAGAGCGATGTGAGGCGAGTCGATCCCCGAACGGGAGAGGTTCTGGAGAGACTCGAGATGCCGCCCGGAGTGGGCGTGTCAGGGCTCGAATCCGATGGCGGCGATCAGTTCTTCCGCGGAGGAGGAAAGAGCGGGAATGTCAGGGATGTACGGCGGCTCAAGCGAAGCTAATGCGGCGGTCGGCGGCGATGCGTGGGCGGAACGGGAAAAGGTCTCTTCCGGACAGAGCGCAGGCGTCGAGATAAGTCTCGACGCGGCACGCAGAGTGCGTGCGCCACGTTAAGGACTGAGGGCTATAATCCGATCCATGCGCCCTCTTCTTCCCGTCCTCGCCCTGACACTTGCCGCGGTTGCATCGGCGGCGACCGTGGACGGCATCCGAATCCATTCAACTGTACGGGGCAACGGACCGAATACGATCGTATTCGTCCACGGCTGGACATGCGACGAGTCCTCGTGGGGACAACAGGTGCCGTTCTTCGAGAAGAATTACCGCGTCATCACGTTGGATCTTCCGGGACACGGCAAGAGCGGCTCTCCGGCGAACGGACCGCTCACGATGGACCTCTTCGCCAGAGCCATCGAGGCGGTCCGCGTGGAAGCAAAGGCTGGAAAGATCGTGCTTGTGGGCCATAGCATGGGCACGCCGGTCATTCGGCAGTACGCGCGCCTGTATCCCGGGAACGTCGCCGCGATGGTTCCTGTGGACGGGGCGCTGCATTTATCCGGAAGTCCCAACGCTCCCAACCCGGATCGAGTCAAAGGACAGGACGGTCTGAAGTACCGCGAGGCGATGATCCGCGGGATGTTCGGGAAGTCCGCTACGCCGGCCCTCCAGGACCATATTCTGAAGATGATGCTGAGCGCCCCGGAAACCACCGCCTACCAGGCGATGGCCGCCACGTTCGCCGCCCCGAACTGGACCGTGGAGACGTTCGCCGTTCCCGCGCTCGGCATCTACGCCGATCACTCCGCGGCGGACGATCCCGGATATTTCAGGAAGCTCTTCCCGAGCGGAACCACGGTCGAGGTCCCGGGCACCGGTCACTTCGTGATGATGGAGAAGCCGATGGAGTTCAACAAGCTTCTCGCGGATTTCCTGCCCAAAGCCGCCTTCCAGGAGGGTGCTGGAATCCGCCCGAGGATTCCGTACAGCCGGGATGCGCCATGAGACTCGCGCTGGGATAGAATCAGCAATCATGTCTGCCCTTCGATCCGCGATTCCCTGCGCCATTCTGGCCGCGACCGCTTTGCTTCTGCCACCCGGCCGAGCCGCCGAGCCCGACCCGAAGATGGTCACCTACACCGCGCCCGACAAAATCGTCTGGAAAACGGGCCCTAACGCCGATACCGCGACGATCCAAGGGGACCCTTCGAAGCCCGGTATCTACATTCAGCTCATCAAGTGGCATCCCGGCAACATGAGCCGGCCTCACTTCCACTCGACGGCGCGCTACATCACGGTGCTCTCCGGCACCTGGTGGATCGGCACCGGCCCCAAGTACGACCCCGCCAGCACTTATCCGGCGGCTGCCGGGAGCTACATTGTGGACTTGCCGGGCGGGATTCACTACGACGGCGCCAAGGATACCGAATGCGTCCTCGAGATCGTCGGCATGGGACCTATGACAACGACGCAGGCCGAACAGAAATAGCCGCAGCGGCGTCCGGAGCCGTGCCGGGCAACTTTCCGGACTACAATACGGTCTTTTGCCGGGCGGCCGAACCGCAGCGTGTTCAGAATGGAGTGGGCGACCAGGTCAGCTTCCGAGGGTCGCGAAGCCACCGGGGTCCCGAGGCGCGCCGATCCAGAACACGCGGAATCCGCCCTGGCCGGTAGCGATTCCCCGTAAGCGCCCGGTGAGGAATAGATGAGCATCATTCGGATGGAAATGCGGCAATCTTTCTTCGGTATTGGGACATTTTAAGGGACGGCAGGCGAAACTGCCTGCCCCACCAAAACGGAAGAATCTCATCAAAATGCAGGAACTCCGGTCACCCGATTGGAAATTTTCTGGGTTATGCGGGTAAGCCATTTGTTTTAAATATGTTCCAAGCCGGCGCTCACGGTGAGCACGACGTCAAATTTCAGGCGGGCGTGGTATCTACGGGCGTGAGTTGCACATGGAAGAAGAGTGTGCCGCCCGCGACGGAGAACCATCCGGCCGATATTCAGGGTGCGGTGGAATTCGCAAGAACACGGCTTCAATTCGAGCCCGATGAACGGCAAATGGAGGTGCTGGCGTCGACGGCGAAGCGGGGAATTCTCAACTGCAGCAGGCAATGGGGGAAATCGACGGTCACGGCGGCGAAGGCCCGTACATCGGGCGTATACGCGACCGGGGAGTCTGGTGGTGCTGGCCAGTCCGTCAGAGAGGCAGAGCGGGGAGTGGATGCTGAAGGCGGAGCAGTTGTTGCGGATGCTGGGTATCAAACCCAAAGGAGACGGGGTGAACAGACTTTCTCTGGCATTGCCGAACGGGTCGCGAATCGTGGGGCTGCCTGGCAAGGACGACAGGATCCGAGGCTTGTCGAAGGTGTCGCTGCTGCTGATCGATGAGGCGGGACGCGTGACGGAAGATCTGTACAAATCGCTGATGCCGATGCTGGCGGTGGGCAATGGCGATATGTGGCTGTTGAGTACGCCCTGCGGCAAGCGCGGGTTCTTCTACGAGAACTGGGAGTATGGGGGCGATAAATGGTTCCGGATGAGCGTGCCGGCGACGGAGTGCGCGAGAATCCCGAAGGAATTTCTGGAAGAGCAGCGCAGCGCGATGGGGGTTCAGTGGTTCCGGCAGGAATATATGTGCTGTTTCGTGGATGGCACGGGGACCGTGTTCGGGAGAGATCTTGTGGAGGCGGCGCTGGACGAATCGGTCGAGCCGCTGGATGTGTGAGCGGATCCGAAACCAACTTACGCCCGCCCGGCAAACTCCCGGTTCTCCGTCGACACTTTTACCTTTTCCCCTTCTTTGATGAAGAGGGGGACGCGAATCTCCAGGCCGGTCTCGAGCCTCGCGGGTTTGGTTACACTGCCGCTTGACGAATCGCCCCGGACCCCCGGCTCCGTGAAGGCAACGACCAGCTCCACGAATGCGGGTAGCTGTAACCCGATGGGATTGCCGTTGTACTTGTGCAAGTGGATCAAGGTGCCTTCGATCAGCAGGTCCAATGAATTCCCGATCATCCCTTCCGTGAGCGTGAGGGTCTCAAAGCTTTCCTGGTCCAGAAAGTGAGAGCCGTCGCGGTCGGTGTACAAATAGGAGGCCGGGACCAACTGGAGATCCGGCTCCCTGAACTTGTCACCCGCCTTGAAGGTTTTCTCGAAGACCGCGCTCGTGAGCAGGTTGCGAATCTTCAGGCGAACCAGGGTCTGGCCGCCACGAGCGGTAGGGGTGTTCACCTCCGCTTCCAGGCAGTAGAACGGAGTGTTTTCGTGCTCAAACACGGTCCTCCGTTTGACGTTAATCGCATCGATCAGTACGGCCATGAACTCCTCAAGGGCAAACCCGATTCCAATTTCCTTCAAGTATAAAGTTAAGGGCTCGCCGGATCAGAGATGCCCACCTCCGGTGGGATGTATCCGTCAAGAAATAACCGGATTTAACGACTACGGGCTCTCCAGAGGCAGCTCGGAAATCCCTTTGTTTGCAACACGAATAATCTTGCTGCTTCCGGCTCAATGCACTGCGCCTCAGCGCAGTAAGATGCTGAAAGCCGGTAGAATCGGGCGCGACTGAAAGTCGCCTGAAGGGCGTGGCGCACGCGCTCCTGCGTGCCGCGCGAACAGCAGTTCGTCGCGCCAGTTTCCTTCGAGACTGAGGGCGATGTCCCGCAGGGTGGCCTTCACTTCGGGCTCGACCAGCGCAGCCAGAGTCCCGGGATTGCGTTCCCCTTTCAGAATGGCTCCGATGATGTTCATCCCGCTGACGCCACT
>JBEKTF010000205.1:0-9909 GCA_049516355.1 Bryobacteraceae bacterium | reverse complement strand
TCGTTTTGATCTTTAATAATCATTTTTCAGCCCGTGGGGATTCCGAGTGAATTTTACCTTAGCGCAAACGTAGACACCAATTTCCAAACCCGCGCAACGCCCGCGATAGACAGTTACCCGCGGTCTGAGATGCCGATTTAACGATTGGAATCAAAATGCACGTAACCAAAGAGAGTCTGGACCCCGTGTCTGGCTCAATACATTATTCCAAGTGCTGTAGTCCAGTTCCGTGTTTTCAATTCTCTGACTAAGGTTTTTCGGGACTTCTATCGATATACGCGGGTCCGGTAGCCGGTCGGTTTTCCCGCCGTTCGGACGGACAGAAAGGGATCATACGTTACCCGTTATCATTGCAGGGTTATCGTTGTCGATCGGAATACTTTTCTGGCGCAAGATAGTTGTCCCCTTTGACCGCATGCTGAAGCAATCCGAGGAATTCGACCACCCCGGGTGCACTACAGATCAGGACGAGACCGCTAATGCTCCCGAGTCGACGACTGACTCGCGTGTAGAGCTTTCGGCTGCAGTCAAACCCACGCCGGCCCGGGCGTCTTCCGACGCCGAGAGCCCAACGCACACCGTGATACCCGTAGCATAGTCCGGGGCAGTCCGCCTGCATCATCCTTGCGCAGTCGGGGCCTCGCATGGCTGAGACATCCCGCTAAAGCCGGAGAGGTCCAATGATAGGCTAGCGGCGATGGCACGCGTTGCGCGACAGCTCGAACTTCGCGGCGTGTTCGCTTCAGCGGTCACACCGCGCCGCGCGGGCTCTCCGGACGCCGATTTTTCCGCCGCGCTCGAACTCCTCGATTTCCTCGCGGAGGCGGGTGTGCGGGGTATTTGTCTGTTCGGAGCCACCGGCGAGTTCTTCGATTACGACTTTTCCGAGCGCCAGAGAATGGTGTATCTCGGGGTGAAGCGCAGCCGCGTGCCTCTGCTCGCCGGCGTCTCGCATTCCACCCTCGCCGGCGCAATTCAACTGGCCAGTGAAGCAATTAACTCCGGCGCCGACGGGCTGGTCCTCATGCCGCCCTTCTTCTTCCGGTACTCGCAGCGCGAAATCGAAGAATTCTATTTGCAGTTTGCCGACGCCACCGGCGACGCCGTGCCGATCCTGCTTCACAACCTCCCGCATTTCACCTCTAAACTCGAAATCGAAACCGTGCGCAGATTAATTGGCACCGGCCGCTTTGCCGGCATCAAAGATTCGAGTGGGGACTGGGAGCATTTCCAGCAGCTCCTCGCCCTGAAGCGTGAGTACTCCTTCGCTCTCTTTAGCGGGGGTGATCGGATTGCTGAACAAGCCCTGCGTGCAGGCGCCGACGGGGTGATTTCCGGGTCCGCGTGCGCCGTTCCCGAACTCTTCGTAGGTTTGGCGCGAGCTGTTTCGGCAAACGATGAAGCCCAGTCCGCCGTGTTGAACGCGCGGCTCATCGAGTTTCTCGACTGGGTCGAAAGGTTTCCGTTCCCGGTGGCAATCAAACGCGCCGTGGAGCTTCGCGGGCAAAAAGCGGGCCCTCCTTTGATCCCGCTGGCTCCCGAAACCCGTCAGGCGCTCGAGGAGTTTTCGCGCTGGTTTGCCGCGTGGTTACCTCTGACCAGAAAGGCCGCCGCCCATGCGTGAATTCCGCGAGTTTGGCCACAAACTGATCGACTGGGTCGCCGACTATCTCGAATCTCCCGAGCGCTACCCCGTCCTTTCGACGATCCAGCCACGGGATATTATCAATGGGCTTCCGGCGCACGGCCCCGAGCAGGGAGAAACGATCGAGCACATCTTCGAGGACTTCGAGCGCGTGATTCTGCCCGGCATCACGCACTGGAACCATCCCCGTTTTCTCGCCTTTTTCGCCAATACCTCGTCGCCGCCCGCCGTGCTGGCCGAGCTTCTTGCCGCGGCGCTCAATGCCAATGGGATCCTCTGGAAGACGTCGCCCGCCGTGACTGAACTCGAAATCGTGACGTTACGGTGGCTGCTGCACTGGTTCGGCTTGCCGCAGGAGTGGTTCGGGATGATTCTCGATACCGCGTCCACCAGTACGCTTCACGCCATTGCGGCCGCCCGCGCGGCGATCGCGCCTGAGACGCGCGAATCCGGCGCGCCCCGCGATCTCGTGCTCTATACGTCGGAACAGGCGCATTCGTCCGTCGACAAAGCCGCGATTACGCTTGGTTTCGGGCACTGCAATGTCCGCCATATCGGGACCGATGCCGACTTCCGCATGCGGCCCGAGTTGCTCCGTGACGCAATTCTGCGGGATCGCGAGGCAGGATTGCAGCCCTGCTGCGTGGTCGCGACGGTGGGGACAACCTCGACCGGCAGCATTGATCCCGTGCCCGCCATTGCGGATATTGCGGGCCGTGACGGCCTCTGGCTCCATGTGGACGCCGCCTACGCGGGGTCGGCCGCCGTGGTGCCGGAATATCGCTGGGTTCTCGAAGGCTGCGACCGCGCGGATTCGCTGGTATTCAATCCCCACAAATGGCTCATGGTGCCGGTCGATTGCAGCGTTTTCTACTGCCGCCACCCTGATACATTGCGCCAGGCTTTTTCACTCGTTCCGGAGATTCTCCGCACCGATGACGGAGGGATGAACCTGATGGACTACGGCGTACCGCTCGGGCGCCGTTTCCGCTCCCTGAAGCTCTGGTTCGTGCTGCGCTACTACGGGCATGAAGGACTGGCGCGGATCATTCGCGACCAGATCGAAATGATTCGGGAACTGCGCGACCGGATTGCCGCCGACCCGCGATTTGAGATCTGCGCCCCGGTGCTGCTCTCGGTCATCTGTTTCCGTTTGCGCGGCTCGGATGACGCGAATCGTCTATTACTGGACCGGATCAACGGCTCGGGACGATTCTTCCTGTCCGCCACGGTTCTACATTCGCGCTATGTTCTAAGGATCGCGGTGGGTAATATGATGACGACACGGGCTACCTTGGACGAGCTTTGGCTGCTGATGGATGCGTTAACGCCATCCGATAATCTTAGTGCTTCATAGTCAAGTCTTAAATTATTTTTAAAATCAATAACTTGCATGGAATTATTGGCACTCACTTCCTCTGTGTGCTAATAATATTCTTTGGAATCAAGGCATGTCTACGGTCTGGTTCCAAGGGTTAAGAACCCATCCCCTAAACTTCAAACCGAGGTTACACAACTATGAACATTCGTCCGCTATACGACCGAATCGTGGTCAAACGTGTTGAAACCGAAGCCGAGAAGACTCACGGCGGTCTGTACATCCCCGACAGCGCGAAAGAAAAGCCCCAGGAAGGCGAAGTCGTTTCCGTGGGTAAAGGCAAGCGTCTCGAAGACGGCAAGATCGTACCGCTGGACGTTCAGCCGGGCGACCGCATCCTGTTCGGCAAGTATTCCGGCAGCGAAATCAAACTGGACGGCGAAGAGCTGATGATCATGCGTGAAGACGAAGTGCTCGGCATCCTCGATGCCAAACCCGTCGCCGCCAAGAAAGCCAGCTAGTCCGTTTAACAAGTCACAAAGGAGAGAAAAGAATCCATGGCAAAACAGATTGTTTACGCTGAAAATTCGCGCCAGGCCATCCTGCGCGGTGTGAATCAGTTGGCCGATGCGGTGAAGGTTACCCTCGGTCCGAAGGGCCGCAATGTGGTCCTCGAGAAAAAGTTTGGCGGTCCGAACATCACGAAAGACGGTGTCACGGTCGCGAAAGAAATCGAGTTGAAAGATCCGCTCGAGAACATGGGCGCGCAGATGGTTCGCGAGGTCGCATCGAAGACTTCCGACATCGCCGGCGACGGCACCACGACAGCCACGATCCTCGCGCAGGCGATCTTCCGCGAAGGCGTGAAGTCGGTTGCGGCGGGCGCAAATCCGATGGCGTTGAAGCGCGGCATCGATAAGGCCGTTGAACTCGCCACCGCCGAAGTGAAGAAGATGTCGAAGCCGGTTTCGGGCGACATGATCGCTCAGGTCGGGACGATTTCGGCCAACAGCGATCACACCATCGGCGACACGATTGCCGAGGCGATGAAGAAGGTCGGCAAGGACGGCGTCATCACCGTTGAAGAATCGAAAACGATGGCGACCGAACTCCAGACCGTGGAAGGTATGCAGTTCGACCGCGGTTATCTGTCCCCTTATTTCGTGACAGATCCCGAGCGCATGGAAGTAGTTCTCGAAGATCCTTACATCCTGATCCACGAGAAAAAGATCGCCAACATGAAGGACCTGCTGCCGCTGCTCGAACAGATTGCGCGCGCCGGCCGTCCGCTGCTGATCATTGCCGAAGAAGTGGAAGGCGAAGCGCTGGCGACCCTCGTCGTCAACAAGCTCCGCGGCACTCTGAACGCTTGCGCGGTGAAGGCTCCGGGCTTCGGCGATCGCCGCAAGGCCATGCTGGAAGACATCGCGATCCTGACTGGCGGCCGGGCGATCTTCGAAGAAACGGGTATCAAGCTCGAAGGCGTGAAGCTCGACGATCTGGGTAAAGCGAAGCGGGTAACGGTCGATAAAGACAACACGACCATCATCGATGGCGCGGGACAGACCAAAACCATCGAAGGCCGCATCAAGCAACTGCGCACGCAGATCGACGAAACCACCTCGGACTACGACCGCGAGAAGCTCCAGGAGCGGCTGGCAAAGCTTGCCGGCGGCGTTGCGGTGATCAAGGTTGGCGCTGCCACCGAGACCGAAATGAAGGAAAAGAAAGCCCGCGTCGAGGATGCGTTGCACGCCACTCGCGCGGCGGTCGAGGAAGGCATCGTTCCCGGCGGCGGCGTGGCTCTGCTGCGCGCGGCCATCGCACTCAAGGAACTCAAGCTGCCCGGCGACGAGCAGATTGGCGTCGACATCATCCGGCGCGCCTGCGAAGAGCCGATCCGGCAGATTGTGCAGAACTCGGGTGAGGAAGGCGCGATCGTGATGGGCAAGATCCGCGAGAGCAAGAATCCGCACTACGGCTACAATGCCCAGACCGACAAGTATGAGGATCTGGTGGAGTCCGGCGTAATCGATCCGGCGAAAGTGACCCGTTCCGCGCTACAGAACGCGGCATCGATCGCTGGTCTGATGCTCACGACCGAAGCGATGGTCTGCGAGATTCCGGAGAAGAAACCCGCTCCGGCTCCCGGCGGCCACGGCGGACCCGAAGGCATGGATTACTAGTCGTTCCGTTCAAAACCGAAACAGACAAAAGCCGCGGTTCCCGAAAGGGGCCGCGGCTTTCGTTTTAGCCGTAATATCGAAGATAGCCTCTGCTGCTCGGTGAAAGGCGCGAAATGGACGAAGACCTGAAAACACATTTGGACGGGATGGAAGCGCGCCTCATAACGCACGTCAGCGTGGAATGCGAGAAAATAGAGACGAAGCTGCTCACCGAATTCCATAAATGGGGCCGCACGTCGGAGATGCGCACGCAGTAGGCGATGACCGATGTTGGCTTGCTCGGCGAGCGCTTGATGGCAGCCGAGGATCGCATTTCGGCGCTGGAGCGCGGCGATACCGGAGGAAGAAGGACCTCCTAAGCGTCAGGGCCAGGCCTTGCGAAAATCGGAGCGGGCGGAATTGCCGCCGGTGTCATAATCGTAAATCACACCTGATGCCCATCCGCAGCATGACTGGCTTCGCGCGAGTCTCTCGCGCCACCCCTTTCGGCGAACTGACTCTATCGATCAAAACCGTAAATCACCGCGGGCTGGACATGCATTTCCACATGCCGCTCGAGTTCGATGGCGTCGAGCCTGCGCTACGCAAGGCCGTCCGCACACGCGTGATGCGCGGCCACGTCCAATTGCAGGTTTTCTTCAAACGCGCTTCCGGACCGGCGGGCGCAACAGTCATCAACGAAGCTCTGCTGCAATCCTGGCTCGAATCCTTTCGCGATGCCGCCCAGCGCTTCGGTATTGAATCGCAGCCGGACCTCAACCAGGCGCTCCGTCTGCCGGGTATGCTGGAATCGCGCGCGGATCAGGCACCGCCTGAATCGGCAAATGGAGAAGCCGGTGAATCGCTCGACGGAGAAGCGCTCGCCGCCGCCGCCGAAGCAATCGAAGAACTGGACGCATTCCGTGTACGGGAAGGCGAGGCTATCGAAACCGAAATCCGCATGCGTGCCGCGCAGCTCCGGGACCTGGTAGAGCGCATGGAAGACATTCGCACCCGTGCGCTCCCTTTGTTTCAACAGAGACTTCGCGATCGTCTGGGCGAGATGCTGGGCGGCGCGCAAATCGATCCAGCCCGAATCGCGCAGGAAGCGGCGATCCTGGCGGAACGCAGCGACATCAGCGAAGAACTGGTCCGTCTCAAAACACATGCCGATCAGGTCGATGCTCTCCTCTCGGCGGAAGGGGAAACAGGCAAGAAGCTGGATTTTCTCCTTCAGGAGATGAATCGCGAGACTAACACCATCCTCTCGAAAACCGGCGGGCTCGGGGAAACGGGTCTCACCCTGACCGATCTCGGACTGGCCGCCAAAGCCGAAATCGACCGCATCCGGGAGCAATCCCTGAATATTGAATGACTACCGTCTTTATTATTTCCGCGCCATCGGGTTCCGGGAAGTCGACACTGGTGTCCCGTCTGCTGAACGATGTTGAAAGCCTCACCTTCTCGGTTTCTTACACGACGAGGAAGCCGCGCGGCAGCGAAGTTGACGGGCAAGCCTATCATTTTATTGACCGGCCGGAATTCGAGCGACGGCTCGCAACACACGAATTCCTCGAATATGCCGAGGTTTTCGGCAATTATTACGGTACACATTCGGATGCGCTCACAATCGCCCAGGGCCGGGGAAAAGACCTCGTGCTCGACATTGACGTACAAGGTGCGGCACAATTAAAGAAGCGGATTCCGGATGCCGTCAGTATTTTTGTCCTCCCGCCATCCCGGGAGGTTCTGGAGCAACGCCTTCGCGCCCGCAGCCAGGACAATGAAGAAGTGATTCGCCGGCGGTTGGCCGATGCGGCCCTGGAAATCCGTAATTACAGCCTGTACGATTATGTGCTGGTGAATAACGATCTTGACCTCGCGGCGGAAACGCTGAAGGCGATCGTGAGAGCCGAGCGCGTGCGGCGCATACGCGTCGAAGAGAAAATTCAGCCGATTCTGGCCACTTTCGGGCAGGCATTGGGAGTATAAAACGAGAATGAGTGAAACACCGCCCCGCAATAATTCGCACTGCTCCATTCCGGACGATCCGGATCAGAGCACGTATCGGTTCATCATCGTGGCCGCCAAACGCGCCCGGCAACTGCAGGGAGGGAGTCGCTCCCTGTTGCCCAGTTCGTCGGTCAAAAAATCCACCGTCGTGGCGATGGAAGAAGCCCGTCGCGGGCTGGTGAAGTACGACATCCAACCCGACGCCATCATGGTGGAAGACATCCCCGGTATCGATCAAATCTGACGCATGCGCATCGTTCTGGGTGTGAGCGGCGGGATTGCGGCGTATAAAGCCGCGGAAATCGCCCGCGCGCTCATCCAGAACGGTCACGAAGTGCAGGCGGTCCTCACACGGTCCGCCGAAGAGTTCATCCGTCCCCTCACCTTCGCTTCGTTAACCGGCCGCAAAGTCATTACGGATCTGTTCTCCTCTGCTAGCCCGGAAGCGACGTATTCCAGCGCAATCGAGCACATCGGTGTCGCGCAGGAACACGATCTGCTGATCGTCGCGCCCGCCACGGCCAACGTGCTTGGGAAATTCGCGCACGGTCTGGCGGACGATTTTCTTTCCACTCTCTATCTCGCGTTTCGCGGGCCTGTGGTCCTCGCTCCCGCCATGAATAACAACATGTGGGAGCACGCAGCGGTGCGCGCCAATGTCGAAACGCTCCGGCGGCGCGGTCTTACGATCGTCGATCCCGGGAGTGGTTTTCTCGCCTGCGGCACGATTGGTCCGGGCCGGCTGGCCGAGATTGACAAAATCGTCGAAGCCGCGGAACGGGCACTCACTCCTCCCGTGACGGATCTCGATGGAGAGACGATTCTGATCACCGCCGGTCCAACGCAGGAACCGCTCGACCCCGTCCGTTATCTCTCGAACCGATCGAGCGGGAAAATGGGATACGCCCTGGCGCAAGCCGCCATCGATCGCGGCGCGCAGGTCATTCTGGTCAGCGGGCCGACGGCATTAAATCCGCCCCAGGGAGCGGAAATCATTCACGTACGCACGGCGGCTGAGATGCGGGACGCGGTGTTCGCGAATCTGGAGCCCGCGACTGTCGTGATCAAGTGCGCCGCAGTCGCGGACTTCCGGCCATCAGTGGAATCGAAGCAGAAGATCAAGAAAACCTCCGCGCGTGTTTCACTCGAACTCGAGCCTACTCCGGATATCCTCGCCGAACTTGGGCGCAAGCGCGGTGACCGGATGTTGATCGGGTTCGCCGCTGAAACCGAGAACCTGCAGGAGGAAGCGCGTCGCAAGCTCGAAACGAAGAATTGTGACATGGTGGTCGCCAACCTGGTCGGAAAGTCGGATACCGGATTTGAATCCGATACGAACGAAGTTGTGCTGGCATTGCGAACCGGCGAGTTCATTCCGCTCGATCGAGCATCAAAACGCGAAATCGCGGACCAGATCCTCGGCCAGATTCTGAAACTTCGTCGCGAGTTGACCACGAAAGAATGAGCCCGGAAGAACTTCGCCGCAAGCTTGAGTTCTATCAGGATCTCGGGATCAAACAGATCTATCGCCGAGTTCCGGTCCCGGCAGCGGTCCCTACCCTAACGACGCCGGCACCCTCGGGCATGAAGCCGATTAGCATCGATATTCAACTTCCCGGCCTTGTCCCGGCCGGCGATACTCTCGACCGAATCTGCTCCGACATCGGCGATTGCACCCGCTGCCGGTTGCACAAAGGCCGGAACAAAATCGTCTTCGGCGTGGGCGACCCCGCCGCGAGGCTGGTATTCGTCGGCGAAGGTCCGGGTGCCGACGAAGACCAGCAGGGTATACCGTTTGTCGGGCGGGCGGGCCAGCTTTTGACGCAGATGATCGAAGGCACGGCGTCGAAGGAGGGCATCCCGCTCAAGCGCGGCGACGTGTATATCTGCAACGTGGTGAAGTGCCGCCCACCGGAAAACCGCACGCCTGAAGCGGACGAGATGGAAATCTGCGGGCAGTTCCTTTTCCGCCAGTTATCGGTCATCCAGCCGAAGGCGATCTGCGCGTTGGGTTCGACGGCGGCGAAGGCCCTGCTGGGCGGCAGGGACGGCGTCACGAAGCTCCGCGGGAAGTGGCACAAATGGCATGAGATCCCCCTGATGGTCACGTACCACCCGTCCTATCTACTACGTCCGTACAACCAGAACGCGAAACGCGAATCGTGGGAAGACCTGAAAAAGGTTCTCCATTTCGTCTACGATTGATATTTTTCGAGTACCCGTACTGAAGGCAAACGGGGAAATCGCGAGAAGTCAGGCCTCTCGCATACACTATAGTCGGTGTCCCGGCTAGTCGGGGCCGTTTTCATTTATATTTTCCTAACATGCCGTTTAATATCCAACCGATCCGGGAATTTGTCGTCCGCCCGGCCTTGCCGCCGCAACTGGCGCGCATGCCGGAACTCGCCTACAACATTCTGTGGGCATGGGAGCCGTCCATTCGCACCCTCTTCCGGCGTCTGGATCCCGCCCTGTGGAAGGAGTCCGGCTACAACCCGGTCGTCATGCTCGGGCGCGTTTCGCAGAGCACGCTCGAAAGAGCCGCGTCGGATCCCCGCTATATCGCGCAGTATCAGCTCGCCTGCCAACGCTTCGACAGGCACATGCAGCGCGACCCCCACGACAGCCACCGGAAAGATGGTAAGCTGATCGCCTACTTCTCCGCCGAATACGGGCTCACTGAGTGCATGCCCGTCTATTCCGGAGGCCTCGGTGTACTTTCCGGTGATCACATGAAATCGTCCAGCGATCTCGATCTCTCGCTCGTC
>JBEKTF010000204.1:0-9936 GCA_049516355.1 Bryobacteraceae bacterium | reverse complement strand
CAATCAGCGTGGGAATCGCTGATAGCGTTCTCTGCCAGGATTCGGCGATCGCAGCTTCACGATTCGAGTTCACGAGTCTTCTCCCGGCATTGTACAACCCCGCTGACTCGATTTCTTCAAACTCAGTAATTTCCTAAGTCGGAAGTGAAAAAGAGTACGGTTGACGTTCCGTTTAGGGCACTTCTTCAGCCTCCGAAAGCCTGCGCGGACCGACACCGATAGACTTCGGTTGTAGCAACTTACCAAACAGAAAACAAAGGACAACAACACAATGCGCAAACTCATCATGATTCTGACGGTAGCGATTTCGTTCCTCGGCTTCAGTGCCGCGGCAAACGCCGGTGGCCCGCCCCCAGCGTGCGGCGACAACTGCCCCTTCGTCCGCTAAACATTTCGAATTTCGAAAAGGACGCCAATACCATGCGTAAACTCATAATGATTCTGACGGTCGCGATTTCGTTCCTTGGCCTCAGTGCCGCCGCAAACGCCGGTGGCCCGCCCCCAGCGTGCGGCGATAACTGCCCCTTCGTCCGCTAGAGGACACCTGGCGCATCAAATCGCGCGTGCTACAATTCGGTCGGCGATTTCGTTCATGGATCCGACCCGCGCTACGGATTTTCTCCAATCAGTTGCCGCGAGTGCCGCGGGCGGCAGGTTGATGTATCTTGGTCTTGGGAGCCGATTTCCGGCTCTTCTCGGCTACTTTGTTTACATTGCCATATTGACTTTTGCCTATGGCGTCATGGATAGGTATTCCAAACCTTATTTTTGGACGTACGTTGCAATTGGGTCTTGGGAAAACATTTTCAGCATTCTCGTGGTCCGCGAACTCTTGACTGCAATGTTTGACAATTACCCCGGTATCCGGACAGTGGGACGCTGGGCTATGTATGCGGGGATCGCGATATCGGCCAGTACGTCGCTCGCGCTGACAAAATTCCTCTGGAATACAGGAGCCAAAGGCCGTCACAAGTGGGGACTTTTCTACCTTGAAATCACACAGCGGTCGATTGTCTTTAGTCTGGTCGTTGTGATCGTCGCAATCCTGTTTGTTCTTTCGAAATATCCTTTGCACCTGGGCAGAAACACGTACATTTCGTGCATCGCGTTCAGTGCTTTGTTCTTGAGCGAGGCTGCGAGGCTTTTGCTCGACAGCACTGCGCGAGTACTCCACATTGATTTCGTCGACCAGGCTGAGTCCGTGATCATCGCGCTCTGTCTGGGAACTTGGGCATTTATGCTGCAGCCAGAAACTGTCCCGGCTGCGCGAGTCGCGTTCTCTACTCCCCGGGAAGATCAATTGCTTCATCAACTGGACTCACTGAACCAGATCATGACCCGCGCGGCCAGAAAGTAATATTACGTGCATTTTCCGGGAAACCTTGCAAATCCCCAGTAACTCTAGTATTCTCGACTCAGTTACATTAGAAGGATATTCCCTATTTTATGTACACTTTACTTGCAAGCGCTCTGTTTCTTATCGCGCTCGGCGCGCTGGCATGGCGAGTTCGGCCACGGATGCGAATCCCGGGCAAAGGGGAAATGAGTTCGGTGCCGGCGATATCCGCAGACCGATACCGGCCGATGCTTCGGTTGTTATCGGATGAGGATCTGAGTTTTGTCTCGGCTAACAACAACCTGCGGAAAACCTTGCGGACACGGCGACGGGAGCTGTTCCGCAGCTATCTTCGCTGCCTGACGCGGGATTATGCTCATTTGCTTGCGGGAGTTCGCTCCGCGATGGTCCAATCCGGGATGGACCGGCCCGATTTGGCGCGCGCGCTGGCAAAGAACCGTACTCTCTTCATGATCACGATATACAAGGTCGAGTTCCGGCTGGCCTTGCACGCTGTCGGCATGGGCAAAGTCGATATCTCCGGGCTGGTTGACGCTCTTGAAGCTCTCCGCAGCCAGGTCAACGTGCTTTCGACAGCGACGCCCATGGCCGCTTAAGCTCACTTGGTTTCTTCCGCGAGACTGGCGGGAATGCCAGTCCTCCAGGAAGGGTAGGTCAGTTCGATCCCCAGTTTTTCGCGAATTTCTGTTCCGTCCACCCTTCTGCCCACCGTCGCCGAGTCACTGACACTCGGCGGAACTTCTTTCATTTTAAACAACTTGGAGCACCATTCGGCGATTTCAGCGCTGGAGCAAGGCTCATCGTCCGCAACCGGCCATGCTCCCTCCAGATCTGAAAAGATTCCCGCCTGGACGATCGCGGCGAGATCCTCGACATGGATGCGGCTCACAATGCCGGAACCTGCGCTCCGAGGCATTTTCCCTTCGCGAATGGCCGCATGTACACCGCGTCCAGGCCCGTAGATCGCCGCCGCGCGTAGAATGAGGCTCGGCCAACGCATTACCCAGCGTTCCTCCTCCAACCGCCTCCGGCCGCGTTCGTCGTTAGGCTTAACCGGGGTTTTTGCGTCGACGTCAACCTGATCGCCATAAACACCTGTGGAAGAAATGTAGACGATTCGCCTCGGTGCAAGCTCCTGAATAATTGCCTGTAACCCTGTGTTCTCCGGCTCTATCAAAGGAGGTATGAGATGGACAACAATCGCCTGTTTCGGCAACGCCGGGAGATCAGGAGAATCCAGCTTCAGCTCCGACAGCGCCAGTCCGGCATCCGCAAGCTTCTGGAAACGCTCGACATTTCGCACCGCAGCGTATGTCTGAACACCTTCCCAAAGCAGGCGCCGCGCCAATCGTTGTCCGGTAAATCCGAGCCCCAGTATAATCACCATTCATGCCCATTCCACCACGAACATTACCCGCGGGGATTTTTCGCGAGTACGATATTCGGGGTATCGCCGACACCGAACTCCTCGATCCCGGCGTTTTGACGCTTGGCCAGGCTATCGGCACTTACCTGATTCGCCGGAACTCGCGGAAAGTCAATCTTGCGCGGGACTGCCGTCTGAGTTCCGAGCGGCTGCATGACGATCTGCTCGCGGGTTTGCTCGCGGCCGGCTGCGAGGTTACGGATCTCGGCGTCGTCCCAACCCCTCTTTTGTACTATTCGGTGTTCCACCTGAAAGCCCATGGCGGCGTGATGATCACCGGCAGCCATAACCCGTCCGCCTACAACGGGTTCAAGGTAATGCACGGCAAGAGCACCATCCACGGCGAAGAGATCCAGAAGATTCGGGAATTGATGGAGAACGGCGATTTCGAAACCGGTCCCGGCAGCCTGCGTACTTTCGACATCGTCACACCGTACGTCGACGAGATCGCCGCTCAGTTCCAGTTGCCGCGCAGGATCAAGGTCGTTTCAGACGCGGGAAGCGGCACGGCGGGACCAGTGATCCGCCGGATCCTCGAAAAACTGAACTGCGAGACGACGGAACTTTTCTTTGAAATGGACGGCCGATTTCCCCACCACCACCCCGATCCGACGCAGCCGGAGAATCTGCAACATCTGGTGAATAGCGTCATTGCACAACAAGCGGACGTGGGCCTTGCGTTCGACGGCGATTCGGACCGCATCGGGGCCGTCGATGAACAGGGAACGATTCTCTACGGCGATCAGTTGATGATTATCTACGCACGCGAAATCCTGTCGCGCAAGCCTGGCTCGACGGTGATCGGCGAAGTCAAATCGTCCCAGCATATGTACGACGATATCCGCCGCCACGGTGGCATCGCGGTGATGTGGAAGACCGGGCATTCGCTCATCAAGGCACGGATGCAGGAAACCAACGCGGAACTGGCGGGTGAAATGAGCGGCCACATGTTTTTTGCCGACCGCTATTACGGGTTTGACGATGCTCTTTATGCTGCCTGCCGGCTGCTCGAGATTGTTTCCAACTCCAGTGCGCCGCTGTCCGCGCATTTGAGCGATCTGCCACCGTCATTTTCCACGCCCGAGATTCGGCTCGATTGTCCGGACGAGAAGAAATTCGCGATCGTGAGCGCAGTGCTGGCAAAGTTCCAGGCGAACTACGAAGTGATTGCGATTGACGGCGCCCGGATCAATTTCGGCAAAGGCTGGGGACTGGTTCGGGCATCGAACACGCAACCCGTCCTTGTGCTGCGCTTCGAGGCGCAATCGCCGGAACTGTTGCGGGAATACCGCAGGCTGTTGGAAGACGCAGTGGCCGAAGCGTCGCAATAAAATGCGCGAGACCAGTCTCGCGAGATTGCGGAATGAAACGTGGGACGTCCTCGTGATCGGGGGCGGAATCAACGGCGCCGGAATCGCACGCGATCTGGTATTGCGGGACCCCGGAATGCGGGTTGCCCTGGTGGAGAAAAACCATTTCGCCTCCGGCACGAGCGGGAAGAATTCGCAGCTGATTCACGGCGGATTGCGGTATCTCAAGTATCTGGAATTCCATCTCGTCCGTGAGGCACTGCGTGAGCGCTCGACTCTGCTCAGGATGTCCGGTGGACTGGTTCAACCGCTCGAGTTTCTGATTCCGTGTTATGGAGCGGCCGATCGCTGGTTTTACGGCGCCGGCCTCGCGCTCTATGACTTGCTCTCCGGAACGCACGCGATTGGACATCACCGCAAAGTGGACGCCATCGAATACGAACCGGAACTCGCGCGCGACGGGCTTACCGCCGGGCTGATCTTTCACGACTGCAAAGTGAATTCCGCGCGCCTGGTGCTTGAAAACATTCTTGACGCCGAAGCGCACGGGGCAGTGGTGGCGAACTATGTGGAAGCGCATGTCGCGGGAAAGTCGATTGCTGCGATTGATTCCCTGACGGGCGAGCGGTTTGCGATTCGCGCGCGCAAAGTTGTAGACGCGACCGGATCATGGTCAAACGGGGCGCAATTGCGTCTCGTACGTGGTTCGCATCTGGTTTTTCCGCGCATTCAAAAGGGCGAAGCAGCGATCGCAATCTTCGACGAGTACGGCCGGATCGTGTTCCTGATCCCATGGGGCGAGCGCGGCGATTTGACTTTGGTCGGCACAACTGAAATCGACCATGACGGGTCTCCGGACGACGTTCATATGTCGGACGAAGAAGCGCGCTATCTCACGTCCATCGTCCACCGGCTGTTTCCTTTGTATCGGGAAGAACCCGTTTCGAGTTACAGTGCGCTCCGTCCGCTCATCGCGGAGAAGGGACATTCTGCGACTTCGACCAGCCGTGAACATTCCATATGGGAAACGGCCGACGGCGTTTTGCATATCGCCGGCGGCAAGTACACGACGTATCGCGCGATGAGCGAGGAACTGGTCGACATGTTATCGTCCCGGCCCTGTCGCACTGCTGAGATTCCGCTGAAGGTAGCTGCGCCGCCCGCCGATACTGCGGCGCGGGTTCGGCAGGCGGTCGAGCGCGAGTATGCGCGAAGGCTCCCGGACCTGCTCTATGCCAGCACTTATTGGGGCCACGAGCGGCGGCTCGCGAGAGATTGGATTGAACCGCTCGCGCGCGAGATGGGGGCGCTGTTGGGGTGGGATGAGTCGATGATCGACGGAGAGATCATCGCCTTAGAGAACGGGCGAACTCTCCGCCCTTCGCGAACTCAGTCTCGAAATCCGATTTGAGTGCCCGCAGCTTTTCGATGTAAGCATCGAGCGCCGCCGAAACCTCGGTTTTATTTGTTTCGAGGATGTCGTTCCAGAGATCGAAAGAACTCATCGCGAGGCGGGTTGTGTCGAGCAAGCCCGGTCCGGCGACGCTGGCGGCGTCGGGCGCGAGGTCGTGGAGCACCGAAGCGAGCGCGGTTGAAGCCAGTTGCGGCAAGTGGGAACTCCATGCGACGAGGCGATCGTGTTGCGCCGGATCGAGGACGATCTCGCGTGCGCCAAACGCCGCAAGCCAGTTCCTGAAGGGGTGGTTGATGGCGGACGTGAGTACCCATGTGCGTCCGCGAAAGAGATCGGCATCGGCCGCCGCGACGCCGCGGAGTTCCTTGCCGGCCATCGGATGGCCGCCGACAAACGCGCAGCGCCGCAGAGATCGCTTCGCTTCGTCCGCGATGGCCTGTTTGGTGCTACCCGCATCCGTGACCAGCGCGTCGGGACGGACGAGCGGATCCAGTTTCCGAAGCGTATCGAGAATACCGGAGATCGGTTGCGAGAGAAACAGCAGATCGCAGATGCCGGCGGCTTCTTCGAGAGTTGCGCCGCGATCGATGGCTCCGCGTTCGACCGCTTGTTCGACACTGCGTTCGGAACTGACTCCGAGAATGGCGCCCGTAAATTCGGCTTTGCGCAGAGCGAGTCCGAAGGAACCTCCGATCAGGCCGACACCGATGATTCCTACGTTCTTCATCTGGCCTGGGTTAGACGGTCCGGCCGACGGCAGGCGCGATTAACCGAATCTGCTTCATCAATTCGGAGTATTGATGGGGAAAGAGCGACTGCGCGCCATCGCTCAGCGCATGGTCGGGATCGTGATGCACCTCCATGAGCAATCCGTCGGCGCCCGCCGCAACAGCGGCCCGCGCCATGGCGGGCACCAGATCGCGCCGGCCGGTGCCATGCGAAGGGTCGCCCACGATCGGAAGATGCGAGAGTTTTTGTACCACCGGGATCGCCGAGATATCCATGGTGTTGCGTGTGTAATTTTCGAAAGTGCGAATGCCGCGCTCGCAGAGAATCACTTCGTAATTTCCGCCCGAGAGAATGTACTCGGCCGAGAGCAGAAGTTCTTCGATCGTCGCCGCGCTGCCGCGCTTCAACAACACGGGTTTGCGCAGTTTGCCGAGTTCCCGCAGCAGATTGAAATTCTGCATATTGCGCGCGCCGATCTGCAGAATGTCCGAATAGGCGCAAAGCAACGGGATCTGGGTCGAATCCATCACTTCGCTGATGACGAGCAGGCCGCGCCGGTCGGCCGCGTCGCGCAGCAGTTTCAAACCCTCTTCGCCCATGCCCTGAAAACTGTAAGGCGAAGAACGCGGTTTAAACGCGCCGCCGCGAATGACGCTCGCACCGCCGTCGGCCACGATATCCGCGGCACGCTCAATCTGATCGCGGCTCTCGACACTGCAAGGCCCGGCCATGACGACGACTTTCCCGTTACCGATCTCAACATCTCGAATCTTCACCACGGTGCCTGCGGGACGGAAGCCGCGGCTGGCCAGTTTGTACGCCGAAATGATGCGATGGACTTCCTTGACGCCATCCATCAGTTCCACTACGGCGGTATCGAAATTTTCGTTGCCGCCGACGCCTCCCAGAACGGTATGGATCACGCCGGTGGAGCGATGAACGTCAAAACCATCTTCAACCAGGCGGGCAATAATTTTTTGAATCTGCGCCTCGGTGGCGCCTTGCTGCATTACAACGAGCATTTTGTTGAATTAGTCCTTATTCTGCGCCATGCGGTCCTTCTGGACTCTGCGCATTTCGTCGATGATGCGTTCGAAAATACGCTTGAGGCCATCCTCCGGCAGGGGACCGCCATTATGCGAAGTAATGTTATCGAAAACCTGACTCTCGCGCTTCGGCTCGTAGATGGGCAGCGCCGCTTCTCTTTTGGTGCGGCCGATCTCTTCGACGATCGAAGTGCGTTCGTTGAGGAGTTCAACCAATCTACGGTCAATCTGATCGATCCGCTCGCGATATCGGGCGAGCGCCTGCATGGCATCAGGAGGCATCGGCTTTAAGATATCGCGCCAGACTACGCATGAACGATTCGAGCGCTACAAGGTTCGTTGGGTCCCGTTCGATCTGGCGCACGATCGCGCTGCCCACCACAACCGCGTCTACATGCCCGGCGAGCGCGGCGACCTGTTCAGGCGTCGAGACACCGAAACCCATGGCGAGCGGAAGGCCGGTGAGCGCGCGCATGCGCTCGATCAACGGGAGCGCGGAATCGGCGATGGTTTGTTGCTCGCCCGTGATTCCGGTGCGCGAAACAAGATAAACAAAGCCACTGGAATACTCGGCCACCAGTTTGAGGCGGCGCTCGGTGCTGGTGGGCGCGGCGAGAAAGACCGTATCGAGACCAGCCTCGCGCATGACCTTGACGTACTCCCCGGCCTCTTCGACACTGGCGTCGGTGAGCAGGCAGCCGTCGATTCCGGCGGCCCTGGCATCGCGCGCCAGTTTTTCGAAACCGTAACGGACCACCGGATTCAGATACGTGAAAAGAAGCAGCGGGATCTCGGACCGCTGGCGAACTTTCACCGCGATATCCAGAACTTTCGCGAGCGTGGTGCCTGCCGCGAGAGCGCGATCGCCCGCCTGCTGGATGACCGGGCCATCGGCGATGGGATCGGAAAAGGGCACGCCGAGCTCGATCAGATCGGCGCCGCCGCGTTCCAGCGCTTCAATGAGGTGGGGCGTGGCCTCGGGCGTAGGATCACCGGCAGTGAGATAGGCGATCATCCCGCAGCGGTGTTCGCGCTTGAGGTTTTGGAAGAGCCGCGTAATTCGGGTCACGCTGGCTCATCCAGTTCTTTCAGATTTTCGCGATAGATGTCGATGTCTTTGTCGCCGCGTCCGGAGAGGTTCACGATAAAGATCTGGCCAGGAGAGGCTCTTTTGGGTAACAGTGCCGCCCGGCGGATTGCTTCCGCGACTGCGTGCGCGGATTCGAGCGCTGGAATGATGCCTTCGTTGCGGCTCAAAGTAACGGCAGCTTCGATAGCGTCCTTATCGCAACAGGCGCAATATTCGGCGCGGCCGCGGTCGTGCAGCCAGGCGTGCTCGGGGCCGACCGATGCGTAATCGAGTCCGGCGGAAACGGAGTGCGTGGCTGAAATCTGTCCGTGCTCATCCTGCAGGACGTAGCTGCGGGCGCCGTGGAGAACGCCGGGAAATCCGCCGGCGAACCGTGCTGCGTGCTGGCCGAGTTTTTCGCCTCGTCCACCGGCTTCGACACCGATCAGCTTCACGCTTTCATCCTCGATGAACGGATGGAAGATTCCGATTGCGTTGCTGCCTCCCCCGACACAGGCGAAGATGGCATCCGGCAAGCGGCCTTCGATTTCGAGAATCTGCCTGCGGGCTTCGAGGCCGATGACGCGATGGAAGTCGCGCACCATGGTGGGATAGGGGTGCGGGCCGAGCGCGGAACCGAGCAGATAATGCGTGGTGGCGACGTTGGTGACCCAGTCGCGCATGGCTTCGCTGATGGCGTCCTTGAGCGTCCGGCTGCCGGTGGTTACGCCGACAACGTTCGCGCCGAGCAGTCTCATGCGGAAAACATTGAGGCGCTGCCGGCGCATGTCTTCCTCGCCCATGTAGACGGTGCAATCGAAGCCGAAGAGCGCGCAGACCGTAGCGGTGGCGACGCCGTGCTGTCCCGCGCCTGTTTCGGCAATGATGCGGCGTTTGCCCATGCGCCGCGCAAGGAGAGCCTGGCCGAGACAGTTATTGATCTTGTGCGCGCCGGTGTGGAGCAGGTCTTCGCGCTTGATGTAAATCTTTGCACCGAGGCCCTGGGAGAGACGGCGCGCAAAATAGAGCGGCGTCGGACGTCCGGCATAGGTGGTGAGGAGTTCGTCCAGTTCGGCGTGGAAGGCCGGATCTTTTCGAGCTGCCTCGTAAGTCAGTTCGAGTTCTTCGAGCGGCGACATCAGAACTTCGGGAGCGTAACGCCCACCGTAAGTGCCGAAGTGCCCCCCTGCGTCGGGTTGCGAAGTCATTGAAGCGCTGCCTCGATAAATTGTTTCATGCGTGCGTGGTCCTTGCGGCCTGGCGACGATTCGACACCGGATGCAACGTCTACTGCCCAAGGTTTCCCGGGTACACGCGCGATCGCCTCGCGTACATTGCCGGGATTCAGTCCTCCGGCGAGAATCAGCGGCCGGGTGAAGTGCGCAGTTCTGGACCAATCATATGCCGCGCCGTCGATCAGGATGGCTTCGGCGGGATAGTCGGGGACGTTCGTTCGCGGATCCGTGACGCGGAAAGCTTTCCAGATGCGGATGGAGCGCGGATGGCGTTCGGGAGTTTCCGCGCCATGAAGCTGGGCGATGTCCAGCCTTAACTGCGTGGCGATTTGTTCGATCAGCTCGGGATC
>JBEKTF010000203.1:0-9986 GCA_049516355.1 Bryobacteraceae bacterium | reverse complement strand
GGTAATACCACACCACCTTTCCCGACCGGTACTTGCGTTTGTGGACGGGCATAGCGTCACGTCACCTTATGCTCGGGTTCCCGTTGAAATCCAGTCGGCATCCCGCAGGTGCGCTCCCAGTTTTCAAAGGCGTGCCGGGTGACGATCCACCGTCGGCCGAGGCGGATGGCAGGAATGATGCCCTGCTCCAGCATCGTGTAGACCGCGAGCCGCCCGACGGAGAGACAATCGAGCGGCTGCAACTCCGGCACGAGTTCCTGATCGAGAAATCGCGTATCGCGAACCGCTTTACCGGCGCGGAATTCGTGTTCAAGGGCGTTCGGCACAATCCTGATGCCATCAAGTCTCTGGAAGGCGCAACGCGGGCTTGGATCGAGGAAGCGCAGAGCGTTTCGGACGACTCGTGGCGCAAGATTATTCCCACCGTTCGCCGGCCAAACTCGGAAATCTGGTTATCGTGGAACCCGGAGCTTGAAAGCGACCCTACGTACCAACGCTTCGTAGTGCATCCGCCGCCCGGCCTCATGGAAGTCCAGATGAACTTCAGTGACAATCCATGGGCGTCAGAAGTCCTGCGCGATGAACGCGAACAAATGGAAGCCGAAGACCCGGACGAGTATGCGCACGTCTGGCTTGGCCAGCCTCGGCGCATGACGCGCGGCTCGATCTATGGCCCGCAGATGCGCCTGGCCGAGGAGCAGGGTCGCATTACCAGCGTGCCGTATAATCCGGCGATTCCCGTGCATACCGGCTGGGATCTCGGCAAACGCGACTTTACCGCGATATGGTTCATTCAGGCGCAAATGGGCCAGTATCGGGTCATCGACTACTACGAAGAGCGCCACAAGCCCATGGAGCACTACGTTTCGGTCTGCGAAGCCAAAGGCTACAAGTATGCCGTTGATTTCTGGCCCTGGGATGCGGGCTCGGACGTTCTTATTACTTCCCTCCAGACCGCCATGAGGCAGCGTGGCCGCAACGTTAGAGTGCTGCCCCGCTCGCCGCGGGAAGCGGGAATTGATCGCGTGCGCGAAATCCTCGGCACGTGCTGGTTCGACACGGAAAAGTGTGAATTGGGGCTTCAGCGGCTCAGATATTACCGCTACGGCAACACGGCCAAAGTTGACCCGGTAACGGGCAACTCAGTGATGACACTTGAGCCGATCCATGACGACAACAGCCACGGAGCGGACGCGCTGCGGTCGTTCGCGATGGGCATTCGGATGCAGGTGGGAGCGCCGCCGCCGGCCGATCCGCACAAGCGCAGCCCCTATCCGCGCTCAAATGGTCCTTACGCGCCGTTCGCATAACGCGGGAGCAGAAGACAAAAAAGCCGCCAGGCTTGCGCCCGGCGGCGGGAGGGATCAAAGCTTTGGCGTGGTTCAGCCTTTGATCAAGTAGGTGCGCTCGCCGTCCTCGCCCTTCGTGGATACGACCGTCAAGCCCATCTTCTTGCCCAGCGTGCCCGAGACAAAGCCGCGCACGGAATGCGCCTGCCACCCGGTCGCCTTCATGATCTCTTTGAGGGTGACGCCCCCCGAGCGTTTCATCAGGTCGAGGATCGTCTCCGTCTTGCTGCCTTCGCGCACGTCCTTTTCCTTCGCGGCTTTCGCCGGGCGGGCAGCTTTGGGCTTCGGGGTCGCCTTGGGGGCCGTTTTGGGCGCCTTCTTGGCGGCGGTTGCCTTCTCAGTCGCCTTGGCTTTCGTGTTCGCGCCCGTGGCGGCCCGTGCGCCAGGACTGGCCTGCTTTTTGCCAGTTTCAGGTGCCTTCGCGGCCGCCGTCGCGGCTGCTTCGGTAGTTTCGTTCATCAGTTCGCTCATGTTCGTTCTCCTTGCGCGGCAGTAGCCGCGGTCAGGACATTCATCACTCCAGGCGGGAACACAAGCAAGGCAATTGTGAAGCAATCTGCGGACGCGAAAACACCTACCGATAATAAGTAATAACGCCCGTCAAACCGCGGACAAGAGACCCGCCACAGGCGATACAGCTTTGAGGCGGAAATACACTTCCATCAGTTTCGCAGGCATGCAGAACCTCCTTCAAAAGGTCTGCCTTTAACGGTACTCATAATTTGGAATTTGGCAAGTATCGAAGACCCATTTGTCACACACAATCAAACGCGGCGCGGCCTTGCCGCTTGAAGAGGATCGCGAACAGGCCATAACCGTGGATAACGTGCCAGCCCCGCCCATGGACGGCCCGTTTCTATCATCCGGCAGTCGGCAGTCGGGGAACCGTCAAGCGAAGCGTTGCCCAGTCAAGGGCCGCGGGGGCGAGATGAGGGAGGAGGGATTAGCAAGACCGGAACTGCGGAGTAAACTGACGAGCTTAAAGGCCTTTGCACAGCTATGGGCCTCGCAGACCGCTTGGTTCAAACACATGGCATCTGTGCCCTGCCGCAAGCCGATCAATCGGCGATCCGCGAGAAGGGTGAAACCTTTAACGACGAAAACCCGACTTGGCACGAACCGGGCCTGCCGGCCCGCGGAATTCAAGCCTCGGCGCTAAAGCGGAAGGGCAGGGAGCAGCCCTGCCCTTTCCTTTGTGGTCGCCTCTCTTCCAGAACCTGGTTCGGCCTGGATCGCCAGCGCCATTGTGCACCTCAACCAGAATAAGAAGCAGCATCCCACTCTCATCTGCGAGGAAGCCGCAACTGCTGTGCCATCCTGCGCTTGAACAAGTTTCCTGGATTTGGTTTGAGGGTCATGGTCACGGAGTGATATCAAAATTCGCCGAGGCCCAGTAAGGCGCACTCACGAAAATCATCACGCCAATCTTCTGGCCAACAGCTCCCGAATTAACCGGTAGTGTGAAGCTAATGGGATCCAGCGCAAAGACACCCGGGCCCGGGCTCCGTATATCAAACGCGGCCACCTGACCGAAACCGTTACCCATAGTCAGATAGAGCCTCACCGCCCCGTTCAGAGCGGGCCAACCGGCCACCGTCGAAATCCCATCCGGCTCCGTGAGCGGCAAACCCGCCCACAAGTTGAGGACATAGGTGGCGCCGCCAACCCAAGTCAAGGAAGTAAGTTGGCGAATGACGCCCGACCCCCCGTAAACCGTGGGGCTGAAGGCGCTGGTCATGAACGGAGAGCCACCCGGATACTGCGCCATAGTCGGGCTATACGATGCGAATCCGGGCGCCGGACTGCCGCCGCAGATCCAATCCGTTGGGCAACTTCCGGATGTACCCGAAAACAAAGGGTTCAGGAGACTACCGCCGAGGGATACTATCGCAGAAATCTGAAACGCAAAGTCAGTGTTAACAGACGTCCACGCGCCGCAGTGTGGGCCGCTGTCAGCACATGGCGTGGAACCTACAGATCTCTGGCCATGGAAAAGCTCACTACCCACAGTCGCACCGTTGAGAGCGGCCGCCCAGTCCCAACCGAAGTCGAAGCTCGCCACGGTGAACCAGTAGTCTGTTCCGGCGGAGACATACAAGTTAGGAAGTCCGTTATATTCGAGGGCAGAGGACAAGTTCGCGGTATACCGAAAGATACCGGGCAGAGCTGAGGGGGTTACTACGGGTACGAGCGGAATATACTTTCGCAGCCCCCCCGTAAGGGTGTTGTCACAACCGGCGATTGTGCAGGCATTAGGCTGGCCGGCCGCATTAGTGTTGAAGAGCACCTCGAAGGTATTGGAGGCTGAAGCAGTGCCCCACCACGTTACCTGGTCGATGTAGCCTGAGCTCACGGGTGTGAAGTCGTGTGCGATCACCGGTCCGCCGACCCCGTGGTGCGAAGTCACACCCGAATCATTGGTCGGGAGATTCTGGAAAATAATCACGTCGGCAGCCGGCGCTGGCAGCGCAGTTGCGGCCATCGCGATCAGAGCCAGCGAGAGGACGGGCAGGCCGAGCCTGAGTCCAGTGACGGTGCGAAAGTGGAAGCGTAGCATGGTGTTGACTTTCTCCTTACTTGGATTGGATCTGGATTCCCCGTAGTCACGCTATCACTAAATCGTGATCCTGTCATGACAAATCGGCGCATTTCTTTTTTGTGAGCTTCGCGTCTTCATTCTGTCAATTCCTTGCTTCCGATGAGAGCAGCTTTATTGCTGGAATCGACTTGCCAGTTGATGGTGGCACCGTTTCCAGATAATTTGGCAGCGGGGCACCTACACCGATCCCAAGCGGAGAATCACAGTTTCTAAATGACTGAGACGGCCCACTAGTACTTACAGGACTACCATTCTATTCCGGCGTGCACGCGCGAACCTCGCAGAGAAGACACCGAAATAAATACAAGGAGAATACCCAAATGAAGCACCTCAATAGAGATCTGAAGAATTTGATGGAACGATTGGCACCTGTGCTTCTGGTTGCACTGGCAAGCCTCGCAGTTGCGGGGAGTGCATATGGCGGCGGCGCGGGAGTGGACCTTTCCACAGCGATGCAAAACCCCCTATTTAATCTCCCGAACCAACCCACTGCGCCGGGCAATCAAGTTGGATGTCCGTTAGGTTGGACATGCGGCGGCAGGATCGCCGCGTGCATCGGCACGCACGGGATTTCCGAGAATACGCTGCGGAAGCATTTCCGCCGCGAGCTTGAGACCTCCAAAGCCGAAATCGACGCTTTCGCAACCAGCCAGCTTCTCGGACTCATGCGGGATAAAAACCTCGGGGCACTCTGCTTCTACCTCAAGTGCCGGGGTGGGTGGCAGGAGACCTCTGCTCACCGGCTCGTCAACGAACAGGGCAAAGACCGTTCCCTGCTGGATGAGTTTGATCGCCTCGTCGAGGCAGCAGAAAAGGACGACGGACCTGAGTGAGAGTTGCCGACGCCAGGAAGGTCCGGCATCTTCTTGGCACGGAGCGATTTTCAAAGACATTACTGCTGCGCTCGCTCTGGGCAAAGCAGCGGGAAATAGCGCGCTCCGTTGCGGTCAATCCGCTGACCGCAGTCAAAGGGTGCCATGCCAGCGGCAAGACATTCGTCGCATCAGGATTTCCTCTGTGGTGGCTGTGCCGCCACAAACAATCGGTCACGTACATCCTTGCGCCGACGCTGCGGCAGGTGAAAACCTTCCGGGGGGAAATCTCCCTTGCACGAACGAATGGGACGCCTTCTCTGCGGTACGCCCTTCCTGTGCCCACGACGACGCGTCTCGAGGTGGGACCCGGCCGCTATGCGCAGGGGGCCAGTTCCAGCCGTGGCATCAACGTCCAGGGAGTGCACGGCAAGAACGTGCTGCTGATCGGAGACGAGGCGCCCGGCATCGAGTCAGACATCTGGGATGCAGTCGAAGGGATGCGCGCCGGCGGGAACGTGCGCGTTCTTATCCAGGGCAATCCCGTAGTCCCGTCCGGCTACTTCTACGACGCATTCGCGCGCGGGCGCAACATCTGGAATTGTATTACGATCTCTGCCTTCGACACGCCGAATCTGCACAATGAACTCACCGGGGAGCCGCTCACGATCGAGGAACTGCTCGAACTCGACGCGGAGCGACTCGAATACAAACCTTTCCCGGAACTGATCCGGCGGGCGTGGGTCAAGGAACGCTATCGGGTGTGGGGAGCGAAACATCCGAAGTACATCGCCCGTGTTTTGGGCGAGTTTCCATCCGACGACCCGTCGAGCGTGTTTCCACTGTCGTGGATCGAACGCGCACGGCGCGATCCGACCGAAGCGGAGAGGAAAGAACTGGCGCGGCAGTTAACTGCGGGGGTGGCGCGTGTTCAGGTCGGTATTGACGTAGCGGGCGCCGGTGCTGACGAGACGGTTTTGACAGCGCGCTTGGGCGGAATCATCCTCGGACAGAAGTGCTGGAGCGACGCGGACCCGCGCGGCGCGGTACTGCAGGAGCTTTCGCAGATCCGCGCGGGCAAGTATCGATGTCCGCTCGGTCTCGTCGTCGTCGACATCGTGGGGATCGGCTACAACTTCGCGCTCCATCTGGTCGACCAGGGTTTTCCATGTTATGGATTCAACGCCGGGGCGCGCGCCATCGATGCGACACAATTCGTCAACCAGAAAGCCGAGGCGCACTGGACGTTCCGCACGTATCTGCAGGAAAACCTGGTAAGCCACCTCGCGGATGAAGAGACGGCGGCCCAGTTATCGACGATCCGGTACCGCGAGAACAGCCGTGGCCTGACGGAGATCGAGAGCAAGGAAGCGCGGAACCAGCGTGGGATACCGGGCAGCCCAGACCGCGCCGAGTCTCTGGTTATGGCCTTCATGAAAGTGGTGCCGCAGCAGACAACGGTCGTTTGGGGAGGTCCCAATCCCCGCGGCTACCAAATCAGCCCGATATAACAGCCGGCGACGTAATCGCTCCATCCCTTGGAATACCTTCCGATATTGGTCAATATCGAGCGAGCTGATCCTTCTGCGCTCACGGCTCCGATCATAGTTCGGACAATCCACAAGGCACTTCGGCTAATTCCCGTGGTAGGCTATCGCCATTCATGGCTGGCCCCGCTCCACAGGACGAGTCCACAGCAGCCAAGTGGCTTCGAAATCCAATCCTGATCACCGTCGCGGTTCTCAGCACAGTTGCTGGGGCCTTTCGGATTGCCGGCGTGTCGAGCATGCTCATCGCCGATCTGCTGCTGATCGTCGGCGTCTGGATCGCCATCACGCTGGAAGTAGCGTGCTCCAAATGGATCAGGAAGACAGGCCGATATTCCGGATCGATCATCTTGTGCACGGCTTTCATCTGCGGAGCAGCGTCGGCTCGTTTGGCGCTCGTCATTGCAACCCTCAAACAGCAGCAGACCGTACAGACTCCGGTTCCGGCGCCGCCAACACCAATGCCAGGGCCAGCACCAGGTCCACCACCTCCTTCAGGACCCGTCTTGCGCGTTGTCAAGTACGATGTCATACCTTTTCGAGCGGGGGAACCTCTCACCATCAGAATGTACTTGAACAACAGCGGCTCCAGCAGCATTACGCTATACGGTGGCAGCCACTCTTCCTTTGTGGAAAAACTCCCACGCGATTTCGATGAGCGAAAAACGCTGGAAACTCGGCTGTGGGCTGAGGCCGAGAATTACAACGTCGCAAAGGACCGGCCCCTGAAGTTCCAAACACTGGTCACGTTCGCCGATCTGATGAGCGAGCAACCGCTGTCACAGGATCAAATTGACCGACTGGCGAAGGGATCGGTGATGTACATGATGACGATCCTGAAGGACCGGCACGGAGAAGCCGTCATAACGTCCTGCGTCCATACCGATCCGGCAGGCGGTAGCCTGTTCTTCTGCGTTGATCACAATAGCCCGTAATCATCCAGTTTCCAAATCCGCAATTTCGGCGCTGGAGTTGAGGGTTGCCGAGGCCGCGTCAGCGCCAGCACGGCGGGACCCGCGCGTCGCAGGGAAGCACAAAAAGAGAAAGCCGCCGGGGTCGAATCCGGCGGCAGGAAGAAACGGTCTTCGACTGGTTCACGATTTGATGGAGTAAGTCCGCTTGTCGCCCACCTTCTCGCTGTTAACGACCAGCCCGTGGTTCTTCGTCAGCGAGCCGCCCGCGCTCAACATGGCCCGGGTCGTGTGTTTCTGCCAGCCCATCGCGGTCATGATCTCCTCAAGCGTTACGCCACCGTCACGCTTGAGCATCGCGATATCCATCCCGACCTCTCGAAGGATGCCGATGACTTGGAGCGCCGCACCCGTTTCATGGCCGAAGCCAACCGCGCTTACGAAGCGGGCGACGCTGAGGCCCTCCGTCGGATTCTCGACGAATATCAGGATGGCGCGGATGCAGTGGAAGGCGAGGGTGTCGGTGCCGAACTGATCCGCATCATCCGGCAGATCAGCCTCGCCAAATCTCGCGTCTCCGCCATTGAGCAGGAATTGGCCGCTCTGCGTCAAAGCGAAATCGCCCTGCTGAAGAAGCAGGCCGAAGACAGAGAGCAAGAAGGAGGCGATCTACTCGCTGAACTGGCGACCGCCGTCCGGCAAAAGGTGGAGCTTGCCCAGAAGGAATACGAGACCCTCACCAAACAGGGGAATCCCGCGTAATGGATGAATCCCAACTCCAAGTAACGCGCAAGGACGGCGATTCGTCGCTGAGCCTTTCGAAGGCAAGATCCAACCTCGTAGCTCGCGGTCGGCGGGACGCGGCGATGCTCAATGATTATGAGCGTTGCAGCCAAGCTGCCGAACAGGGCGACGCTGAGGAA
This sequence comes from Bryobacteraceae bacterium, assembly GCA_049516355.1. Taxonomy (GTDB): domain Bacteria; phylum Acidobacteriota; class Terriglobia; order Bryobacterales; family Bryobacteraceae; genus BOG-234. The sequence continues at coordinate 1,845 of JBEKTF010000203.1, read as the reverse complement.
CAATTCACGCTTGGCAGGATGTACCACTACGGCGAAGGATTCACCCAGGACTACGCCGAAGCAGCCAAATGGTACCGTAAGGCCGCCGAGCAGGGCGACGATCTTTCGCAATGCCAGCTTGGAGTGATGTATACCTTCGGGCAAGGGGTTGCCCAAGACTACGGCGAGGCGGCCAAGTGGTTCCGTGAGGCTGCGGACCGGGGTTCCGATAAGGCGCAATTCAACCTTGGCCTGCTGTACAAATTCGGGGCTGGAGTGGTGAAGGACTATGTTCGAGCCCATATGTGGATGAGTCTGGGGGCCGCACATGCCGAAATGACTCCAGCGCAGATTGCCGACGCGCAACGTTTCGCGCAATGGCTGTTTGAGGAAGAGCGAATAAAGCCGGTTATCGACATAATGGAGGCGCTTAAACAGTCTTTGGAAACCCGCAAAAATCGCCCGAGTTACCCTGGATGGACCCCAGTGTTTACCGATGATGAACAGTTCGACATTAAACGCGCCGCTACAATCGGTAAACTCGAAGCCGAAATGACTCCCGCGCAGATTGCCGAGGCGCAACGTCTTGCGCGGCTATTTGAGGAGGAGCGACGAAAGGCTCCGGGCTCCCCCGCAGTCATTGACATAATGGAGGCGCTTAAACGGTCTTTGGAAGCCCGCAAGAATCGGTCCGCCGGTCACCTTGGCAGCCAAAAGGAATAGACCCCGGTATAGGCTGTCATGGCACGGTTCCGCTGCATAACGATACCCCTGCGGAAGTGCGATAGAGCCTCCAGCAAATGATGACAGCAACGCGGCGCTCTGTACCTGGCGCGATATTCCGCAATGTCGGAAGGTATTTTTTTGGCGTCGAGCAACCCCGGTGGAGCTTCGGTGGATGAACCGTACCCGCTGGTGCGGAGAGGGTCTCGGCGCCCACGTCGACCGAGTGTCGAACGCCCGCGGCATCGCAGAAAGAGACGGTGCATGTCTTCGGGTTCCCCACGAAAAGAGAGGGTACCGCCGATAAGAGCATCACATTCGACGCGTCTCGGACAGAGACCCCTCGGACAAACAAGACAGGGCCTGCTCAAACGTAATCGGTACGGACGCGATGTGATTTTCCCATTCGGGCTGCAGCTTACGCGCCTTCGGGCATCAGCGAAGACGAAAGGGAGGGCGCAGGAGCGGAGCCCGACACTTCGTGGAAGTTTGAGGATCTATGGCAATCCCACAGGGGACGTCAGCCACGCGTCGAACTTCCGGTCAGCTTGCCCTGCATCTCCTCCCTTGGGTGAGCCTACCATTGCGCGCGAACTTCAACGCCGTTGGCACGGGAGGGACAACGCCGGCGGGCTTCGGTCGGTGAACCGTGCCCGCTGATCCTGGCGTCAAATCCGTGCACGCGCAGAAAGGCGAGAAATCCGTTACGCCGCGGAAGCGCGCACCCCGCCATGTCCGGGCGAAGCCAGTTGAGTGATCGCGACAGCATGATCCCAGCCCTTCGGTCGCAGGTTTGCCGGGTTCTTGAGACTTCCGATCCCCAGGCTTTCCGCGCTTTTCGCGCGGCCCCTGGCCGAAGCGGTGAGCCGCCCCGATGAAACCCCGAGGCTGACGCGCTGGCGTGTTACCGCGCTTTTCGCGCACGTTTGGCCCACGTTGCGCCGGGGCGTGGCGGGACGGCACGTCCTACCAAGTTGGTTTTCCGGCGTCGATGGCGGATTCCTCGCCTCGGGCGTCAACAGCTAGGAGCGTGTCGGGATGAAAAGTTGACGCGGGATCGGTTGAGAAGGGAAAGCCCAAGTCGGGGCCACATGGGCGCGAGGTTTTCGGCTGGTGAGGCGGCGCGAACGGCGTACTCACGAA
>JBEKTF010000202.1:0-10075 GCA_049516355.1 Bryobacteraceae bacterium | reverse complement strand
TGTCAGGCTTGATGTTCCACCCATCCTGGAACTGCATCGGAGCGGGCCGATCCTTCGCGTCGCCTTCCGGAGCCCCGCTGTCGGCCCAAGCCACGAGAGTCTTGATCTGGGCCTCGGTCAGCTTGCGCTCATTCGAGAAATGACCATACTTCGGATCCGCAAACCACGGGGGCATCTTCTGGGTCGCCACTGCGGCTTTGATCGCCTTGGCCCACGGACGGGTGCTCTCGTAGCTAAGGAACGACATCGGCGCCACTTCCCCAGGACGATGACATTCCTGGCAGTTCTTCTGCAAAATGGGAAGCACTTCCTTGTTGAAGGTTGCCGGCGCGGGTGAATCCGCGGCCATGGCCACCCCCATCAGGAAACTAGCAGCGATGAAGATTCGTAGCATTCGGTTCGCGCTCCTCGGCAATCTTACCCACTTGAACACTATCCAATGTCTCAGCCAGTGTCAAGGGGGCCCTGAACAGGGCACGGCTGAAGGATTTCAGGGAAAAGTAGGAAGGTCCTATTTTGGTGAGGCGTCTGTGAAGTGCGTGTTAGGTTGAACCCGATTCTTCGGGAAGCCGCGCTCCAGGGGAAGATCCAAAGCCGAGGTGACGGGGCTGGCTCCGAATCAGACGGCGCCAAACCCCCAGTCAAACCGGGCCCGATGTTGCCCGGCTTCCTTATTATTGAATTGATTTCCCTCGCGCAGGCCATCAGTCCTCGGGTTTGGCGCCGGAGACTGGTGCCGCCTGCCAGATCTTCGGCCCTTTGCGGGGATCGAAGGTCTTCCAGGCTGTGCCCGCCGGTTTCGGAGCGGACTTGCGTGTCTTCGGCACGACCGGTTTGGCCGCGATGGGCCTCGTCGCCGTCTGACACAGCTCCAGTTGCAAGTAGTGCCGCCAAAAACCGCTGATTCGACGGCCGCACTCGCAACGCATGGATTACCGCTTTGTCCCCCAGGCACACCAGCAAATGCACGTTCTGCTCAATCGTCGGCTTCGTTCAATTCTGGCTGCGCCGATTCGGAAGCCGGCATCTTGCTGCCTTCATGGATTGAGCAACCCAGCGCCTTGTGGCATCCCCGCCCGAGCGGGTTAGTTCAAACGCGCTGGTGACCAACGATTGGCACCCGAGATCAATTGCGCGGAGAGCTTTCTAAATAGGAGCCACCTTCACACCGCAAGTTTCAACTTGACCGCATCGTTGTGGCGCGTGCGCGAGATCCTGCTTCGTCCCGAGGTAACGCTCGGTCGTGAGACGGCTCAGCGTGCGCCGGGATTTTCAAATCGCTTTCTTGTGGCTTTGCCTATGTCGGGTGAGTTCATCCCTCGCGATTGTCCAACTCAAGCTTCGCATCGGTTTCAATGGCCGAAAGGCGGCGATATTCGTTCAGATTGACCGCCGCCGCGCTGGCCCGCAGGTTCTCCAGCGTCAAGGCATGGACGCGATGGAGACGCGCCAATTTCGCTTCGAGGTGCTGGCAGAACGCGCAGACAATCCTGCCCGATTGTATCGCCACAAAACAGAGACGGGCTGTTGCCTGGGCGAGTAATTGCAGGACGGCTGGCGCGCCGGGCGGAACGGCGCGCTGGTCCTTTTTTATGGACCCGGCAAAACACGCGCCGCGTAGCTACTTTGCCGCTTTCGCCGCTGCGACGATGGCGTTCAGAGTCGGAATACTATTGGCGTCGGGAGCACTGCTCTTGAACGAGCGAATATACGCGTAGATATCTTTGGCCCGATCGTCTGGCAGCGAGGCTTCGCCGAAGTTCGGCATCGACGTCGAAGGGATCAGCGGCGTGACGTTCGCTCGCCCCCGCAGAAACCCGATGAAAGCCTGCTCGGTGCCGAGGTTTCCCCAGTTGCCCACAAAAGCACGGGCGCCGGTCTCACCGTTGTAACCATGGCAAGCGTAGCAGCCATAGGAGAAGTAGAGTTTCTTCCCATTGGCTGTGTTCCCGGAAACCGGGCTGGTGGGCGGTGGAGTCTTGCCGGGCAATGCTCCCAGGCGGCCGCCGCCCTCCTGCGCCTGGCCTGACACGGCGAACACCGCCAGCGCCGCAACGGCGGAGAAACAGATTGCCTTCCAGTTTTTCTTCATACTGTCTACCTGGGCTGCGTGATGACGTCGATCATATAGGGCTCGCCGCGCTTCACGGCATCCACGCCGCGCTTGAGCGACGCCGACAGCTTCGAAGGATCCGAAATCGGGCCTTCTCCGGCCATACCGTAACCCCCGGCCATCTTCACGTAGTCGATGTCGGGGTCGCGCAGAGTGCTGCCGATCCAGGAGCGATCGCCGCCGCGGCCGCGGACTCCGGCCATGTATTCGACGAACATGAATTCCTGATGCCACGCGCGGTTGTTGTGCATGACGGTCAGCATCGGAAGCTTGTGGTGCACGGCAGTCCAGAGAACGCCGGGAGCGTAGTTCAGGTCGCCATCGCACTGAATGTTGACGACGATTCGATTGCGTCCCCTTGCGGCCAGCGCCGCGCCCGTGGATGCCGGCGCTCCATAGCCCATACCGCCCCCGCCCTGGCTTCCCAGATAGCTGTATGGCTTGTCGTGATCCCAAAGCTGCGCGTTGTGTCCGCCCGAAAAACCGCTCGGCGAGGACAGGCACCAGTCTTCATTTTTGATAAGGGGCCAGAGTTCGGCATAAAGCCGCGCGGTGCTGATCGGGGTTCCGTTCCATCCGGCTCTGGCGACTTCGACCGCGCGCGAGACGGCCTGCACGCGAGCGTCGTGATTGGCAGTGGCATGCTTCGCCGCACGCTCCTGGGCCAGCGCTTTCTTGTCGGATGTCTGCAGCCGCTTCGCCTCTTCAATAATCAAGGGAAGGCTGGCTTCGGCATCCGCCTCGATGACGACGCCGCGATTTGCGTTGCCGTTTCTGGCTTCAAATCTGTTGCGACCATCGAGCCCGCCGAACCCGATGTCAGCGGGGTCGCGCTGCGGCTTGATCGATGCCAGCGTTACAGTGGCAATCGATACCTGAGCGCCGGGCGCATCGAGGCCAAGCACGTAATCGTAAGAGGTATCCGCACCAGGACCACAAAGATGATGGCGTTGCGGGAAGCTCATGGGCCCGCTGGTTGCAGCCGTGCTCGTGCACGCGCCGACCAGTTCGGCGAGCTCTACGGCCCGCTTCACTCCCTCGGGGGTGCGCAAGCGCCCTACGGCAATTCGTGGATTCCGGGCGTCCACCAGACCTTTTGCGATCTCTCTGGCGTGGGTGGCATCGACGGTTACGAATTGCGGCGGTTTGTAAGCGGGCCCTTTTGCGCCGGGCGCGTTGTTTTTCTGCAGATCCGTATCGATAACCAGGAGGGTTGGCGCCATGGGCGGCGTGATGGCTTCGTTATATCCACGATGAATGGCGACAAGTACCTCATCCAAAGTTTTTGGTTGAGCATCCCACTTGGTGAAGCTTCGAACCATGCCGGCCATGTCGCGAGCGGTGTGGGCGGGGATGAAATCGGGGTCGTTGCCGACAATCATGAATATGGGCGCACGATCATGGAAGGCGTTGTACATGGCCATCGAGGCGTGCTGAAGGCCCAGCGTGCCGTGCAGCAAGGCAATCATTGGCTTGCCGGTGGCCTTGGCGTAACCGTGTGCCATGGCGACGGACGATTCTTCGTGAAGGGCCGTGATGAATTCCGGCGTCTGGTTTGGCGGGTTGCCGTAATTGATGAGGGACTCCTGCAAACCTTCAAAGCTCGAACCGGGGTTGGCGGCTACGAATTCGATTCCGAGATCTTTGATCGTCTGAACCATGGCATCCGAGCCGGGATGCGTGATGGTGCGGACGGATGCCGGGGGACGAACGTTGCCGGCCTCTCGCGCAAGCTGCTCCGCGGTCGGCGCCGGTGCGCCTCCGGCGGGCGCCGCAGCCACTTCGGCGGCCGGGCGCTGCGCCATCACGGCCGGGCTGGTCGTAACCAGCGCCGCCGCTCCAGCCGCCGCGCCCTTCAAAAAGCCGCGCCGGCCGACGGAAGTCTTTTTGGATCTCTGCATTGTTTCTGTTCTCCTGGAACTTGCCGGCTGGTTTTCAGCCTCGACGTTGAGATTGCTTCCCGATTTTAGAAGATATACTTCAACGCAAACTGCATAATTCTCGGGTCACCCGGACCAGCCGCGCCCGCGATGGTGCCTTGGCCAACCGAGGGGCTGATATCATTCGTGATCTTACCGAAACTTCCGCTGTTCAAAGCCGTCGAGACCGGAATGTTCGGATTCATGTGATTCGGAACATTGAACGCTTCCCACCGCACTTCCAGCTTTTGCTTTTCGCGAATCTGGAAAAACCGAGACAACGACATATCCAACTGAAAGGCTCCCGGGCCGAGGATGTTGTCGAAGCCCAGGTTTCCATATGTGCCAGCCGCCGCCGAACCGAACGCGGCTGGATTGATCCACTGGTTGATACTCTGGTTGGTTGGATACGGATCGGCCAGTACTTGATTGGGCCGCTGATTGGTGGCGATCCCGGTCAACGCGGCGTCGACGCCGCTGGTCACCGAGAAGTAACTGCCCGTCTGGGCACTGATGATCGCCGAAACCTGCCAGCCCCCGGCTACCATTTGCAGCCGTCGATCCGAGAACCTGGGCGATTGGGCCACCAGGGAAACGTTGAGCACTTGCCGGCGGTCCGATGCCAGACAGTTGCCCCGATCCGCACGCCGGTTAGAGGGCTGACTGTAGGAGCCGCTCGCGCTCAACTCGGTGCTGGCGGCGTCGGCGATACAATGCGACCAGGTATAATTCGCCAGCGCGGTGACGCCGTTGGCCAGGCGGCGCTGCGCGCTGAGCAGCAGCCCATTGTAATTGCCCGTTCCGCCGTCGTCCAATTGGCCGACTGTGCCATAGAAAGCCCCTTGCGCCGGGTTCAGCGACGACAAGAAGCGGCGCTGTTGGGTGTTTGCCGTGCTCGAACAGGGAGTATAGGTCACCCCGTTGATGACGCAGGTAGCGCCGGGCAGATAGATGGCCGGATTCAGGGCCTGCCCGGAGATGAGGTGAACGATATTGTTGCCGAGATAATTCGCCGAAATCAGCCAGTTTTTGCCAACCTGTCTTTGAACGCTCAGATTCCACGCCCCGGTGTAGGTGGTTTTGATGTTGGACGGAGCCGTCATGTAAGACCCGGCCGATGTAAAGGGAGAATTGGCGCTCAGGTTAGCCGGGAAAGGATTCCCGCCCGGATAGTTTAGCCACGGGTTCACCATGCCGCCCGGGGGATTGGTCAACGTGACGTTGTTGCCCCACGGACCATTAAATGCATATTGGTAGTCTTCGAATATGTGCGAAAGGTCGTAAAAAATCCCGTACGAGGCCCGGACGGTCATGCGGCCGTCTCCCTTGGGATCCCAAACCAGACCCAGACGCGGAGCGAAGTCGGCCACGGGGGTGTGACTGGGCTGGTTGTTGCCGGGGAACCCCGCATCGCCGGGGAACAGCAAACCAGCCGGCGCATTCGGATACACGGTGCTGTGGACGCCCGCGTTAAAATCCGCCATATCGAAATGCGTCACCCATCCGTCTTTCACCGACGTACCGAGATTCGGCTCCCAGCGAACGCCATAGTTCACCGTCAAGCGCGGCTTCACTCTCCACGAATCCTGCACGTACAGGCCAATATACTGCTGGCGCTGATAGGCGAGCGCGGGGTTGGACTGGATGAAGGTGCCGACGGAGCCAATCAGAAAGTCGGCCATCGACAAACCGGTCGCCTGGCCGGAGAAGGTGAACTGACCCGCGGAGTACAGATTGATGGTCGCATCCTCAATCGGGTGGATCCAGTTGGCCCCGAATCCGATCTGGTGAGAGCCCTTCACCATGCTCACGTCCTCTGCAATCTGGCCGGTAGTGGTTTTGATGCTGCCGGGAGGCGCTGTGTTGAGCGCCGTATAGAACTCGTTGGTTATATTCATCAACGTATATTTCGGAATTGCGGAGACAACGTTGATCCCGATATCCTGGGGCGAGAAAAACGGGTCCTGGAATTTAGTTACTGCTCCCCGGTTCAAAGTCGCGCGGAACGAGCTCACCGCGCCGCTGCCGATCAGGTACGTATCGCCAAACACAAACGAATTAACCATATCGTCTACACCGGCGTTGGTCAGGCTGAGCAGGTCCATGTTGTTATAGGGCGACGGCTGGAACAGATGAGCCGCGTAATAGCGGACAAACATGGACTGCTTGTCGCTGAACTGATAGTCGACTCTCGCCAGCCCCAGGTGCTCATCCGAATTGGTCAAACTTCCGAAGGAAACCTGGCCGCACGGACCAGTGGGGACCGGGTAGTACTTCATGATGCTGAACACCGGCTGAGCAATCAGCGAGGGCGCGATCTGGTTGTTGATGTACGGAGCCTTCAAGGTAATCTGCCTTCCTCCGTTGCAGGCCGGCGAGGTGATGGCGGTCAAATCTCCGGTCAGCATGGCCGGCGTGGGGACAAAGGCGATTCCGGTCGAAGGATCGGACCGTTGGATCGTTCCCTCGTAGCCGAGGAAGAAGAAGAGCTTGTTTTTCTTGACCGGCCCGCCAAACGTGCCTCCAAACTGGTTGCGTTTCAGGGTGTCGCGGGTAGGCGCGAAAAAGTCTCGGGCGTTAACATCTCCGTTCCGGAAAAATTCGAAAGCGTCGCCGTGGAACTCGTTGCCGCCCGATTTGGTCACTGCGTTGACCGCGGCCGCTGAGTGTTGCCCATACTGCGCGGGCAGGGCACTGGTCTCTACCTTGAATTCCTGCAGAGCGTCCGGAAAGGGCAGCGGCAGACCTTGGTTGTTATAGGGATCGTTGTGCGTGGCTCCATCCAGCAGGAACGTCATTCCATTGGACAGGCCGCCGGCGACGGTAATGACGACGGTGGGGTAGTTTTTGGTTGAATTCAAGTCGCTGGAGGGGGCCAGTGTGGCCGCTCCGGCAAGGAAGATCAGATAGTTGGCTTCGCGGCCGTTCAGCGGCAGGTCCACGACACGCTCCTGATCGACCACCTGACCAACGCCGGTGCTGTGGGTCTCCACCATCGCAGCGTCGGCTTGCACCGTAACCTGCTCACTCACCGAGCCCACCTTCAAAGCGGCATCGATCGTCGGGTTGCTGTCCACCTGTAGCACAATGCCCGCTTGCAGGTATTTGCTGAAGCCTTCCTTGCTGACCTCTAGCTGATAGGGCCCGATGGGCAGATTGGGGAGCACGTAGCTGCCGTCTGCTCCGCTTGTAACTGTCCGAACCAGACCGGTCGCTGTTTGCGTGGCCTTGACCTCGGCTCCGGGCACAGCCAGCCCGCTTGCATCCCGAACGGTTCCTGAGATTTGTGATGCCGCCGTGGCCTGAGCCCGGAGTCCGGCGCAGGCAAGTACAAGAAGTACAAGAGTGCTCGCGAGTGTTTTCAAAGTCTAAGCCCCCCTTAAGAGTGGCGAACGAATTATATTGAGGCTTCGGGCCGGTGTCAAAGGTTTTTTAAGCGTGTCTTAAGCGTGGGCTGATAATTCACCCGTCACCTTATCGGGTGCAGACTCTTATCAGGTGCACACTCTTATCACGTGCACACTACCGATGGGCCGGGCATGCGATAACTTCGCACTGCCCAACTGTCGAGGTACCGTACGCTCCCGCCGCGAGCCCAGATCGGCGAAGAACGGCTGACGGAACTAGAACCGCACATCGCCGATCGCGACAGACGCTCTTGTGATCTGCGCAATAGCCGTTGTGCCGCACTGCTTCATCACCATTTGAAGCTCGGCGCGCAAAATATCCAGCACCCGCTCGACACCCTCCTGCCCGAACGAGGACAAGCCATAGATGTAGGGACGGCCGATGCCTACCGCTCGGGCGCCGAGTGCCAACGCTTTAAAGATATCCGTGCCACGGCGGAAGCCACCGTCGACCAATACCGGAATCTGGCCGCCTGCTGCTTCCACTACCTCGGGAAGACTGTCAATGGTAGGGCGCAAGTCCTCGGTCGCCCGGCCGCCGTGGTTGGAGACGACGATGCCGTCCACGCCATGCTCCCGGCACAACCGCGCGTCCTCGCGCGTCTCAATGCCCTTGAGCATGAGCTTCATCCTGGTCATCTTTTTCAGGCGGTCGACATAATCCCACGTCGCCGAAGACGGATTGATCCCGCCCTGTATCCCGTCGAACATTGGCCTGTCCGCAGCCCCACCCCGAGGGCTGGTGTGGCAAGCCGCGCAGTCTCTCGTATCCGTCCGGCGGAAACGCTCCATGGTCTCCGTGTTCCGGCCGCCGAGCAGATCGACGGTCCAGACCAACACCGGACACCCCGCCGCTTCGACTCTCCGGACCATTTTCTCGGTCGCTTCCCAGCGCGAAGGCATGTAGAGCTGATACCACGGGGGTGTTCCCAGAGCCTTGGCGACCTCTTCAACCGGGAAAGATGTGACCGTCGAGAGAATCTGCACCGCCTTCTTAGCGCGGGCTGCCCGCGCCGTGGCCACTTCGCCCTCGGGATTAAACGCTTTCTGCTCTCCGACCGGGCAAATGAAAATCGGCGCTTCCCAGGCCGTCCCGAACACGTCGGTTCGCAAGTCGACCTTTGACACATCGACCAGGCGCCGGGGCCGGAGCTGAATATGTTTGAACCCTTCCCGGTTGGCCCTGAGAGTAGCGTCGTCGTCGACGCCCGTAGCCATGTAGCCCCAGTGCGCGGGGGGAAGCGCACGGCGCGCCGCCTCCTCGAAGTCCATCACATTGAGAGCGTCTTTGGGACTGGCAAGAACACCGGCGGAGGGGAGTTGCGCCTGCCATGCTGACAGCGGAAGTGCCGCGAAAGGACTCCCCGCAAGAAATCTTAGAAACTGGCGCCGGTTCCGAATCTGGCTTTCGTTAGGAATCATGGTGGGTTACCACATTCTCCGCATCGCCCCGGCTGAACCGGTGCGACGGGGGGGCGGTTCTTCCAGGTGCACGGAAGGACCCGCTGGTCCGTAAGCATGTCCCGAAGGAGCGAACTGCGGGATAATACGCCCCGGAGACCATTTGCCGCGTGAAAACGGCGGGAAATCACTCAAGAGCTACCCCGGTCCCCGCCGCTCTGCGGATTAACTTCGCCGGGTTGGCGTTGACATCGACAATAACGGAAAAGAAGCCGACGCTCATCTCGTCAAAACTCTGACGACCCCAATGAACCTCTGCCTTCGAATCCGGATTGAACGGGTTGTTTGCAGAGTTGTCAAAATGGGAGATCCCTACCAGGCGAGTGCCCTTGGGTAATTCGACAGGCTTCGCGAACTCGTATCCTAGTTGCCAGTTGAAGTCAAACTTCGCCTTTAGCAATGTTTCGGATTCGCCCGTGGGATAGAATGCCTGAAGTTCGTAGTCCTTTCCTCGTAAGTGCATGTGGGGTTGCACCCACACCAGATCAGCCTTGTCTTGAATCACGACCTCTTCCCTGACCTCTGCATTACTATCGCCCGGCTTCAGAGTGAAATTGCTATTGCCGAGGTTACCTGAAGTCAGGTAACGGCGATTCGGAGGAGTTTTCGCCAGAACTAATCCAACTTTAGTCTTGTCCGTGGCGACCTTGCCGATGGTTGTGTAATGCATCTCGAACGCGATGTCCGATCCCTTCGGTATGAACTTTGCCGCGCCTTCCACCGTGAAGTCCTGTGCCTCTAATCCCGGATTCCACTTTGCCAGGATCTCTGTCGAAGGACCAGCCAGGACCGCGCCAGCCCGCGGTTGCGCGGATTGGGTAGGCCGCCCGACAGGTTTGACGAACGCCACTCCCGGCTCCGCTCCGTCGGCGAAATGGGATCCGGGAGGGACCACGTATGCCCTCGCGTGGTGTACCACTTGGCGGTTCCCTGGACGAATCTCGGCGGCTTGAATCCAGACATCCTCTTTGAAATTGACCTTAACCAGGAAATTCTGGTAATCAATGACGCCCGTCGCCGGCAACTCGTACTCGTTGGGCATTTCGATCACCATGTCAGGCTTGATGTTCCACCCATCCTGGAACTGCATCGGAGCGGGCCGATCCTTCGCGTCGCCTTCCGGAGCCCCGCTGTCGGCCCAAGCCACGAGAGTCTTGATCTGGGCCTCGGTCAGC
>JBEKTF010000201.1:0-10552 GCA_049516355.1 Bryobacteraceae bacterium | reverse complement strand
CTCGTTGACTCCATACTCGCGGAGATCGACAATGCAGCCGCTGCCGAGATCCTCATAGACCGGGATGCCACGTTCGCGCCCCAGTTGTACGAGTTCACTCAGGCCCGGACGCGCGGTAAACCCGGTCATACGGAAGTTGCTCGGATGGACCCTGAGGATCACGCGGGTACGGTCGTTGATCGCATCGCGGTAGTCGTCCATATGGGTGCGATTCGTGGTACCCACTTCGTGCAGCACGGCCCCCGAGCGCTGCATGATTTCAGGGATGCGGAAGCCGTCGCCGATTTCAATCAATTCGCCGCGAGAGATCACCGCTTCCCCACCCGCCGCCAGTTCGTTGAGGACCAGAAAGAGCGCCGCCGCGCCGTTATTCACCGCGATCGCCGGACGGCCGAGAATCGCTTGAAGTAATAACCCGACGTGCACATCGCGCTTCCCCCTCCGGCCTGTCGCCAGGTCGTATTCGAGATTGCTATAACCCTGCTCTGGCCGGGACGGCGCCAGCGGCGCGCGACCCAGGTTCGTGTGGAGCACGACGCCCGTCGCATTGATTACGTGACGGAGCGACGGAATGGTCCACGCGGAAAGGGCGACATGTACCGCTTGCTCAATCGACTGTTGAATTGGCGTTTGTTGAATCGTTCCGGCTTTCAAGGTTTCCCGCGCGGCGTCGAGGGCTTTGCGCACTTCGGCCACTACCAGCGCGTGCGGGAACCTCGCGACGGCTGGCCCGAGGCGTTGCAGTACGTCGTCTACAGATGGCAAGTCGCGCAAAGTCACGCCCATCATCATAGCCCTGATAATACGGCCTGATAATACGGGGAGTTGCTACACTCAAAGAATCAGGGCGTGGCTCAGCCTGGTAGAGCGCCTGGTTCGGGACCAGGAAATGTAGCAATGCTCCTTTCCTATTGAATCTTAAGGCTTTCCGCCCACTAGAACCATATACACGCTGGAACCAGTGTCGGCAGTATACACCCAAACCACCTGGAACAGTGCAGGGTTTTGAGAGACAATTTCCATCCTTCTGGGCCTGCTGATCTTGCCCTGTCTCAGTCGCATTGTTCCCGGCTCAGTTTGCTCAGCCGAATGGTAGCAGCGGTGAAACCATGCTCGTCTCGCAGTCGCCCGGAGGCGTGTTGCAGTGTTGCACTCAGTTTGGGAGGTATATTGACAGTCGGCGAGTCCAGGTGAGTGGACCCTCTACCCCTCTAAGGATACGCGGTCACGGCTTGGTCAGCAAAACATGCCTGAGCGGATCAGGGGGATCAGGTCACTTGTTGAGTAGTCCTACATCCAGTTTGTGCTCCCCGCAGGTGCTAAAGATGCTGACAGTAGCCGCCTCACATTGGCGGAGCGATGTCGAAGTTTATGATCTCATGGCCTGCGCCGGTGGAAGCGAAGATCAGAATGTTGATGGGTTGGCCAACCTGATTCCCCGCCGGAGTGAACCTCAGTGGGACTAACAGCCACTGGCCAGGGGCTGGGACGGGGATATTGGTGGCCTGCAGTTGTCCGTTACCGTTGCCCAACCAATAGAAAGTAACTCTGGCAACCTTTCCGGCCGGTGTTACGTCTGATACGCATTGCGGCGCTGTCCCGCAATTGGGCACCGTGAGGGGCGTGCCGACCCACAAATTAAGCATGTAGGTCATACCAGCCGCATACTTGCCGAGCCCGAGCTGGTAAAGCTGACATGAGCCTGCAACCAGTGTCGGACACTGACCTGCATGCATGCCATCCGGTACGATGAGGCCGCCCATCAAGCCGTCCATACCCAGCATATACTGGGCAGGCATAACCATGTAGGCTGTTCCCCCAGGCGCTGGGCTGCCGCCACATGTCCAACCCATCGGACATCCGACTTGATTGCCCGGAGCAATGGGCTGCAAGCCGTTCTCAAATGAGGGGTTATTCATCAGTGTGGAAACGTCTACTACGGGGCCACCTTCGATGCCATATGCACTTGCCGCGACCACGAGACTTGCCAGTGTCACCAGAAGCACAGATGCCACTGGCCCCGTCAAATTCTTCAGATCTCTATTGAAGCACTTCATGTCGTGTTCTCCTTGTCTGTTTATCTTCTTCGAGGTTCACGCATCCACGGCTTGGGTTCGACTGGAATAGGGGGTGTGGTAGTCCTGTAACTACTAGTAACTGACTCGGAGCCACTACCTATAGCTGGATACATTATGGAACCAGTGTCGGCAGTATATACCCAAATGCTCCTGCCAGTGCCGGTTTTGAAGAGAAATTTCCGCTCGGGGTTCCTTCTGGGCTGGCAATCTCGACCTGTCGCAGGCGTATTGTTCCCGGCTCAGGCACCTCAGCGGCACGCAGTCGCCAGTGAAAGCCATGCTCTTCACCGACGCCCAAAGAGGCGTTTGGAAGGTTGTGAAGTGAACGCTGCCGCTCCAGAAGTCTGTTCCGCACCCCGCGTTATCATCCTCCAAGTCATAGCCCTTGTTCCCAACGGATGAAGTGTTACTGAAGATCTCATTCCCAAAGGAGCCTGACTGCAGGGTCAGTATCTGAATTCCGGCTTGGCCGTTCAGGTTTGTGGTGTTTGAAGAGACCCGGGAGTTGGTCAAGGGAAAAGGGTTGCCGCTATTGCCTAACACGATACCCGATCCGATATTTCCGCTCACCACATTCCCGGTAAGTACGTTGGAATCTCCCGACAGCAGCCAAATGCCCTTTGAATTCCCCACCACCTGATTGCCAGTCACTTGAGCGCCCGTCGTTTGAGTCAAGTCCATACCATCACCAATTGTAACGCCTGTACTGCCGCCAATCACATTCCCACCCAGAGTCACGTACGTAACATTTGAAGTAGCAATGCCGAACGTGTTATCCGCTACCGTCGTCTAGGTCACCTGAACATAATAAGAGTTCTGGATGAAAATGCCTTGCTGGAAGCCCTGGATCAAGCCAGGACCCGAAATGCCGATCTGGTTCAGGCGGGGGCTTCCGCCGGGATTAACCACAATCCCATTCGCAATGGGTGGCCCCGCGATGATGTGGCCATTCAAATTCACGGTCACATTGCTCACCTGGATGTATATCCCACCGTTCGGGCACGGCAGGAGGTCTGCGGTGACGACATAGTTACCTGGCGCTGAAATAGTGAACGGGCAGGATGTAATTGGTGTAACTGCCCACGCCTGCGCTCCAGCCAGCGCGGCCAAATTCCGCTAAATGACTCTTCTGATGGTAGTAAGCATTGTTTTCCCCTCTTTGTTGATCCTTTTCGCTGTTTTTGGTCTCCTTGACCCGATGTCTTGCCTGCAAGGTCCGCGCGTTCAGGGGATTAGTAGTCCTATAACTGCTAGCGACTGACCCGGACTCATCACCCACAACTGATACATTCCGGTAACCAACGTCGGAAGTATACACCCAAGAATGCCTTGCCAGTACAGGTCTTGGAGAGAAATTTCCATTCTGAATTCCTTTGTGAGGGTCGGGCTGGCAAATGCGCCCTGTGTGTGGTCACATTGTGATGCCTGTGTGGAAATTCACGAAAAGTCCCCCCACCCCCACTGGGCGGGGCGTACCTGGTTACTTACTGACTCCATAGGGGGGTACATCTCGTGAACTGGAGTTCCAGCGCACCACCAGACAACATTCAGGCACGCGGATTGGGGAGTACATACGCCCTTCCTGCTTGTCAAAAGCGGTGATTTTGGACAGTGAACTACTTTGACAATTAGCCAGCTTTGTTACCTGAATTGGCTTTCAACTCTTCTGGTATGATTCCGTTCAGCGTGAATCCAGAATGTCTTTTGAGGGCCACTTCGAGAACTCTCATCGCCTTTGTGTGCTCCTTGCTCGCATTCATGATCCTGTGCTGGCCGTCCGGTTGCGGAAGTTCACCAGGCACTTCGGAGATTATGGCGTCAACCTTTTGGCGAGCTTTGGTCAATCTTTCGCTGGCCGAATATACATCGCGATTGAGGATTTCAATAATTTCCGCATGTGACAGCATAAGCACCCTGGCCGAGCGTAGAGATGGTACCGCAACGGATTCGTGAACGCAGGAACGAAAACAGACAGAATTGATTCGGACTGTTTCTTTTCGGGTCATCCCTGGCTTTATGCCCTCGCTGGCTCCCCACGCCGCCACGAGGTCTTCAACATTCCACAGGCGATCTATCACGCCAGCGGCCATAGCCGGGGTAGTGAGGCTGCTTTGAAAGAATTAGCAGCATGAGATGATGGCACATGGATTGGGAACGTGGCCGGATTGAAAGAGCCGTGGCTGAGGAATTTTGCGGAAGTCACAGCGTTACCGTAGGCGACGGCTGTCCTGGGGAATGGATCTCAGTTGTCATTCGAGATGCATCAGGCGATGTGGTGACACGCGGCCAGCCGATGACCTCCCGTAGCGACCTGCGAAGATGGTCGGCTTCTGACCTTCGATCATGGATTCGCGGGTCGGTGGTCAACTATTGAGGAAATTCAATCTTCAGCAACAGTGAGAGTGAGCGCGCTCTGTGCAGGCCATCGCTCGTACGCCGCCGCTTGTCTTCCCACCTTCATTCAATCTGCCCCCGTTCGCCAATACTGGCTCCAGGTGGGGGCCAAACGCTTTCCAGGCATCGCTGAACCAGGAGAGAGTTTCGGGTGAGAGGTTCTTGAGGTATTTTCGGTCCTCAACGTAGGCACTGAAGGATGGTAAGCTTGTTCTTGAATTAGCTCTCGTTTCCATATGACCAGATGCTCAATTTTCTGGTCTCCATGGCTAAACCGTTGATTCATCGGGGCGTGGCTCAGCCTGGTAGAGCGCCTGGTTCGGGACCAGGAGGCCGGAGGTTCGAATCCTCTCGCCCCGACCATTTATCCCTTTTACTTTCACTGCATTGTGCAGGATGAGGCGTTTTCCCTTTTAGCCGCTTTTTCGTCACTGTGCCCAGAACTGTGCCTACCCCGACCATATCGCGCGCGTTCCATCGCCGCCCGGACTGTTTCCGCTTGCGGGTGAACATAGCGGCGCGTCGTGGAGAAGTCACTGTGTCCCGCTAAATATGCCAGCGTGAACGGGTCCATGTACTCCGCCCACCGCGTCAGACAAGTGTGGCGGAACGTGTAAAGGGACCAAAGGGCTGGTCGGTCTTAAGCGGTTCCAAGAGCGGCACCGAATGCTCCTGCCAGTTGCATCAAGCTCTCCTGCGTTTCTTCGGTGCAATATCGTCGCCATTCCGAGCTACCGGCTAACCAGCAGCTACTTCCGAGCGAGGCGTTGTTTTACGTTCCTCGTAATCTTCCGTGGAGATTCTTCCGGCGGCGTAGCGTGGTGGGTTCGCTACCTCGATTTGCGAAGTAAGTTATTGCCGGATGATCATGAGCCTCCCGTGGAAAGGATCGGCAAACCTGACGGCTTCGACGTGCCAGCAATATCTCCGCGCGGGCTGTATAACCGAGATCGTCAAACTCGATGGCGACGCAGCAGACCTCACGGCAGCGACAATTTTGCGGATATCGGTACCGTACGGCGAGCCAGGTTTCGCGTACTACGGGGATCAGTTCGAGAAGCTCATGGATGGAAAAGATGTCCCGTAATCGATTCCGATATAAAAGCCGAAGTCCTCTCTGTTTTCCTTCCTGCCCTTGTTCCCGCTTTGCTTCCTGTTCTTGCTGGTATCCTTCCTCATAGCCGGTCTCCTTTTGCACCTCGAGTGCGTCTCAATTGGGAGCCTAACGCATCCCGCCGGGAGACCGGCCTTCTCATCCCATCTCCGTCGAGCCGTGCGCGTCTGGTTAACTGCCGCCCTGACGGCTTCGAGACGCGCGGCGTCCGAGAAACCTGCCTAGTGGCCGACCAGATGACCAACGGAATGCGGCGTGGCGCAGTTCTGGACATCAAACTCGTGTCTCGATCATTCCCCGCTCGATCGGAGCCCTCACGCCGGTCGGCTGACCAGACGCGGACAAGGCAACCGCCGAGTCAAAGCCGCCCGAAACCGTCGTGGTGATCGTACTGGTCCCTTTGGCTCCCCTGGCGACGGAAACCGGAGTTGGCGAGGCGGATATGGTGAAGTCGGGAGACGCCGGAATCGATGCAAGTGCGGTGATCAGGCCGCTCCCGTTCGGACTGCCCCAGCCGGTCACCAGGTCGTAGCCGGGTACCGCCGAATAGCTGCCGCTGGTACCGCTGGTGATATCGTGAAAATCGGCACTGTAACTCGACCCCGACCCCGCAGCAATTGCATAAATGGATGGATTAATGAAGCCAAGGGTCGCATTGCCTTTGAGAGCCGCCTGTTGATTGACCAGAGCCATGTAAGCGGCCCACATGGGCGCCGCAAAACT
This sequence comes from Bryobacteraceae bacterium, assembly GCA_049516355.1. Classification (GTDB taxonomy): domain Bacteria; phylum Acidobacteriota; class Terriglobia; order Bryobacterales; family Bryobacteraceae; genus BOG-234. The sequence continues at coordinate 4,243 of JBEKTF010000201.1, read as the reverse complement.
GGTCCCGCCGTATTCGTTGGCAGTGCAGGCGGTTTGGTCGGCACACACGTAAAAGCTAAAGTTGGCGTTTGCCGATACGTCCGGGCCGTTGCGATAGGTCGTCGAGCCGTTGTTGCTCGCGTTGATCACGCCCGGGAGCTGCTGCCACGAAGGAATCGCGATTTTGTCCGGGGAAACGCCACCGCCGCTATCCGACCAGGCGGTTTCCGACGCCCACGGGCCAGCCGCGCCGTTGGTTATCAGGTCCGTGCCGCCGACTGAAACGATATGCGCATCGTCCGCTGGCCAAGCCTCCGCATTTCCCGACGCCGTCCAGGTGGAATAGTCGCCGGACGCCACAAAGAAGCTCTGGCCTTGAGCCGCCATCCTCTCGAAGTACGGGTCATCCGTGGTGGTATCCGCCGGCGTCCAACCCCACGAACAGCCAATTGTGGTGGGCAGCGGGCTGTGCGTCGTCATGCTGCTGAGAATTGCGGTATCGGTGGACCCGATATACACCACCAGACTTGCCAGTCCCGGCGCCATGCCGATCGCCTGGGTCATGTCGATCGTCTGTTCGGTGTCGTCGCAGCCGCGTCGCTTTGAATACACGCAACTGGTGCTGGTCCCGTCCGTGGAGAGCAGGGTTATTGGCACATTGTTGGTTTGATGGATATTCGTGAAATAGGTGTTCAGGTCTGCCAGATCGGTGCCGGCATACTCGAACAATCCGAGGTTCTGGCCCGCGCCGGTCAGAGTCGTTCCGCCGTAGTAGTAGGCCGCGCGCATGTCGCTGCCCAAGAAAGAAGCGGAAGGGCCGGAGCCGGTGGTGGCATGAGACACGACGGCTTCGGGCTCGATACCATGGGCCGTCGCGTAGTCGCTCTTCCTGACGAGCATGGGATGCGGGATCGAATAGTTGTCCAAACCTGAGATGTGCCACAGCGGCAACGGCAGGCCCACCGAGGGCTCCCGGTCCGGAGCATAAAATGTGCGGTTTTCCGTTGGGTGCTGGTAGACACCCATACTCACATTGAAGGTTGTCTCGATAGCCGCTACCGGGCCCTCGATCTGCAGATCCATTCCATCGCGGGAACCGCCAACCACCTGAAGGCCGTTCGATATCACGTAGCGAGTAAGGGCATCATAATCTTCCTCGCTGGGACCGAAGCGCGCCGTAAACTCCGACACCGAAAGGAAATGGCGGTAGGAGGGGCTTGAAGGATCGGCGACCTCCTGCAGGAATCTGTCCAAACCTGCCTGATCGCGCAGCGGCAGAACAATGTCCAGGCGCAGCGTCTGCGTAGCGGGCAGCGGGTTCAGGAACTGCGCCTGACCGCTGATGACTTCCTGGCGCACATGATGCGTCAGGGCGGACTGCGCCTGCACCCGCGCTTCCATGATGAAGAGGAGCATGGCCGAACACAGCGCCAGATATATTCCCCGTGGGATTGCCCATCTATAACTTTTTCCTCGGCTCATTAGTTGACTCCTTCCCTTCGCAGCATTGCCGCAAACAGCCGCCGCGCTAAAGGGCCGAGGGCGGCCAGCACAAGAAGCGGCATATGGTTGATTCAGCGATGTTTACTTCCGGTTTAGTATACTGCAATCGCCTCGGTTGCGGCCAGGTTTTTGGGCAGCGCAACGCCGGAAGCTGTACCAGTACCCATGAGAAGTGGGCGGTACCCCTCTCCGGGCCGAGCCAACCCGCATGAACAACGGCGTCTCTTGCTGTCCAGAAGCTTCCGTCAGAACATTCACGTCGAAGACTTCGATTTCCGCCGATTCGACATAGAGGTCCTGCAGCAAACAGCCCCGCCTCCGCAATAACAAGCGTCGCCTTCTACGCCAGTGCAATCGAAACGCCTACGGATAATTGATGCTATGAAAGCGCTGCAGTGGGGTTTCGCGTATGCGAAACTTTACCTTGAAAGCGCGTCAGCGCGCCTGATTCAGGTACGTGAACTGGCGATATTGCGATGCTTGAGCGGCCACGTTCCGGCACGACCACTCGCTTGATGGCTCGCCAATCTCGTTCTATGCCATACATTTGAACGTTTAAGCATTCGACAGAGACGGTTCGGAGTCTTTAGCCAGGCGTTAAGCGCTGTTGATATCGGCTAAAGCCGACCGAAATTGCGAACGCGGTTCATCAGGGGCGTGCCCCTTCAGCACCCAAGCCGGGCGCCGGTAATGAATTGACGTGCCCCATTTGCGAAGACGACAGTGGCCAGTCGTAAAGGTAGTATCCTGGAATGAGTAGCGCCAAGCTGCCTTTATCCATTCGATGAATTCAGGCAGAAGCAAATACCTATACGCATGAAACCTACGTCACTTCCAAAGAATCCTTGTTTTTCTTCGGGACCCTGCGCCAAGCGTCCAGGCTGGAACCTCGACGCACTCAAGGACGCAGCTGTCGGTCGCTCACATCGGGCAAGGATCGGCAAGGCCAAATTGTCGGACGTGATCGAGCGCAGCAAGAAAGTCCTCGCCATTCCGAGCGACTACGTGCTGGGCATCGTTCCCGCTTCCGATACCGGAGCGATCGAAATGGCGCTCTGGTCCCTGCTCGGCGAGCGCGGCGTCGACGTGCTGGTGTGGGAGAGCTTTGGAAACGGCTGGGCCAGCGACTGCAAGAGTCAGCTCAAGCTCTCGGATCTGCGCGTCTTGAAAGTCGACTATGGCAAACTCCCCGACCTGAATCAGGTGGACTGGAACCGCGATGCTGTCTTTACCTGGAACGGAACGACGTCCGGAGTAAGAGTACCCAACGGCGACTGGATAGCCGCCGATCGGCAGGGATTGTCGATCTGCGATGCCACTTCCGCAGTGTTTGCGATGGAGATTCCCTGGGACAAGCTCGACGTCGTCACCTGGTCCTGGCAGAAGGCCCTAGGCGGAGAAGGCGCCCATGGGATGATCGCTCTCAGCCCGCGCGCGGTTGCCCGGCTCCAATCCTTTGTGCCGCAGCGTCCGCTGCCCAAGATATTTCAGATGACGAAGGGCGGCAAGTTGATCGAAGGCATCTTTCAGGGTGAAACCATCAACACGCCATCGATGCTGTGTGTCGAGGACGCTCTGGATGGACTCAAATGGGCGGAATCAATTGGCGGTTTGTCGGGCCTGGTTGCCAGATCCCGCGCAAACCTGGCAGCTATGGAAGCGTGGGTTGCGAACTCCTCCTGGGCGGCCTTTCTCGCAGCCGCGCCCTCCACGCGCTCCAACACTTCGATCTGCCTGAAAATTGTGGACCCGGCGTACACGGTTCTCTCCGAAGAGGATCAGGCCAAGCACGCCAAGTCCATCGTTTCCATTCTCGAAAAAGCCGCTGCGGCATACGACGTTGGGGCCTATCGCGAAGCACCTCCCGGCCTCCGTGTCTGGGGCGGCTCAACGGTGGAGACCAGCGATATCCAGACCTTGTTGCCCTGGCTCGATTGGGCTTACGGCGAGGTGAAGGCGCAGTTCTAACCTTCATTGGCGTCCATGGTCGAAAGTGGCTTTACGAAGCCCCTTCAAATTGACCTTTAGATGTGGAGAAACCTTGGCATCGTTCGTTCGACCGTGCCGAGATTGCATAACCGAAGGTGCTTTGACACCTTCTTCGCCCGCGCTGTGACTACCTCCGTTGGAACTCGGTTGAATGATAACCGCAAATATCGGAAGCGGTTTTGAACGTGGTCCAAGCCCAGACTCGGAAGGCGTCCAAAAATCTTCGGCGGTGATCCCGGAGCTGTCCTTGGTTCCTCGATCTCCGGCGTGGTCCGCGCGGGGAGGACAACCATCTCCCGCTCCCTTCTCACCCGCCCCTTGCCCTTGAGCTTTTCTTCCAGCGGCCGCCAACAGTCCGCGCAAATGTCGAACTCCCTACCCTCAATTTCCTTCTGGAGGCATTCCTTGGCATGGCCGCACAAATCGCAAAGAATCACCGAACCCCTCCTTGCAATTCGAGTATACGCCGGGAGACTGCGGATTCCGGGCGAACGTGAACGCGATTCCGGGGTGAACGTGAAAAGCGTTTCGGAGCGAAGGTGAACAGTATTCCGGGCTGAAGGTGAACGGAGATTCCAGTGGGAAGGCGAACGGTTTGGCGAAGGCGAACACTTCCCGCACAATCGAAATGCCAGTCGTGGCGGGTAATTGCTCAGTATTCGTCGTCGACTACTTTGAGCGGGCTGGATATAGCGTGGCCTGTTCGCTTTGCAACCGCGTGCAGTCCCTCCGCCGCGTCCCGCGTGATGGGAAGCTTCCTGCAAACGTCCAG
>JBEKTF010000200.1:0-10196 GCA_049516355.1 Bryobacteraceae bacterium | reverse complement strand
CAGGTGATTCCGGGTGAAGCCGTTCCCGGCGACAGCCGGCCTGGTGTGCGCCTCATTGTCAACGAGACGCTTTATACGGGGCCCGCGCAGGCCGGCCAAAATATCGCATTCGTCGAACAGGATGCAACGTCGGGACGGCAGATCGTCCGGTTCGCATCCGTTCCGCCGGGCCCGCAATCTTTCGTTCTGGCGGATCGCCTTGCGTTCTGCCGTTTCTGGTATCTCCAACCGCTGCGGGAAGCGCCGTTCCAGATCTGGCGGCCCGATTGGGAGCAGACCCGGCTGCTTCCGCTCGGCATACGGATCGAGATGGTTCCGCTCGAGGCCTCTTCTTCCGACCATGGGCCAAACGGCCTGCACGTCACCACTGTCACGGCACCTTTGAGTGTGACGCGCACTCCAGGGAGTTTTTATGTCGACCGGTAAAGCGTTTCAGTCGTTTCGCTCAATTCGCAGAATGCCGGGTCCTTGCAAGCGGAAAGCGCAGGCGAAAACGCCTACTCCACAAGAAAACTCAATAGCTTACGACTCAGGTGGAGCAGGCCTTTTGGCCTGCGCCCTAATTTCTCGGCATCCTGCTACTGAGCAGTCTCATCATTTCGTTGCCGCTCTCTCACGGTCACGGCTCGAGATCAAGGTAGACTCGCGGCGGCGCACAAGGCAGCGGGGTTCGGCTCTGCTGATGGTCCTGTGGCTGACGGCCGCTCTGGCCGCGATCGGGCTGACCGTTGCCAGTAATGTGCGGGGCGAGACTGAGCGGACCGAGACGAGCGTGGACGATGTGAAGTCTTACTTCGCCGCCCGCGGCGCCATCGAGCGCGCCGCCCTCCATGTCCTGTGGGGCCGGAATTACTTCGCTGAAGACGGCCGCCCCCTCTACTATGTGGGTAACCCATCGATGGATCTCGCGTTTCCGGAGGCGGATGTTCACGTTGACGTCATTCCGGAAGCCTCGAAGCTGAGCTTGAATGCATCGCGGCCGGAGGACCTGTTCCGTCTCCTCGTTGCGTTGGGAACACCCGAAGACCGGGCCACGGAAATCGCCGCCGCGATTGTCGACTGGCACACGCCGGTGAATCAGGAGCAGCCAAGCCCGTTCGATTCATTTTATTTGAGCCAGTCTCCGTCTTTTCTCCCGCGACACGCGTCTTTTCTGGAGAACGAGGAATTGCTGCTGGTTAAAGGAATGACCACCGATCTTTATTACGGGACGTCGCTTGGCAGGGCCCACACCGGCTTGCGCGACTGTGTATCCGTTTACGGATCGGGCGGAGCGGTGGATATCAACACCGCGCAGCCCGCCGTCCTGCAGGCGATCGGGCTGGCAGCCGCCGATGCGCAAACCATCGTGCGAAGCCGGACGGAGCGTCCCGTGCTCGATTACAAGGAGTTGGCCGACATTGCGCAGTCGGTGGGACCGGCGGGGTCCCGGCTGCGGATTGGCGGGCAGTCGATGTTCACTCTGCGCGCGACGGCGCGTATGCGGCAGCCGGATGGAAAACTATCCGATCTGCGGCGAACGGTTGCCGCTCTGGTGAAGTTTAACTTTGCGGGCAATATCGAGAAGGCGCCGGTCGGGTTCGAAATTGTTCGCTGGTTTGATCGGACATGAGCGCGACCGGGTATGACACCGAAGCGGCCGTTGCCTCCCCTGTAAGCACCTCGGCAAAAGGCGCCGCATCTTTCGATTGGCGGGGTAAGTGGCGGCGCGCCATCGTATTCGGAACCGGATTCGGAATCGTAATCGGCGAACGCAATCTTGAAGCGGCGATCGTGCGTGCCCGGCCTTCCGGTGCAACGCTGGTGGCTGCAACTACCGTCGCGGACTTTCGTAATCGTCCGGCGGCGGAGTGGGGCGCGGAGTTGCTGAGGTTTCTCGCCGCGGCCGGCGAGAATCGCCTGGCGGCCACTGTGCTGTTGCCGCGCGATGAAGTGATCGTGCGCACCGTGACGTTGCCTGGAGTGGCCGATAAGGATGCGGCCAGCGCGATTGAATTGCAGATCGACAATCTTCACCCCTGGGGCGACGTGGAAGTTGCCTGGGGATGGTCTCGCGCGGGGCGCGACGACCTGGTGGTTGGTTTAGTGCGGAAAGAACAGCTCGATTCGTATGAGACGCTTTTCGCCGAAGCGGGCATTTTGTTGGCGGCCGTCACCTTCTCCACGGCTGTTATTCATTCCGCGATCCGTATCTGGAGCGCGGCGCCCGCTTCTCTTCTTTGCTTTACTACTGACGCGCGGGGGCGAACCGAGATCTACGGCGAGAGCGAATCCCGCGCCGTATTCTCGGCTGAGTTTTCGGTTGCTCCGGAGCGCGCCCTCGCACTTTCGCGGGCAGAACTGCGAATCGCTCCGGATTACCCGGCGAGGCCGCTTTTCGAAGCGTTGCCCCCGGCTGCCCGCGGCAAAACGCCTTCATCGCCCTCAGCGGCGCTGGCTTACGCGGCGGCGGTCGCCGGCTCCGCGACACGCGCGGCAAAGTTCGCGAACCTGTTGCCTCCGGAGCGCCGGGCTTCGCACAATCGGCTGCAATATCTGATCCCCGCGATTCTCGCCGTTCTGCTGGCGTGTGGCCTGGCGGCGGTGTTTGTAGTCTTTCCCGCCGTCGAACAAAGCCGCTATCGGGAAGACCTCGATCGCGCGGCACGGCAGCTCGAACCGGCCGTATCACGCGCGCAGACGCTTGAGAAGAGAATCAATTCGGACCGGCTCAAGATCGCGGCGCTGGATGAATTCCGCCGCCGCCCGCAGGTGGATCTCGATATCCTGAACGAGCTGACCCGCCTGCTGCCGCCGCCGATCTGGACGAGCGCGGTCGAGATTTATCCGGATTACGTGATGATCTCCGGTGAGGCCGATCAGGCAGCGCCGCTGCTCAAAGCGCTGGATTCGTCGCCGTTTTTTCAGAACTCCGAGTTTGCCTTATCGGTGACCCGCAACGGCCAGATCGAGCAGTTTCGCATCAAGACGGCACGCCGGGGCCGGACGGGAAGGACCACACCGTGACCATCTCAGATCGGGATCGCCGGGCTCTGGTTATTCTGGCCCTGGGTCTGGCTGTTGCGGGAGTCCTGCGCTTCGTTTTTTCAGATTCAATGTCGACAGTCAGCGTGGCCTCGGCAAACGTGAGCGAGGATCGTATCGGTCTCGCGCGGCAACGGTTGGTGCGCCTGCGGCAGGTTGCGGCAACCCTGCCGGCTCGGGAAGCTGCGATGAAACAGACTGCCAGCGACCTTGCCGACCGGGAGCGCGGAATCATTCAGGCGGACACTGCGCCGCAGGCCCAGGCTGCGCTGCTCGAGATTGCGCGCCGCATCGGCAAGAACGATCAGATCGATGTTCGCGGCGGCGATTTCGGTGCGCCGAAAGCGTTCGGGGATTACGGACTGGTCTACACCACGATCACGTTTGAATGCCATATCGAGCAGTTTGTCAATTTCCTCGCGGACCTGTCGCACGAGCCGGAACTGGTGGTGCCGTCCGAGGAGCGCATCGCGTCCGGGAACCCGAAGGAAAAGACGATGAACGTTCGCGTGGTGCTGGCAGGGGTGGTCGCGAAGAAGCTCGTGCCTGAGAAGAAAGGCCTGGCGGCGTTTTGAAACCGAAGCTGATGGCGTTGAACGTGGCGCTTTTGCTGGCCATCGGGGCCATAGCCTGGCAGGCGCGTGTCAGGTGGCAAGCCACGCAGGTCGAGCGCCGGCAAAATCTCAGCGTCGCGGTTAAGCCGGTCACCGTTCCGCCGTTGAAGCCGACTCCCAGACCCGATGCCGCGCAGCCAGTTCAATATGCCGATGTGGCGACGAAGAATCTCTTTTCAAAGGACCGGAATCCGACCGTGGTCATCGATCCTCCGAAAGTCGAAGCACCGAAGCCGATGCCGCCCCTTCCGGTCGTTTACGGAGTGCTGGGGCTTCCCAGCGGAACCAAAGCCATCATGGCGGAGAAGCGCGGCGCGGACGGCAGATCCGTAAAGACAGGGGACACAGTGGGCGATTTCAAGATCGTCTCGCTGGATACAAAAGATGTGGTGTTCGATTGGGACGGCACGCAGATTTCGCGGAAACTCGACGACCTGATCGACCGGTCGGGAGCCACGGGGGCAACCGGCGGCGCACAAGGGCTGGCCACGCAAACCAGCGGGCCCGCAGTAGCTGCGCCCGCTCCCGGAGCGGCAAATAACCAGCCGGCTATCGCGGCGAGTCCGGGCAAGCCCATTCCCGGGGCGGCGGCGCGCCCTTGCGTTCCAGGCGATAACTCACCCAGCGGGACGGTAGTTGATGGATACAGGAAGACTTTTGCCGCTACTCCGTTCGGCCCCATGGGGTGCCGTTGGCTTCCGGTTCAATAAAGTGTGGAGATATAAACGAATGAATAGATCGATAACGGTGGTAGCCCTGTTTGCGGCGGCGGTTTGTGCACAGGCCGCGGAAGATAACAAATCGGCGAAGACCGAAGCACCTCCTCAGGCTCTCACGATTCCGAAGGATGCCGTGAAAGAAGCGAACGGTATTTACAGTTATACGGACAAGCAGGGCAAGAAGTGGATCTACAGAGATTCCCCTTTCGGCGTGACTAAGACCCTTGCACCCGAGCCCAGCGCCGATACCCGGCCGAATCCGAACCAGGCCGCTGCTGCGACCAAAGTAATCGATAAGGGAGATACCGTGAGATTCGAGCGCCCCAGCCCGTTCGGGACCATGAGTTGGGAAAAGAAGAAGCTCGATTTGACGGACGAAGAGCGCAAGATGTTTGACGCACAAAGTCAACGTCAGAATCAGGGTCAACGTAAGACTCAGAGTGATACTCAATCCGCTCAGCCCGACGCAAAATGACGACACTTGTTCCCCGACGCGGCCTTATTGGCTGTACAACTGGCACCTGTATTTTTGCGCTGGCAACTTTTTCGATGCAGGCACAACAATTGCCCGCGCCACCGGCGGCCCAGCCGCCAGCGCAGACACAGCCCGCCCAACCGCCCGTAACGGTACCCGGCGCATTCAATTTCAGCGGGGCATCGCTTCTCGAAGTAATCAATATTCTGGCGGGCGAGCTGCATATCAATTACATCATCGACCCGAGCATCAGAGGCGGCTCGGTCACGATGAACACCTATGGAGTGGTGCGCGACGTTGACATCCGTCCGCTGCTCGAAACGATACTGCGCATGAACAACCTGGCGATGGTCGAGGTGGGTAATATCTATCGGATTATTCCCGCGGCCAACGTTGCGCGGCAACCTGTAACGCCGGTTACACAGACCGATGCGTCCAGGGTTTCAGACGACGAGCGCCTTGTCCTGAATCTTGTGTTCCTGCGCTATGTGTCGTCCGGGGAAATGTATAAGGTTCTTCTGCCTTATATGGGAGACGGCGCGCAACTGACGAATTACGACGCCGCGAATCTCCTGATCATCCTCGACAACAGCCGCAACATGCGGCGCACGCTCGATCTGATTTCGATTTTCGATAACGACGCTTTCGCGGGTCAGCGCGTGCGGGCGTTCGACGTCAGGAACGGGCGGCCCAGCGATATTTCGAATGAACTCGAAAATATCTTCAAGGCTTACTCTTTATCCGGGGATAAAGGTAACAGCGCGGTTCATTTCATCCCGGTAAATCGCATTAATACGATCCTTGCCGTAGCGCCGAATCCCGGCAGCTTCACGCAGGTGGAGAACTGGATTCAGAAGCTCGATATCCCGGCTAAGGTAACGGTGGGATCGGTAGATAACTACGTCTATAAATTAAAATACGCCAAGGCCGAAATCGTCGGGTCCGTGATCAATCAGCTCTATGGCGGATGCGGCTTTGTAAGCGGCGGCATGTATGGACCGGCTACAGGAAATTCAAGCTATCCCGCCACCGGCGGAATGGGGTCGACATATGGAGGCGGAGGCGGATTCGGGGGCGGAGGGTTCGGCTCACCCTAGGGCGGAAGCACTCAGTTCGGCGGCCAATCGCCTTACGGCAACGGCGGCTACGGGGGCGGCAATGGTTATCCCGGCGGCGGCTATCCGGGCGGTGGCTATGCGGGCGGCGGCTATCCGGGCGGCGGTTTTAGCGGCGCCGGCGGCGCTAATTGTCTGAACCAGGGGGGATCGTTCGGCCAGCCAGCGGCGGCGACGGGACCATTTACATCCGGCGCGGCAACGACCGGTACGCCGGCGACCCCGACCGCCGCTACAACAACGGCGGCTCCCGCCGTCACGGACCAGACCGGATCGTATCTGGCGGCATCCACTTCCGGCGGCAGACCCGTGGGACCGCGAATTGTGCCGAATCCCTTCGATAATACTCTTCTTGTGCAGGGTACGCCGCAGGAGTGGGAGCAGATCAGGCATCTGCTCGACCAGTTGGATGTCTCGCCGCGGCAGGTGTTGATCGACGCAAAGATCTATGAGGTCGATTTAACCGGGGAGTTTTCCCTGGGAGTGGAGTCTTTCCTGCAGCAGAAGGGCGCTTCCAACGCTTCGGGGATTACCGGGACGCAGTTCCTGGGGAGTGTGGGGACCGCCGGAGCCTCGTTGACGTCGGGAATTCTGGTGGGACAAACCCGCCAGCTTCTGGCGTTACTCACGGCGAGCGAGCAAACCACTAAAAGTAAGGTGCTGTCGGCTCCGAGCGTGATCGCCACCGATAGCATTCCCGCTTCCATCACCGTCGGGAGTTCGGTCCCCACTCTGTCGTCCGAAGCGGTCAGCCCCGGCGTGACGGTGGGCGGGACGTCGCAATTCACAAACACGATCTCGAACACGAGCACCGGCATCGGCCTCACCATTCTGGCGCGCGTCAATCCGAGTGGAGTCGTGACCATGGTTATCAATCAGAACGTAACCGCGCCGATTCCGAATCCGCTATCGTCGTCGGGAGCGTCGGGGAGCACGATCGATTCGCCCTCTTTCTCGCAGCGCAACGTCAGCACACAGGTGACAGTAGAGGATGGAGACACGATCGCGATTGGCGGCATTATTACGGAAAGCACGACGGAAACCTCGCAGGGCATTCCATTTTTGCACCGGATCCCGTATATCGGCGCGGCGTTTGGCGCCAAAACAAACAGCAAACAACGTACCGAGCTGATTATCTTTCTGACGCCGCGCGTGATCTACGACACGACGCAAATAACGGACGCAACGGAGGAACTGAAACAGAAAGTCCGGGGGCTGAGAAAGATGATCCAGAACGAATAAGCGTTCTGGATCATGCGGCTGAACTCATTGGTCAGCCCATTGGTCAACCCATTGGTCAACCCATTGTTCAACCCAGGCGTGACGATAAAATAAGCACGCGTGCTACCAGCATCGGAGCCTGCGTCCAAAGAACAATGGACGCTGGTCCGAAACGCCCGGCAACTGCTGACGTTGCACGGGACAGGCGGACCCCGCCGAGGGCCCGCCATGGCCGACCTCAATATCGTTCCCAATGGCGCTGTATTAATCCGTAATGGAGCGATCGAGAATATCGGCCCGGCGCGCCGGGTGGAGAATCTTGCCGGCGCGAAGCATGCGCGGGAGATCGACGCGACAGGCAGAGTGGTGATGCCCGCTTTTGTCGATGCCGATATGGCCCTGGTGGCGCCCGAGCCGGTGGACAATTCCGGCAAAGGTGGATCCCGGGACGCCGCCCATGCTCTTCGGTTGATGTCGCGGCAAAGGGTTCAGGCGCGCGCGGCGGCGATGGCGGCGGAGTGGGCGCGCTATGGCTGTGTTACGGTCGGGGCGCACACTCCCTGCGCCGTGGACATGCGCAATATCGGCAAGGTACTGCGTACCTATCAGGCGCTGCAATCGAAACCTTTGCGGATCCGCTCGATTTTCTCCCCTGAATTGCCACCGGGCGGCGATGAGTCCCAGGGATCGATGGTCGAGACGCTCATATCGAAATGGCTCCCGGCGCTCCGTCACAAGAAACTCTCTTCGGTCCTGGAACTGACCCTGGGAGGCGAGTTCCGGGCACCCGACCTCCTGATGCTACGCTCTGCGGCGATTGCCGCGGCAGAGCTGGGATATGCGATTCGTCTGCGCTCGGCAACACGTCTCGAACCGGTTCATCTTCAATTCGCGGTCTCGGCGGGAGCCATCGCGATCGTGGCTCCGAACGACACTCTACGAGCCTTTATCGGCCCTCTTGCGGCGGTCGGCTGCGTTCGTGTGATTCCCTCGTCGGAAGGATTCGGCGACGCCGCCAATGCCGCTTCGGATATGCGGAGAGCGATCCGCGAGGGCGCCGTAATCGCGATTGCATCCAGCTACCGCGCGAATGATATTTCGTCCTTCAATATGCAGTATCTTCTCCATCTGGCAGTCGATCGGCTCGGACTGACACCGGAGGAAGCGATTACCGCGACGACCTGGAACGCGGCGTGCTCGTTGCGGCTATCGCATGTCACCGGCTCGCTCGAACACGGCAAGTGCGCGGATCTGCTGGTGATGGAAGTGGCGGATTACCGCGACCTCGCGCGGCGCGCTGGACATCACGACGTGAGTCTCGTGATGCGGGCGGGAAATGTTGTCTTCCGCAGGACTCCATTAATTCCCGATTAACGAGCGCAACCGTCGGGCTGGTCATTCGTCTTTTGATGCGTAAGACCATACGGAGGTAAAACCATGCGTTCGCCAATAGCGACACTCTCGATCCCTTTCATGCTGCTCGCCGCTTCGGCTTTTGCGCAAAACCAATACTACGACCGCCCTTATGGAGACCGGGACTACGCCCGACGGGACCGCGCTCTGTTCGACCGGGCGCGCATGGATCTCGATCGCGCCAGCGCGTATCCGTATGCTTCGCGCGCGGACCGCAAACGCTTCGATGAAGCACGCCGCGAGTTATTCGATTTTGAAAGCCGCTTCGATCAGGGCCGCTACGAGAAGCACCACCTGGACGAGGCCATCGATCATATTCAGCGCGTGGTGAATTCCAATTCGCTCGATCCGTGGGACAGGGGTTCGCTCGCCCAAGATCTGCGCCGGATGCGCGATTACCGCGAGTTCCGGAATCATCGCGGAGATCGCGATTACGCGTACGGTTATCGTTGAGGAAGGAATCCGGGGAGGCACGTTGGAGGACTAATACCGCCCCGGAAGGAGCATTCGTGTTACTTGACTATATTGTGGGAACCTGGAATCAAGTTCTCACTAATTTTCAATCTCGTTATTTCACCTTGTACGATGCTGCCCTTCTGCGGCAGACGCAGGCGCCCCAGGTGAATGACGGGCGACCTGCAGCAGTAAAGTGAAGATCACGATCGGAATCAGCGCCAATCCCAGATAGAACAGGATCGTCTTTGCCAGCGGCGTGCGCCGCCAATCCCATTCGCGTAATTCGGGACGGTCGGCGATGTCGACGCTGTCGAGATGTTCCAGATCCCAGGCAAACTCACCGGCGCTCGCGTAACGCGTGGCAGGGTCGCGCCGCAGAGCGCGGTAGACCACTTCCTGCAGTTCGGGCGAGATGGCTGGATCGAGTTCGCGCGGTGGAATGGGATTGTTCAGCAACCGGTCATTCATCACCGCAAACGGATTGGATCCGCGAAACGGCGTCTTGCCGGTGAGCATTTCGTACAACATGACTCCCATGGCATAGATATCGCTGCGCGCGTCTCCCGGCTGCCCACCGACCTGCTCCGGGGAGATGTAATCGGGCGTACCCATGATGTGCGAGAGCGAGCCGAATGTCAGCTGCCGGGAGCCCGTCCGCGAAGCAATTCCGAAGTCGATGAGCTTCGCGCGGTCGTCGTCGTCGACCATGATGTTTTCGGGTTTCAAGTCGCGATGCACGACTCCGTGGGAATGAATATAGTCCAGAGCCCGGCAGATATCGACGGTAATTCCCACGGCGCGCTCGGGTAGAAGCTTTCCCGTGTGCGTCAGGAACTTGCGGAGCTCGCGCCCTTCCACCCATTCCATGACCATATACAAATAGCTGCGGGATTCATCGGTGAAGACCTTCATCACGCCGGGATGATCGAGATGGCCACCGATCTCGGCTTCGCGTTCGAAACGGGCGAGGAAGATGGGGTCGCTTTCCATTTCAGGATGCGGAACCTTAATTGCCACGGGCCGACCCGTGCGCAGATCGGTTGCGCGAAAAATGGAAGCCATTCCGCTGCGGGCGGCAACCGATTCGATGAGATAGTGATCGATCTGGTCCCCGGAATGGAGGGCAGTGCTGCGTAGAGCAGGGGCGGCCGTTGCAATC
>JBEKTF010000199.1:0-10198 GCA_049516355.1 Bryobacteraceae bacterium | reverse complement strand
GGCGATGCGCCGGAACAGATGTTCCCGATGACGGGATCGCGTTTCTTCCTGAAATACCTCCTGGTACTTTTCGCGCAGAGCCGCCAGAGTCGCCCGGCGCAGGTTCTCGATTTCCATCAATATCGCATTGTCCACAATCCTGGTTTCCTCTCCGTGGCCGTCAACCACAGCCACATGAACGCTCGTTACAGCCTCGAAGGCAAGTCGAAAACAACGCCGAATTCGCCGCTTTCACCGCTTTTGAGGATGGATCGGCCCAGCTGTCATCCGGGCGGGGATGCTGCGGTTTTGGTGCCGTCTCGGCTGGTTTTCTTCGTGGCGGCTGTGAGCGACTTCTTCGCCGGGCTGGCCTTTGGTCTTCGAGGGAGGCTCCTCCGGCGCAACGTGGGGCATTCGTGGAACAACGGACGTAGCAGGGGCGAGCGCGCCGCCGCTTCTACGACCGGGAGCGGTCCACGGCGGCTTCATGCCTGGCGTGTCTGTCACCCGCTCTACCATCACGACGAACAGCACGCGGCCTTTATCCCAGCCGCCCAGCCAGCACACGCGCCAAGCCATCAATGTCATCGCCCAGTTCGACCGCCCGGAAAAGCCGCAGGAATTTCGTTTCAACGTGCATTGTCCGCTCAGGACATGCATGGCTCTTGCAGAGGCGAGAAGTCAACTCTCAGGCGTGCGGTGCGCGTCTGGTTAACTCCATTTCCGGTCGACCAGGCCTTCCATGCGTCTTTTCGCATACGATTTTTGTTATTCGACGCAGGACATATAATTCCCAAGACGATTAAAAGTGCATTATTGCGGCACTTGATGTGCTTTAATCAGTATTAACCGGGAAGTAAATTAGCGGTTCCAAATCACAAGTCCCGATTACAGCGTGCCACTGAATGGCCCCGCTTGGCCTAGGTTAAAAAGGACTGTTCTCCTGGTGAGTGTGCTTTGATAATTCATGATTTAGGGAGAATATTCGCTAGACTTTGGCAAAAGGAACGGCACAGTCCGATAATGCCGAGGAGTGGGGAATTGAATCGGCCATGAAGGAACTGATCGCATTGATCTCGACGAGGAAAGCAGAAATGCCGGATCATGGCAAGAATCGGATAGTCAGGGTGCCGAGGGCACGCGTTGCGCGTGTGAAGCCGCCGGTGGCGCAACGCACGCATAAGTTCGGCCCTGCGGGTTTCCCACACTTCGAGACTTTGCTCAACAAGTTGGACGCGGGCGATGCCCAGCGATTCAGACGTCTATTAAAGGAAAACGCGGATCTAACACGGACCATCCGCAAGCTGACTATTGACAACGCAGGCTTGAGGCAATTGCTTTCACGTGACCGATGAACCGACCTGGTCGCCTAAAAGTGTGTCAAATTTGCGCCGAAATTAACCAAAAGCAGTTGTGAAGGCTGCTTTTCAGCAATTCTACGCCCGGAACCCATTGACAATGTTCCCGAATTGGTACGCCGAATGCGACAAATTGGGACTTGAAGCGGACGCGCGCAACCAGTGGCTAAGGGAATGGGTACGCGATTCGAAGGACCTAGCCTGAGCCCACATGCAGCAGGCTGCGCCGACCTTAATGGGGCAGTCCATACGGGCAAGTCTTCGTCCACGGCATTTGCCGCCGAAATCGTAGGTCGCCGTCTCAATCTTGCTCTTCTTGTCCACTTGCGACGCTTGACATGGTTGGACCAGTCGGGTAGGCGCGCGGGGAAGCGGTCCGTGACGGGCTTCGCGATCCGCCACCGCGACGAGATAATCGCGAGCGGTGTATGCGGGTGAACGGGCGGCATCACTTTCTGGGTGGTATCAGCGACAAGCACTCGCTGCGCATCCCGCGTTGCCAGCGGGGATCAATAAACTGCGCTCGGAGCTTCGAAAATGGCCAATACTCGCGGGAAGAGCGTCTCTCACCAAAGACTCCATCGTCTGGACGAACATCTCTCGACCGACGTCGCGCAGCATGGTGATAACAATGCGCTTGGTTATTCCGTGCCCCTTGGATGCCTGAGAAATCACGATCCGGATTCTCTTTACATTCTGACCGTTGATCGGCTTACGGATTTGGCTTCCGTCTGGGGAACCGCTCCATCCCTTACGCCAAGACTCGACAAACGCTCGGATACCGGAATCCCATCTCTGATCGGCTAAACACACCACCGAAGATAAAGCGGTGATCGGACTTGCGGCCGGGCTTGCATTGTTCGGCAGGAATTCGTCTCGCACGCCTTCCGCGGCCTTATCAGCCCCCGCTCCGCGCGGATCCGGTGCGGCGTTTCCAAGACAAAGTTCTTGACATGAGACAACAGTCTCATTAATATACATACATCTCACGAAAAGGAGACTGCAAATGGCATTGACACGAGAAGAAATGGACCGCGCCATCGACGAGCACTTCGGTTACGAGGCGGCGGACGACATCGAGGGCGTCCTGGCAACATTGGCCCCAGACGTCATACACGACATCGTCGGCTGGCCAACTGGCCCTACGTATGGGCGTGAGAACGCCCGTCCGTTCTACCAGGCGGCTTTCGCCGATTTTGCGGAGAGTAAAGTCACTTGCACCAAGCGGCTCTACGGCGATAACTTCATGGTGGATGAGTCGCGCTGGGAAGGCACGGCGCCGGGGCGCCCGTTTGGGCTGGAAGGCAAGGGACGGCCTGTGCGGTTCCGGCTGCTCCACATCATCGAGTTCGCGGGTGACAACAAAATCAAGCGTGAAAATGTGTGGGTGGACTTGGCGGACATGATTCGCCAGTTGCCTCCCGAAAGATAACCGGTGTTGACGAGGGAGCGCACTGACCAGAAGCGCCGCACCCGGCAAGACCTCCTTCAGGCCGCGACGCGCCTGATGAAGCGGGGGGGGATGCCCACGTTGGCCGAGGTGGCTCAGGAGGCCCTGGTTTCCCGACCCACGGCTTACCGGTACTTCTCCAGCGAGAAAGCGCTGCTGCAGGAGGCGTCGCTCCACAGTGTGGCGCCCACACCCGAACAACTGTTCGCCGACGACCCGTCGACGGATCCCATAGAAAGACTCCTCAAGGCGGACGCCGCCCTGCACGAAGTGATCTGGGGAAACCAGACTCAATTCCGTCTCATGCTCGCTCGACTGCTCGACGAGACCGCAAAAGCAACCGGGGTTCCGGCAGAGCCTGTGCGTCAGAATCGCCGAATGGACCTCATTGAAGCTGCCCTTTCTCCGGTTCGCAATCAGTTCGACAAAGCCGTCTACCGGACGCTGTGTGCCGCCCTGGCGCTGGTGTTCGGGACAGAATCCATGGTGGTATTCCGGGACGTGCTCCAAATGGACGATCCCGAGGCGTCTGAGGTGGAGAGTTGGGCAGTGCAGGTTTTGGCGCGAGCGGCCCTCGTGGAATCCAATCGGAGCAGCCGCAGCAATCAGGCCAAGGATGGGGCGGGCAAGCCGAAAAAAAGCCATCACAAGTAGCCCGCCCCGGGTTACGCAGCGCAGCACCCCAGGTTCAGCGCGTCGCCCGATTCCCCTCGGGACTGCTGGTTGTGTTGCAACTTTCGATTGACGTTCGATCGGATCACCGGAGTTGGGCGGAGATTCGGTGAATGCCGTCAGATTACGCAGCGACTTCTAGGCACAGTGATGGAAGAAGCTGAGATAATAAGGCACCCCGCGCGGCCATCAGAGCAGAGTCGCTTCAGATGGATCAGAAATTCGTTCAATCGACCGCGCAACGAAACGCTTATGGAGGGTACGACAATGCCCAATGAACCGCTTAGGTGGAAGGTTGAGACAAGTGACCGCTACGGCAAGATTGTCAGCACCGTCATTTCCTTGGCTACCGGTGCTCTAGGAGCCTGTCCGAGAAATCATTTTATGAGTCATATGTTGTGTGCCTACAAGACTCCTACTACCAGTAATTGTGGTTATGACATGCCGATTTTGAATACTCGGACACGCTCCTAGTTTTGCCAGCTTTGTTTCTTCGCGAGTTTATTGGCGTTCCAAAAGAGAACGCACTTGCGCCGCTCCTCAACTGTGCGGCGTACACGGCTTGGGCCTGTCTCGCCTTTTCGGTTCTCTTTGGTAGCACCACCATGGCTTGATAAAACCAATGACCATAGTTTCCCGTTATCAATCCTGGTATCAGCACAACCAGAACTGCTACGCCGATCATAAAAGGTGTGTAGTATCGCGCGAATCTCTCGATCGAGTTTTCAACGGGAGCCCGGCGGTGGTGAGATTCTTCCACCATGCGCAATACTCTTGCCAGCGTGCTATCGCTGGACTCGTGTGTCGTTCGTACCTCAAGGGAACTGCGATGGTTCACCGTGCCCGCGTGTACAGTGTCCCCTGGTTGCTTGACCACGGGGATCGATTCCCCGGTCAACAGGGCCTGGTCCACGCTGGATCGGCCGGCAATAACTTCGCCGTCACACGGAGTCCGTTCGCCCGGTTTTACGATAACGATAGTGCCCACAGGAACGTTTTCGACGGGGACTCGATGCTCGTGATTTCCATGGCGTATGACGGCGAGTTTTGGAGTGACCTTCAGCAGCGAATGAATTTCCCTGCGGGCCCGTGCCATGCTCCAGACCTCCAGGAGGTTCGCCAGGGAAAAAAGAAAGCAGACAGTAGCGGCTTCGGAGTATTCGCCAAGCACGAGCGCACCAAACACCGACACCAGCATCAGCACATTCATGTCCGGGCGCCAGGACCGGAGGGATCGCCACGCCTTCGGAGCTGTGAACCAGATCCCACTCAGCATGGCCATTCCAAACAGGAACTTGCGATAGAGAGTTGCCGGCGGACCAGCTCCGCCTTGAGTCAAAAGCGCGAGGATCCAGTTCCGCGATAAATGCGCGTCGTCAAGCACCGCCAGCGTTAGACAGAAGCCGCTAAGGGCTGAAGCAACAACCCGGCCGTGGCGCAGCCAGGGGTCGATTGGCCGTCCACTGCTGCCCCATGGTTCCGATCTCATCCCGACGTGATGGATAGCAGCATGGATCACATCCAACTCGCTGACGACCGGATCGTACTCCACCGTAAGTCGCGCGTTGATGATGTCAAACTTCAAGTCTGTAATCCCAGGAACACTCGCGAGCCCCTTGCGAAGCAGCGAAACCTCCTCCGCACAATCCATTCCTGCAATGCGCAAAACCGCAGTTTTTACGGAGATAGTGTCACCCATCGGCTGTGGTCTTTTGGAGCGAGTAAAAGTTGAAGCCGATGCCACGGTTGCCGATCTTGTCGGGAACCTTTTCCTTATCGCCGGCACGAGCGGGTAGCGCAATCGTCAGCAGGACCAGAGCGCCAAAGCAAAGACGGCCCAAAGAACGGATGGCTTTAGTCATCGGACAAACCTTTCCAGCTTTGATCGTCACCTTAATTTCCTGCGCAGCCAAATGATATCCGGCAAAGAAACTCCAGACAGGCGTGAACGGCATCAAGGCCGTGGCAGGGGCGGCCTTTCACCTGGCCCGGTTAGGGGGCCCGTTCGGGGCGCTCTCACGCAGGCACTCCGCTCAAGCTCGAATAGCGCCCACCTATCGGATCTGCCATACCACCGGCTAACAGAGCCTGGGAACTCATTGCGCGGACGTGATCAAGTAGTAAGAATCGGAGGAGCCTGTTGCCGCGACGAATTCTGGTGCTGCTTGCTGTGGTTCTGATGGCGCTTGTGGCTGCTCCCGGCGACGATTCCCCCACGAAGGCCGTCCGGGCCACGCTCAACAACGGGCTGCGTGTCGTCATCGTGCGCGACCCGCTGGCTCCCGTCGCCACACTGGAGCAAAACTATCTCACCGGGGGCGAGGACACGCCCGCCGGATTCCCTGGGAACCCACTCGTGGCGCGGGGCGCGAAGACGTGGGCCTGGCAAACGTGCGCCCGGCGGCTGTCGCTCCGCTACGGCAAAGAAGACAACTTGGAGATATCGAGCGCCAATGACGTGACCGTGGTCCGGTTTTCCCCTACCTGTATTGCAGTTGCACAAACGAATCCGCTCACACTGGTTTTAAGGTTGTCCGCTTTAAAATAATGACCGCTTGTCTCCCGATCCTCGGACATCACCCTCCCTGTGCTAGAAGATGGAGACGCTATCCAGTGCGCAAATGCTTTTGAAAACATTGATCGTCGACGATGAGCCGGTTGCCCGCCGAGTCCTGCGCGAAGAGTTGGAGCAGATCGACGATATCGCTCTGATTGGCGAAGCGGAAGATGGATTGTCAGCCCTTGCGGCGATTCGCGACTCGTCGCCAGATCTGGTCTTCCTGGATCTGCAGATGCCCGGCCTGGGAGGGTTCGATGTCATCCGGAAGCTGCAGCCTGGCGCGCGAATGCCGATGATCGTGATCGTGACGGCTTGGGATCAGTACGCTATCCAGGCGTTCGAGGCCGGGGCGATCGACTATCTGCTGAAGCCGATCGGCCAGGAACGGCTCGCACAGGCGGTGGACCGCGCCATGAAGCTTCGCGGCCGGCCCGCCGAAGTAGCCCAGCAGCTTGCGAACGTCAAGGAGATCGCTGAGGCTCCTTCGGGTCACACGGTCCGGCGGATTGTCGCGAGAAGCGGTGAAGAGTATCTGCTGCTGAACGCCGACGAGGTGTTCGCTTTCGAGGCCGCCGGGGATCTTGTGTGGATTATCACGGCAAAGAAGCGCTATCTCGCGACGCAATCGCTGAAGGTCATTCAGGATAAGCTGCGAAATACAAATTTCCGGCGCATTCACAGGAATGCGCTCGTGAATATCGCTCATGTTCGCAAGATGAGCAGTTTAAGCAGCCAGCGGTGGCTGTTGACGCTGGCGAACAATCAGGAGTTTATCGTGAGCAAGCGCCAGGCTCACACGGTCCGGCAATTGTTGAGCTGGTAGGTTTCACGGCCGGAACCATTTCCCGATATCCCGTTCGGCGGCTGCCTCCACTTCCGCGTCGCCCATGGCCCAGGCCGCTTTTTCCTCGCCTGGTTTTCCCGTCGTCCGGTTCAGCGTGCCCACAGCCCAGACAAGCTCGCGATGCCGTAGAGGAACAGGGCGGCGCGGCCGGACTTCCACCATCTGGCTTGGAATTCGATGCGCGGGATGCAGGAATTGCCCCGCCTCGGGCAGCAGGATGAACAGATCGACGGGGGTACCTTCGGACGAGGGCTGATATCCATCCATCATGTACCCGATCATCCTGACCCGGCCTTGCGCGCCTTGGCCTTCCAGATCGGGCCATCCGACTGAAATCGGGCCTTCGTCATCCACTTGTTTTGCGGGATTGAGTTCGGACAGATCGCTGCGCATGTCGACCGCAACCAGAATATACGCGAGGAATAGCGGGAATCCTATCGCCGCAATGATCGCCCAAAGCGTGAGGGTTTCTTTCCTCTTCCGGGCCGAGGTATCTGGCTTTCGAATTACTCGCGCGCCCACGCTGCGATAGTAAGGAAGAACCTTTTTGCTGGCACGAAGTATTCGACGAACGAATGCTTGAACGCGATGTAAAACCTGTTTTTGGCGGTGAGCGGATGAACGTCGAAATACGCGCTTCTTTAGATCCGCTCAAAGTCAATTAAAGGCCGTCTGCCAAAATAACTCATCCGGTTGCAGGAATATTCTGCTAATAAAGGAAAACGTAACAGATCCTTGAAACACTATGCGATTTAACGGTCTCGTCTGCGGTCTATTGCTCTTCGTGCCCTTCGCCTGCGTTCTCAGTTATGGTCAATCGATCAGCGCCGGATCGGGAACCGTCCGCGGGTCGGTGCTCGACCCTTCAGGCGCCATGATCACGGGAGCTACCGTGGAAATCCAGAACCCCGTCTCCCGGTACGACATGAGTGCGCAGACCGACGCACAGGGAAACTTCGAATTCGATAACGTTCCTTATAACAACTATCACCTCAGTGCATCGGCGAAAGGATTTCAGGGGGGCGAACAGGATATCAACGTGCGTTCTCCATTGCCGGTCGAAGCAAAGATCTCCTTGAAGATCGGCGTCGCCAACGAAAGCGTCACCGTGACAAGCGCCGGCGATCTCGTCGAAACAGATCCCTCCACTCATACGGATGTGGATCGGGCGCTTTTTGACAAGCTGCCTCTCGAAAGCGCCTCGTCCTCGCTTAGTTCTCTCGTGACGCTGGCTACACCAGGGGTTGCTGCCGACTCCAACGGCCTTTTCCATGGGCTCGGCGACCACGCTTCAAACTCCTTCTCCATTGACGGCCAGCCGATCACGGACCAGCAGAGCAAGGTCTTCTCGAATCAGGTTCCGGTCGACGCCGTCCAGTCGATGGAGGTTATTGAAGGCGCGCCGCCCGCAGAGTTTGGCGGCAAAACCAGTCTGGTCGTCGTGGTGACAACTCGCTCTGGACTTGGGGCTACCACGCCCCACGGTGACGTAACTGCTTCTTACGGCACGTTCGGTAGTTCCAACGGCGGGTTCGATCTCTCCTACGGGCAGCAGAAGTGGGGGAATTTCATCTCCGCCAGTGGTCTGAACACAGGCCGTTTCCTCGATGGCCCGGAGTACCAAGTCTTCCACGATCATGGCAACGAGGAGAACGTGTTCGACCGGCTCGATTTCAGGCTCTCCGACAAGGACTCGATCAACCTGAATCTGGGCTTCACACGGTCCTGGTTCCAGACTCCCAATTCGTATGACGCCCAAACCGCATCGGCATGGAACGGCCTTGTGGTCGATAACGGCGGTCTCGGTCCCAATGGCTTGCTGGTCGGCGCTCAGGACCAGCGCTCGAAGATCAGAACGTTTAACGTTGCCCCGGTCTGGACGCATCTGATCGACGCGAACAGCGTATTCACGCTCGGCGCCTTTGTCCGGCAGGATCAATATAACTACTACCCGAGCGGCAACCCCTTCGCCGATCTCACGCCCGGTCTCCAACTCGCGACCGAGGGCCAGAACCGGAGCCTGAAAAATGCCGGGGCTCGCACAAGTTATTCCTGGATCAATCAAACTCACAACATCAAAGTGGGAGCCACTTACGAGCACACGTTCATTACGGAACGGGACACGTTTGGCCTCGTCGATCCGACCGCGAACGCCCCTTGCCTGAACGCCGATGGAAGTCCGAATACAGACCCCAGGCTGACGGATCCGAACGCCTGCACGGCGGCGCTGCAGAATCCGAATTTTGTGCCGCTTCTTGGGTGTTACGACCTGACCAGAACGGCACCCCTGCCGGCCTCCGACGGCTGCCCGAATAAAACCAGCGGGGAGTACGGATTTTATGGCCATGCCGACATCAAGGAATTCGCTTTTTACATCCAGGATGCAATCACAATCAGGAACTGGACCTTCAATCTGGGCGTGCGCGTCGACAAATATAATGGCCTTGCCCGTGCCACCCAGGCGCAGCCGCGCCTCGGTATCGCTTACAATATCAAGCCAACCAACACAGTCCTGCGCGTATCGTATGCCCGAACCATGGAGACTCCGTTCAACGAGAACCTGGTGTTGGCGAGCAATGGATGCACTGACGCTGTGATCAATGCGCTCCAGTCTACAGTTCCGGGCGGTGCCTGCCAGAACACCGTCCCGCTCAGTCCCGGCCACCGCAATGAGTTCCACGCGGGCCTCTCCCAGGCGTTTGGAAAATATCTGGTGGTGGATGGCGAATACATCTGGAAGTACACGCACAAGGCTTTTGACTTCAGCGTTCTCGGCAATACACCGATCACCTACCCGATCGAGTGGCAGAGCTCGAAAATACCTGGCTACGCAATCCGCGCCACAGTGCCGAACTTCCACGGGCTGACGGCATTTGTGGTGATGTCAAGCGTGGCGGCGCGATTCTTCGGTCCGCAGGTTGCCGGCATTGGCGCCGGGCCCGGAGGAAATACCGTATTCCGCATCGACCACGACGAGAAGTTCAATGAAACAACGCATCTGCAGTACCAGTTTCCATCGAAGTATGCCCCGTGGTTCAGCTTCAACTGGCGATACGACAGCGGGCTTGTGGCTGGTCCGGCTCCGTGCGCGGGCTGCGGGGGAAATGGGCCGAACGGCACCAATACCATCGTGGACGCTTCCGGCTTGACGCCGGATCAACAATTCCAGGCCGGACTCTTCTGCGGAAACGTATTTGCAACCCCAACCACCCCGATCAGTCCCGATAGTACGTGCCCGGCAAGCCTGTACGGTTCGAAATTTCTGAAGCTGCCAGCCCCCGGCACGGAGGACGACGATCACAACCCGCCCCGCATTGCATCGCGCAACCTCTTCG
>JBEKTF010000198.1:0-10332 GCA_049516355.1 Bryobacteraceae bacterium | reverse complement strand
GCTGGCAAACTTCTCATTGGTGAGGTTGTAGCCGTTGTGACATTCCGAGCATTCTCCCGAGCGTTCGAAGATCTGGAGGCCCCGCTTGGCCTTCGGACTCAGCGCGTTTTTGTCCCCGCTCAGGAAACGGTCGTAAGGCGAGTTG
The DNA here is from genome assembly GCA_049516355.1 of Bryobacteraceae bacterium. Lineage (GTDB taxonomy): Bacteria > Acidobacteriota > Terriglobia > Bryobacterales > Bryobacteraceae > BOG-234. Next base: position 10,187 of record JBEKTF010000198.1, on the reverse strand, counting down.
CCGGAGAGAATCGTCCGTTCGAAGGCCGCGATCGCCTTTGTAATGCGGTCAAAACTGATCTGCGTGCCGCCGAAGGCTCGCTCGAACAGCGGTGCGTAACCCGCGATCCTGGCTATGGCCTCGGCTGTGGCCTGAGGCGTTGTACCCATCTCGTCCGGGTCTGTGATCGGACCAAGTATCTGTGCTTCCAGCGTCGCCGCGCGCCCATCGTAGAACTGGCTTCTCCCATAGGCTCGATTAATCACTGTGGGCGCCCGCCTTCGGAGCGGCTTGCCCGTGACGCCGAACGGAGGAGGCTCGCCACCCGCAAAAGCGTGCTCGGGCGAGTGGCAGGTTCCGCAGGAGACTCTTCCGTTAGCCGAAAGACGAGAATCGAAGAACAGATACCAGCCCAATTCCACTCGTGGCGCCGAGTATGTGTTGTCGGCAGGCCAGATCACTGGCGGCAGTCCGAGTGGGGGCTTCGGAGGCGAGATATGGACAACTTGTGCCCTCAGGTTTCCAAGCGTGGTGATCAACGCGATTCCCACAAGAACGGCGCGCTCGAACACGATTCAATGCTAGCGCGTGGGATGGAGCCGCTCCAACGGTTTGCGGAGACCCAGGGCCGCAGACTATGGGCAGCCGGCCGCTGGCCGTGTCGCACGGCAGTTCGCGCATCTTCTGGCTTCAACACGTCGAGCAGCCGGGATCGAACGTAATCCATGTCAAAACCGGCGCGGTGAAGTAAAGCCCTTTCGCCGAAGTGTTTTCAATCTTCTACCCCCTTCGCCGTTTCGCCGGCCGGATCGTCCTTGCTAAACCAGCGATGGCCGCACAGCCGGCATTCCCATTTGCGGAGCGCCGTCATAAACGTAAGCGCGCGCTCCAGGCGCGTGCGATGGACCTGGTGTACTGCCGTGATTCCGCAGCGCGGGCATTGCATTCAGCTAGGCCCCCTTTGCCGCAGCCTTCCCATTCAATCCCATTCGCCGTGCCTCGCGTTCGGCGTTCTCGCGGACGCACTTGATTGGATCGTTGGCTTGTCGCCAGTAGCCCCGTCTCACGGCCCGTTGGACTGCTGGCAACATCCATGCGGGGAGTTGCAGCACATTTCGCATCAGCGAAAACCACGTTCCATCGTCCTGCTGAAAGTTATCCGCAGCAGCGAGTTCCGCATAACCGGGTCTGAGGTGCTCTTCGATCATTCCGAGGCCTTTGGGGCGGCTCTTCACTCCGGTCTCTCCGTCTGCGCTGACTTCAGTTCAGCGTCAATCCCGGTTTGCAGTGCTATCCCATTTAAATAATCATTACGCTACCTACCCACCAGGTGCTGCACGTCTTGATTGCCTTCCTGGCAGATGTATTCGAGCGGTGTGGCTCCGGGCACCCACTGGATGTTCCAGCTTGTGGTCCACGGCTTGGAATACGCGCCCGGATCGTCGATGGTGACTTCGTAATGGAGATTGTCCATACTGGTGCGCGTGTATCTCTCGACAACGTGTAGCTTTTCTGTGTGCGGATGGCCGGCCGCATCCAGCCAGCTCTTGTCGTTGAAACCGATGTTGTCGATGACCATGGTGTCTTTCTCCCACTGGCCGATGCCCTCGCCGAGGTAGGTGGGGTAATCGGTCGCGTCCCTGGAGTGCTTGCGCCCGTCGGTATAAACGATGCGCCACATGTGAGCGCCGCCCTCATAGACGAAGATCAAACGATCCGCGAGTTGATAGATCTGGAATGGAAACGGCGTGGCCTGCATACGCGGGATGCCGGGTGGAAGACAGCGCGCCTCCGGATCATCCCTGGACAGGGTCGCATCGACTTCTTCGACGAATTTCTGAGCCCAGGGCAGCATCTGAGGTTCGACCACTTTCTCAACCAGCTGCGGTCCCCGTTTGCCGGCGGCCCCGACAGGCTGGTCGCCCAAACCATGGCCCGTGATGTCCTTGATCACGACGGGAGACCAGGATCCTTTTCCGTTGCCCAAGTCGATGTGGCCGTCCGGCAGACGTGGTGGCGGCGGCGATCCTGCCTTGGGCTGAATGATCGCGGTCGATTCCCTGACGCCGAAGTCGTCGAAGACGAAGACCTTGTCTTCCTTCTGCTGCCCCTGCTTCTGCTGCACTTGTGCGGCCGCGGTTATCGCCGCCAGCGAGAAGACGGCCAGCATTACCGGTGTAACCGAAATCGAACCTGCGAAGCGTGCTCTCATCTTTGACCCTTCCTTTCCGCGCTAGTCCGCTGGTCAACGTCCAGCCTATCTTAAAACCGCCGCCCTGAATAGTAGTGAATAATCCAGCAAAATTCACGACATTAATTATGCTTCGATGGCGGCAGAGAGCGCCAGGCCCGCAAGCTGGAGGGCGGACGGCTACGCAGAGGTTATGGGCGTTAATACTTATTATCGGTATCTATTTTTCGACCCGCTCGGCTCGCTCCAAGTCGGCACGGACCTCTTCGGGGTCGGATCAACGTGCATCGTTGGCTTGCCCGTTTCGAGCAGGACCACGCCCGTGAGCCCCTTCTGTTCCTGCGCGCCTGTCACAGAGAGCGGACGCCGGAGATGGAGCTGATCGCTCGAAGCATCAGTTCCACCGAGCCGGGCGGAGCACTTATAATCGACCCGGCGCGAGCCCTTTTGAACGGACCAGGCGAAGCCAGGCCGGAGGCGACCCGGGCGTGAGAAATCTTAATCGACGGCTCCAGAAGCTTGAGGCGGGATTTACGGACACCACCGGTCTCGTGCCTCACTCCGAGGCATGGTTGGCATATCGAGTGGTTGCTCATCGGCTTCTTCCACAGAAGACTTCGGAAGCCGTGTTTTTTCAAGCCGCGGCTGACGCGTCCGCCGATTCTGAGCAAGCGCGCCAGCCGCAAACGAACTCAAGCTGCTTTATGGGGTGCACGCGATGTCAAAGTTAGCCGAAAAGCCGTTAAACGCACCATTCACGAAGATCAATACTCCTACACTCTGCCCGAGAAAGGCCGAATTAGAGGGTAACGGAAGTTTCAGGGGGTTCGGAACAAAGTTACCTTTCCCCGGACTTGGGATGTCAAAGGCCGCTACTTGAGCGAAGCCCGGCCCAGCCGTCAGATATACTCTGACCGTCTGCGGCCAACCGGCAACCGACGTTGTTCCATTGGGATACGTGTCCGGCACACCGGCGTAAAAGTCCAGGAGATAGGTTTGACTGGCCGTCCACTTCAGCGGAGTGTTTTGCCGAATCACGCCCGATCCCGACCAAATAGTAGGGCTGGAGGCGCTGGTCGAGAACGGCGGTCCGCCGGGATACTGGGCGATTCCCGGAGCGTAAGACGCCACTCCAGGCGCGGGGCTTCCACCACATATCCAACCCGTGGGGCAACTTCCGGCCGTCCCGGCAAACAAAGGGTTCGTAAGACCAGTCGCGATGTCAGTAGTATTGGGTTTAGGGGTGCAGGCCAGAACCAGGGAAGTGAATTGCAGGTTGAAATTCGAGAGCCCCGTAGCGGCCTTGATCGCGGCACTAAGATCCTGATACTGCCCCGTCTCTGTGATCGCTATGGCGCTCGGGAGTAGCGGCGGGACAAGACCCAGGTCATTGTCGGAGAGGTAATGGAGGTCTATCGACATGTTATTGGTGCCGTCGTTATGCCCCGTGAACGTTATGCTCAACGTGTCGCTGAGCTTGCTCGGGTCGCTGGGCTCTGAGATATTAAAGTTCACGATTTTGATAGTGCCGTCTGCCAGAGGCGTGGGGTCAGCATATTCGAAGTCCAGGCTCGCTTGTCCCAGGACGCCCGGTCCCTCCTGAACATCGAACGCAGCCGCCCCGGCCTGTGTAGCATAGGCGCCGCCGAGGACCCCCATACCGCCCGTATCGCTCGGGGTAATGTAGCCGGTATCGTTCAGCGATGACGAGATGGTATAAGGCTCGGAGACGGTGCCGTCAAAAATCGTGACCCACGCAGCCCCGGGTGTGCCCACGGGTGTGCCCGCGTACGCGATTTGAGAGCCGCAAAGCGCCGCCACGCCGAGGACGGTGACGCCAAATGTTGTTTTCGTTTTCATGGATTACTCCTTTTCGTGGAGCGCCTTCTGCGCGCCCGTTGCCCTTTATCTGAAGCATTTATGCTGCCCTGGCCCGTTCCCGTTTTTCGACACCATCTCGCGAATCGTCCCAAATGCCGCGAAACGTGTGTTTATACGCTTCCATCAATCATCGATTCAAGGCAGGAGCAGACGACTTTCACCCCCGAAGACCACATACCGGGCAACAGATCGGGCGACTCCCGTGAGCGTCTTCGCGCAGACATGATCGATTGATCGCGATATCACTCACCCCGCAATCGGCACGGCGTCGCTGGCTACATCCCCTTTGGCGCGCGAGGGCATCCAAGCGACGGTGAAACTAGTCAGGGCGATCGAGGAGCTTCGCCATACGAGCAGCTTCGGGAACCTGATTTTATTTTGAGTCTGGAGTGGCCAGCCAGCGGATCGCATCACCACCGCGCTTTTGGGGTGGGCGGCTGTTCATGTCCGGCGCGCCGGGAACGTTCCATTAGTCGAGCAGCAGGTGTGCCAATTGCACTTTGTCTCAACCGAGGGGTTCACCCCATTCGCCTGTGCCCAAACCTGTGCCCATTTTCGGGCACAACACCGCACTCCACGCACTTGCAAATTGCTGAAAAGTAATGGCACCGGCCGTCACAGCACTCGCCAGGATGGTCTTTTAATGCGGTGGTCGCGGGTTCGAGTCCCGCGCGGCTCACCAAATCTTTCAATAACTTAGCGTTACGTCGCCAGGCTCCAGAAAAGTGCTGGGTACTATGGGGACTAACGCGGAGATTTTATCCGGCATCACGTCAGCGAATACTTCGTCAGGTGAGCATACCTTTTCGTCATGTGCGGAGTTTTACAAGGGTCACTTGTACATAAGGCATGTTCCGGAGAATTCAAACGGGGCATCTGTTGGGGGCTTGAAACGCTCGACGAAACGTCCGGTGGATCGGCGAATGGTTAGAGAACGGCCGATGGTTTCGTTCGTTGTGTTCTGAAAATCGTAGCTTACGTTGATCTCAGCCTGGATGTCGATCTGAATGGGCGTGTTGCTGCCGTCGGCCGCCCCGGACTCGAAAAGTGGCTCCATCGGGCCAACACGATCCGGATCTATGCGGCTCCAGGTGCCAGTCGCAAGCCTGTCGGTCGACACAACACCGTTCCGGTACTCCACAAAAGTTACGAATCCGCTCTGCGTCTGCCGGTCATTCTCGGACCTGGTCCAGGGCGGACGGGGTGCCCGGTAGTGAATCACCATGAAAACGTCTTCCTTTGGACGAAAGCAAACATAGGACGTGGGCTTAATCGACTCCAGCAGCGCCGCGTCGTTCGCATCCACCAGTTGTTCGAAGCTCCGGCACGCGGACCGTGCATCAGGATCGGCGCAGGCGACCGTCGTCGGGGTCGGCTTGGCAGGGGGCTGCTTCTTCTTGCGAACAGCCTGGGGTAGCGCGGCGTGCTCGAAGATGAGACATGCAGCGAGGAAGGCAGCAAGCGTCATAACGCGGAATCGAGGACGACGCGCCATGAAGAGGAGTGTATCACTGAAACATTTTCGGTACAATGCGTTTCGGGCGCCACTTCCCCGGCCGGGAAGGTTGCTACCACACGGGCCGCGACATCCGTCCTCGCGGGACCTCAGGACGCGGTCGCGATGATGGCTTAACCTGGCGAACGGTGACCGGTCCCGATTCTCTCGAACCGGAATGCGTGAGAGCATTCAAGAGTGATCGACGTTGTAGTTGATACGAATGTGCTGGTGGCCGCCTTCCGATCCAGCCTCGGTGCCTCCTACCGGCTCTTGCAAACGATTGAACGCCGGACGTGGCGCCCTGTGATTCCGGGCCGGGGTCGGTATTGTTCGATCGAATCAGTTCCCCAACTTTGGCGCCGGAACAGATGTCGAAATCAATCGCCTCTCGCGCGATGGCGCGACGCCCCTGCCACCCGAATTTCTGCCTTCGCAGAATCGCAATTTCGGAAACGTCAGCCTGGGACTGCTGTCTTACGAAGTTGATATCTGGCGGCGCGCGACGGAAGCGGCCCGCGCGAGTCTGCTGAGCGCGGAGGAATACCGCAAAGCGGTGGTGACGACGCTGATCAGTGACCTCACGACAGCATATCTTACGCTGCGAGAACTGGATTACACGCTGGATATCTCGCAACGTACCCTGCGCACGCGGGAAGAGTCGCTGGAACTAACGCAGTCGAGACAGAAAGGAGGAGTGTCGACCCAGCTGGATCTTCGCCAAGCCGAGCAGCTCGTCTATACCGCCTCTCAGACGATTCCGGGCATTCAGCAGCAGATCGAACAGACCGAAAATCAAATTCGGCTTCTACTCGGAGGTTCGCCCGGGAATGTAGCGCGCGGGAGAGCGTTTATCGCACAGGATCTGCCTCCCGAGGTTCCGCCGGGATTGCCTTCGGAGTTACTCGAGCGGCGCCCCGATATCAGGGAGGCCGAACAGGATCTTAAAGCGGCCAATGCGCAGATCGGCGTGGCGAAAGCGGCTTACTTTCCCGAGTTGAGTCTGAGCGGGGTGCTTGGGGGCCAGAGCACCCAGCTCGCCAGGCTGCTCAGCGGACCCAACACAATGTGGAGTCTCGTGCCTCAGCTTGCGCAGCCCGTCTTCACCGCGGGACGCCTTAAATCCAGCGTGAGACAGGCCGAGGCGGAGCGTGAACGCGCGCTTGTGCAGTACGAAAAGACGGTTCAGACCGCATTCGCGGAGGTGTCGAACGGATTGATCGCGCACCAGCGCGTGCGGGAGAGCCGCGAGCAACAGGAGGCTCTGGTTTCAGCCCTGCAGGATCGGGTGCGCCTGGCCTACATCCGCTATCGGGGCGGCGTGGATACTCAGCTCGATGCCCTGGACGCCGATCGCGATCTGTTTCAGGCGGAATTGGCCCTGGCGCAGATCCGGCTCGACGAATCCCTGACGGTGGTGCAACTTTACAAGGCGCTGGGCGGGGGCTGGCAGTGACGTCGATGCCGGAACGAGTCTGACAGCGAGACAGAAGAACAACAAACATGAATACTATCAACGTTAAGGACGGAACCTCCATTCAGATGGCGCATGGAGACAGATGTCATGATCATTGGTCGTCGCTTTCGCGCTGAACTGCGCGCGGATGATGGCGGCCGCAAGCCACGGGCAGAGGCTGTTTCCGCACCTGCCGACCTGTGCAGTCCTGGTGAGAGGCTTTTTATCGTATTCCGGATCGATGATGTACGTTTCCGGGAACCCCTGCGCACGGAACAAACTCGCGCAGCGTCAACATCCGCATTCCGATGTCGACAATCCGGCACGGTTCGCCGTGGACCGTTACGAGCCCGAGGCGATCTTTGGAAGTGACCGCGTGAAGTAGCTCCTCGAGGTACGGGTCCTGATCTGTGCCGAAGTATTTGACAAGGAATGCCCGGACTTCGGGGAGACAGTTTCGGGGCTGCTCTTCCTCGTCTGCTTCGGCCTCTACCAGTTCGTCGTGCGTATCGAGCGCCAGGCGAAGAAGGCCGACCTGCCGGAACGAACCAGCACGCCGGATCAAATCACCCTCTATCGCGACAGCGATAGTCTTCAGGAGCCGACCGCGGATACGCTGGCCGTGGTTCATCGCGCTGTTTTGCTTCGCCGCTCTGGCGAATACCTGTTATCCAGTTCCGCGGCGCCTTCGGCGAATTGAATCGATTGGGACGCACAATGAAAATGGTACTTTCGACCAACGCACCGGATCGCGACGATGGCAACAGCCCCAGGGAAACCCGAACGGGAAGCCCCCGCCTCAAAGGCGGAACTCGGTCAGCCGCCCGACATCGCATCGGCGACAGTCCCCGAGACGCTCGCGGCACTCCGAGTTGACACCGACACCGGGCTCACTCGGGCTGAGGTGGACGCGCGACGCCTGGCACATGGCTACAACGAAGTGGCGGAGAAGAAAGAACATCCGGCACTCAGGTTCCTGTCGAAATTCTGGGGTCTGTCGGCGTGGATGCTCGAACTCATCATGGTGCTGTCGGCTGTCCTTCGTAAATTCTCAGATCTTGCGGTGGTGAGCGCGTTGCTGATTGTGAACGCCGTTTTGAGTTTTGCCCAGGAGCGCCGGGCGTCCGGAGTTGTGGAGACGCTGCGGAAACGGCTGCAGGTGAGCGCGCGTGTGCGGCGCGATGCGAACTGGCAGGTCATACCGGCTCGGGAACTGGTTCCTGGCGATATCATCCGCGTGCGTTCTGGTGACATTATCCCTGCGGACACAAAACTTCTGTCCGGAGAGTTGAGCGTCGACCAGTCGGCTCTTACCGGCGAATCGAGAGATGTGGGTAAGGAGAGGGGAGATGTTCTCTCCTCCGGATCGGTCGTTCGCCGGGGGGAAGGCAACGGCGTGGTGATGTTGACCGGCGCGCAAACCTTTTTTGGCCGCACCACGGAACTCGTGCAGAAGGCGCGCCCGAAACTTCACATCGAATCGGTCGTGGCGAAAGTCGTCCGCTGGTTATTCGTCATTGTGGGCAGTTTGTTGAGCGTTGTCGCAGTCCTTTCGTTGATGCGAGGTACGCCGCTGATCGAGATGGTGTCGCTGTTGCTCGTCCTGTTAATGAGTGCGGTGCCGGTCGCACTCCCGGTTATGTTCACTGTCAGCATGGCCGTTGGATCAGCGGAATTAGCGAAGCGCGGCGTGCTGGTTACGCGTCTCAGTGCGGCGGAAGATGCCGCGACGATGGACGTGCTTTGTGTCGACAAGACCGGCACGATTACTATGAACCAACTGGCCGTGACCGGCTTGATCCCTCTGGGTCAGTCGAATGATTCCGATGTGTTGTTCGCCGGCGCTCTCGCTTCAGAGGAGGCCAATCAGGATCCTATTGACCGGGCATTCCTCACTGCTGCGCGGGAACGTCACATCTTCGACGGGCTTCCCGCAGTCACGCCAATCTCATTTATGCCGTTCGATGCGCAAACGCGGCGGACAGAAGCCGTCGTCAAACAGAATGGGCAGAACCTTCGTGTGATGAAGGGAGCGGTGCGAACCATAGCTGAGACCTGCGGACTAAAATCGCCGGAAATCGACGCGCTGGAAGCCCGTGTCAGAGAATCAGCAGCGAAGGGATATCGAACACTGGCGGTTGCGCGTGGTTCCGGGACGGGTGTTCCTGTATTGGTGGGACTGGTAACGTTGTACGATCCGCCAAGGCCCGATGCAAAGCAACTGATCGCCGAACTCCGCGACCTCGGCGTCGCCGTGAAAATGCTGACGGGTGACGCACTGCCGGTTGCGCGCGAGATCGCTCAGGGAGTCGGCTTGCCAAATATCCGGCGTGTGGCCGACCTGAAGGCAACTAATGCCAAGGCTGCCAACGAAGCGGTCGATCTCCTGGCTGGGGCCGATGGATTCGCCGAAGTTTACCCGGAAGACAAGTACATCGTGGTGCAGCATCTGCAGGCCGCCGGACATGTGACGGGCATGACGGGCGACGGCGTGAACGATGCGCCCGCCCTGCGGCAGGCCGAGGTGGGAATTGCCGTAAACAATGCGACCGATGTCGCCAAGGGCGCGGCCAGCGTCGTTCTTACCGAACCAGGGCTGACGAACATCCTGACGCTCGTCGAGCAGGGGCGCACGATCTACCAGCGAGTGCTGACATGGATCGTTAACAAGATCAGCCGGACGATCCTGAAGGCCGCTTTCGTGTCTATCGCCTTTGTCTTCACGGGCAAGTTCGTCGTTTCAGCCTTCGCGATGCTGCTGCTCACGTTCATGACCGACTTTGCGAAGGTTGCGCTGGCGACGGACCACGTTCGGCCATCGAGGAAGCCGGAAACATGGAATATCGGGGGCTTCATTGTGGTTTCCGCCGTCCTGGGCGTGGCCATGGTCGCGGAGGCTCTTTTCATCCTCTATATAGGGTGGTCCCGATTCGGCCTGGCGGCTAACGACAATGCGCTGTACACATCCAGCTTCCTGACTCTGCTCTACCTCGCGGTATTCTCCATCGTATCCGCGAGAGAGCGAAGGTGGTTCTGGTCGACAATGCCCAGTAGGACGCTCGTGGTGGCTGTCACCGCGGATGCGCTTGTGGGAACGGTCCTGACACGCGTGGGGATTTCGGGCCTCGCGCCATTGTCCTGGTGGCATATGTTCGCGATATTGGGCTATTCGGCGATTGCATGCC
>JBEKTF010000197.1:0-10378 GCA_049516355.1 Bryobacteraceae bacterium | reverse complement strand
GAATTTCCCATCGCGCATCTCATTCAGTCAGCCGCCCAGAGTGACGATCCAGATTGAGCCGCCGCGGTCTCCAAAAAGAAATTGAATCTTGTTGCTCGTCAAGCCATCCGCTGTCGTGTAGCGGCGGACTCCATTTCCCTCGACGTGCAACAAACCTCTGCCGTGACTTCCGGCCCAGATGGATCCGTCGCGCGCCTCGGTCAGAGTTGAAACCGTGGAATCGGCGGGAGGGATGTTGGAGACCAGGTATTCTATGCTGTCGCCTTGCAGAAAAGCGACTCCGTTGGGCGTAGCCATCCATATGCGCCCGCGCGAGTCTTCGAGCACGTCATAGACGGATTTTCGCCCCAGCGGATCGTGTGTAGCGATGGTCCGGAACCGGCCGCCGGTCAGTGTCGAAAGGCCATCCCGGCCGCCGACCAGAAGCTCGCCCAGACGCGTTTCGCGGATTGCGAAGATGCCGCCTTCAGGCATCCCGGCAGGCACCCTTCCTCCGGAAAAAAGGACGAGGCCGCTGCGGAAGCCCGCCCATATTCTTCCCGCCTTGTCTTCGCGAACAGCGGTCGGTTCGTCGTTGGGTAGCCCTTCGTCCTCCCCATAGACACGGAAAACGTCATCGCGAAGGCGAACCAGCCCGTTGTCCGTGCCCAACCAAAGATTGCCTTCCCGATCTTCGAATATGCACCGCACGGAGCCGTGTTCGGCGCCATGCTCTTTCCCCATTCGCGTCTGGAAACGCGGGCCCTCAAGCCTGGCGAGTCCCCCCGCTGTACCAATCCAAAGGCCTCCGTTGCGATCCAGTGCCACCGCTCCATCGAGTCCAAAGGACGCAGGCAAACCATCCGCCGCGCCATATCTCCGGACGGAACCATCGGGACGCCGCGCGATCACGGCGTGCGTGCCCAACATCCAGATCGTTCCATCGCGGTCCACCTGCGCTCTCAGCGGGAAATCCTTTCCCAGAATGGAGGGACCGACAACGGTTACGAACTTGCCATTATCCAGTCTCGCAACCGCGCTGAACCCGATCGCGTAGATATTTTCGTGCCTGTCTTCGGCGATGGATCGGACGGTGGTGATCGGGATATCCTTTTCGCGGAGGAAACTAACGAACTTCGTCCCATCGAATCGGCTGACACTTCCGGCTGAAACAACCCAGAGATTTTGAGCGTGGTCGAGCATCATGGACAAGACCGAGTTCCCCACCATGCCGTCGCTCCGGGTGTACGTCCGAAACACCTGGTTACGATAGTGACTAAGGCCTTCAGGCGTTCCAATCCATAAAGAGCCATCCTTCCCCGCCACCAGACTGGTGATGGAATTTGATGGCAGGCCTCCCGTTTCTTTTCTGAATACGACAAAGTCGTACCCGTCAAAACGGGCAAGGCCTTCGTCCGTGCCGAGCCAGAGATAGCCGTCGGTGGTTTGCGCGATCGCGTGGATAGCGTCCTGGGGAAGCCCTTGCTGTTGGGTCCAGACCGCACTGGAATATTGGGTAAGAGATTTCGCCGGGTCGAGCGCGAATGCGGGATAGAACTCTCCGGCCGCAACCAGCAGTATGAATACCAGCCGCAACGCTATCCCTCCTGGTTTCAAAGTATATAACGTTTTATGGGACTCTTCGTGGCCGTGCTTTTAGTGGTCGTGCTTTCGTTTATGTCTCAACATCACCTTGCCGCGGGCCGCAGGCCGGGTCTATCATCTTTGAGATGCCCGGGAAGCGGAGGAAGAGGTCGCCGACGACTGTGACGGCTGTCCCGGCCGCAAAGCCGATCCCCGCCGCCCGGCGCGGCGTGAACTTGTCCGCAGTCCTGCCATATCTCGCTCTAATCGCGGTGACGATCCTCGCTTACCTCCCTGCCATCACCGGTGGAATGCTGTGGGACGACGACGCTCACATCACGAAGCCCGCGCTGCAATCGCTGCACGGTCTGTGGCGCATCTGGTTCGACCTTAATGCGACGCAGCAATACTATCCGCTACTGCACAGCGCTTTCTGGTTTGAGCATCGTCTGTGGGGCGATGCGACGGCAGGTTACCACCTCGTGAACATCCTGCTCCACGGGGCATCGGCCTGCCTGGTAGTGTTGATTGCACGGCGCCTGGCCCTCCCCGGCGCGTGGCTTGCGGGGTACGTCTTCGCGCTGCATCCGGTGTGCGTGGAAGGCGTGGCATGGATCTCGGAACAGAAGAGCACGCTCTCGGGCGTGTTGTGTCTGGGGGCCGCACTGGTATACCTCAAATTCGATGAATCGCGGCGCTGGCTGGACTATCTGGTGGCGCTGGGGTTGTTTATCGCGGCGCTGGCGGCGAAGACGGTGACGGCGACCCTGCCTGGGGCGCTGCTCGTCATCCTGTGGTGGCGGCGTGGGGCGCCAGGTTGGAAAATGACGCGCTGGAAAGAAGACGCGATGCCGCTCGCTCCCTGGTTCGCGATCAGTGCGGCTGCCGGCGCTCTTACCGCGTACGTGGAACGCGAATACATCGGGGCACACGGCGCAGTGTTCGACCTTTCGTTCGCCGACCGCTTCCTGATCGCGGGCCGTGCAATGTGGTTTTACGCCGCGAAGCTGTTGTGGCCGGAGAACCTGTCATTCATCTACCCGCATTGGAAGATCGACACCGGGGTTTGGTGGCAGTGGCTGTTTCCGGCGGGGGCGCTCCTGGTAGCGGCGGGGTTGGTGTGGTTCGCGCGCCGAAACCGCGGGCCCCTGACTGCGTTACTGCTCTTTGCCGGAATGCTGTTCCCGGCACTCGGATTCCTGAACGTCTATCCGTTCCGTTACTCGTTTGTGGCGGATCATTTTCAGTACCTTGCGAGCCTCGGCCTGATCGTTCCGCTATGCGCTCTTCTGGCGAGCGTCACACGGCGCGCGACGAAATCGGTTCTCTCCGTTTTGCCCCTTGTGGGCGTGCCGCTCGTGCTCGCAGCTCTCACGTTCCAGCAGACCCGACAATATCGCGACGCGGAAACCCTTTATCGCGAAACGCTGGCGCGGAACCCCGAGTGCTGGATGGCGCACAACAACCTGGGCGGTCTGTATGCGAAGCTGCCGGATCGCGTGCCGGATGCCATCGCCGAATATGAAGCAGCACTGCGCATCGAGCCGAACATTGTGGAAGCGGAGACCAGCCTCGGCAACACGCTTCGGGATGTTCCGGGTCGCGAAGCGGAGGCCCTTGCGCATCTTGAAAAGGCGCTGAGCATCGACCCGAATTTTGCCCTCGCGCACTATAATCTCGGCGTTGCGCTCGCGGCCATCCCTGGCCGCGCGGCGGACGCGGTGAGGGAATATGAGGCCACCATCCGCGCCGGCTCCGATACGCCGGTGGTGCGCGTGAATCTGGGCAGCGCTCTGATGCTCCTGCCGGGGCGCGGCGCCGAAGCGATGGCGCAGTTCGAAGAAGCGTTGCGGCTCGATCCGGACTCGGCTGAAGCCGAGAACAACATCGCGCTGGCACTGGCGCGCGATCCGGACCAGCTGGCGGAGTCGGTCCCACACTTCGAGAAGGCGCTGAAAATCCGGCCCGATTTTCCGGAAGCCCACTCCAATTTCGGCAATGCGCTCGAGCGGATGGGACGGGTGGAGGATGCGATCCGCGAGCAACGGGAGGCGATCCGGCTACGCCCCGATTATGCGCTGGCCCACGTGAATCTCGCGGGCACGCTCTCCCGCACGCCGGGCGGCGGCGTGGAGGCGTTGGCCGAATATCAGACCGCGCTGCGGTTGAATCCGAACCTGGCGGAGACTCATTTTCGCCTGGCGGCGCTGCTCTCCGACGCGCCCGGGCGGCAGGCCGAGGCGATTGCCGAATACCGCGAGGCTGTACGTCTGCGTCCGGACTACGTTGAAGCGCACGGCAACCTGGGGCTGCTGCTGGCTGCGACGCCTGGGCGAATGCCAGATGCGCTGGCGGAATACGAGACCGCGCTACGGATCGATCCGGCGGCGGCCGAAGTGCAGTATGACCTGGCCGAGGCATTGGTGCGGCTGGGCCGGCGGGCGGAGGCGATTGCTCATCTGGAAGCTGCGCTCAGCGCGCGGCCGGATGCGGAGCCGGTCAGGGAGTTACTGGCGAGGTTGAAGGCAGGGCAGTGAGACGGTTATCGCCACCGATTTGTCTCAGTACCTCACGCGAGAAGATGTGCGACTGCCTTTGATTACAACTGTCGAACTACCTGATCCTATCGATTCCTACTCCTGGTGTCCGATGTCCAGTGCGTCTGCAAGATCACAGCGACCAATAAGCCTTGAGCCAGCTCTGAGCCAGTAGTCATCGGCCGCGTCGTATTCACGAAGTGACCCAAACGGGTCATTGATCGCTGTGGCCTCAGTTGATATATTTGCCCGGACTGTTGTCGATTCACGGCATAAGGGAGTGCTAAGGGGAGAGAAATGTCACAAAAATCCATTTTGAAGATCGTTCTGTGTCTTTTAGGCGCCTGTGCTACGGCATGGGGACAGGCTTCCACGGCTCAAATAACCGGCTCGGTAAAAGATGCAAGCGGACTGGTGGTCGCCGGAGCCGAAGTTAAAGCAACGCAGACCGCAACGGGCGCAACGCGCACTGTTACGAGCGGCGCCGACGGTGCATTTATTTTGCAGGAGTTGCCGATCGGCCCCTGGACGGTCGAAGTCACCAAAGAGGGCTTCAGCAAATACGTCCAGACAGGTATCGTCCTCCAGGTCGACAGCAGCAGCGTTGTCGACGCCTCGCTGAAAGTGGGCGCGGTGACCGAGCAGGTGAGCGTTCAGGCAGACGCCGCGCTGGTCGAAACCCATACCAGCGGCATCGGAAACGTGGTGGACAACCAGCGCATCACGGAGATGCCTCTGAATGGCCGCAATCCGATGGAGCTGGTATTTCTTGCGGGCATGGCAACCTACCCGGGCAACGGCAACGTCAATACGGTTCGCAATTACCCGACCGTCGTTGTTTCCGTGGCGGGTGGACAGCCGAACGGTACTTCCTTCCTGCTCGACGGAACGATTTATCAGGATCCCTATGGCAATCTGGCATTACCGTTGCCGTTCCCCGATGCGTTGCAGGAATTCAAGGTGGAAACCAGCGCGGTGCCTGCGGAATATGGCTATCACGCGGGTGCGGCCGTCAATGCGGTAACCAAGTCCGGCACGAATTCATACCATGGCGACCTGTTCGAGTTCGTCCGCAACGGCGATTTCAACGCTCGCGACTTTTTCGCCGCGACGCGAGACACGCTGCATCGCAACCAGTACGGCGGAACCATTGGCGGGCCGGTCTTGCCGCGTTTCAAGGACAAACTCTTCTTCTTTTTCGGATTTCAGGAGACGGCGCAGGTTTCCGCGCCCAGCGATATGCCTGCCTTTGTGCCCACGCAGGCCATGCTCGGCGGAGACTTCACCCAGTTCGCCTCCGCGGCCTGCAATAACAATGTGGCCAAACCACTCAATAACTCATTTGATATCGCAGCGGGTTTCATCAACAACGTAATCCCGCAGTCGTTGCTGAATCCGGTGGCGGTCAATCTCGCCAAAACACTGCCCGCGACGAACGATCCCTGCGGCAAAACCACATTTGGGTATGCAAACGGCCAGCATGAGCAACTCTACGTGTCGAGAATCGACTATCAAATCAATCAGAATCAGACCTTCTTCGGGCGCTTCGTTGCTGGAAACCTGAGCGATCCGTCCACTTTCAACGGGGGAAATCCGCTCTCGATCAATACCTATGGCATTCAGGATCTCGACTATCAGCTTGGCCTTGGCCATACGTGGCTGTTCGGCCCCAACAAGGTCAACTCGGTGCGCCTTGCGGCCAGCCGTACGAACGTTGTGAAGGTCCCCGATAGTTACTCGAACATCGGAGGATTCGGGGCACAGGGCTTCACTGGAGCCGGCGGGAACGTCGTGAACTTCACCGTTTCGGGCGGCGGTGGATTCGTTATCGGCGGCGGGGCCGCTGTGCCGGGCGCCTCCCACAATGGGCCGAATCCCTCGCTGGCGGATGACTTCAACTGGGTGCACGGAACCCATCAGATTGGATTCGGCGGAAGCATTTATCAACAACGAATGAACTATGAGTCCGGCCTGAATGCCGTCGGCTCGATGACGGCCAATGGCACCTATACGGGGCTGGGCATGGCGGACTTCCTCCTCGGGGACTTGACTACATTCAGCCAGGGCCTCACATACGGGTTCTATAACCGGCAGTATTACTCGTCGCTCTACGTGCAGGATTCCTGGAAGATTACTCCGCGCCTGACGTTGAACTACGGCGTGCGCTGGGAACCCTATACCGCTCCCTGGAGCGCGTACGGGCAGTTTTCTCATTTCGACAACAGCCTGTATTTGGCCGGCGTGCATAGCACGGTTTTCACGAACGCGCCTCCGGGGCTGGTATTTCCCGGTGATTCCCAATATGGCTGCGGCAAGAGCCTCAACTGCCCGCAATGGGATAAGTTTTTCCCCCGGCTTGGTGTGGTGTGGGACCCGTTCGGAGATGGCAAGAGCACAGTGCGCGCCGCATACGGGATGTATGGAGATCGGAACCATATGTTCTACTCCAACTTCATTTCTCAATATGCCCCGTTCGGCAACACGATCGCCGAGAGTGGCGGAACAACGAACATCCTGAGTATCAGCAATCCTTGGGGAACCTATGCAGGTGGAAACCCGATACCCGCTCTCCTGGCTACGGGCGCCATCGGCCATGCCTCAGCGAATGCGCCTTTCTATCCCCTGAGTAGTTTCACCACAGAGCCAACGCAGAACTATCATGCGCCCTACACGAACCAATGGAACCTGAGTATTCAGAGGCAGGTCGGTACCGACTGGCTGCTGACGGCGAACTATCTCGGGAGCAGTCAGATTCACCTGGTTACGTCGAATCTGATCAACTACGCGGTAAATCTGGGTCAGGGTCCCTGCACGCTTCCCAACAGTGCGACGGGTGCGCTCGTGACTACCACCTATTCCGTATGCTCGACGACCGCCAATTATGCGGCGCGGCGCGTTCTGACGCTGGAAAATCCCGCAGCCGGCGGAGCCTTCAACTCGATCAGTTATACGGACGATGGCGGTACCGGGACCTATGACGGACTGTCTTTTTCCGCTACGAAGCGGCTGAGCAAAGGTATAGCCGCGACAGCCAGCTACACCTGGTCGCATTGTATCAGCGATATACAGGATCAGCAGACCAGCTCAACCGCCGTTTCCGGGGCCATTCCCGGCGACCGCAGAGGTTACCGGAGTAATTGCATCGGCATCGACGTCCGCCATAGCGTTATTTTGAACATGGTGGCCACGACGCCCCGGTTTTCCAACAAATGGCTTCGAATCCTTGGCAGCGACTGGCAGGTTGCGCCGCTGCTGAGCTACCGTTCCGCTCAGTTCTTCACGATCGTCTCTGGTACCGATCGGGCGCTGACCAACGCGCCGGTGACCGCTCAGACCGGAAATCTGGTCTCTCCAGGCAGCGTATACGCCAGCAGCATTCCCCCAGGTCCTATCCAACTCCTGAATACGGCCGCATTCGCGATTCCGGCGCTGGGGACTTACGGGAATATGGGTTACAACAACATCAAAGGCCCGGACATCATACAGCTCAACATGGCCGTGTCGCGAATCTTTCGTGTACGGGAAAAGATGGCGCTCCAGATCCGGGCCGAGGCCTTCAATCTTCCGAATATGCTGAATGGGGCCGCGGGTAGCGGCGCGGCCGGCGCCGCCACAACAATCGGCGCGCTGAATTCCCCTCTTTTTGGTCAGGTGACAACCGACATCAGCGGAAACAACGGACTGACCAACGGCGGCGACCCGCGTATTATTCAGCTTGCGGCCAAGTTTGTTTTCTGATACGGAGCGATTCTGTCAAGCATCCCGGCGGCGGGTACGTCAGCCGGGCCTGAACGTTCAGGAACCCTGATTCCAGGAACGGGAGTCAGGATTGGGCTGAATATTGAACGCGCAAGGATCGATCGCGCTCTTCTGAACGTTTGATCGATCTGGCGGAGGAAGAGGGATTCGAACCCCCGAGAGCCTTTCGACTCTAACGGTTTTCAAGACCGCCGCCTTCAACCACTCGGCCATTCCTCCGTCTTCTATCTTAACTTGCTCTCTTCGATTTTCACTTCGGATTGGAGATCGCGAGAATGCAGGCTCAAGGCGACGAAGGGGGTTTTGGAGGGATATCGTGGTTAGCCAGAGGTAATTTACAGCAGAACTTCTTCTATGGAAGGGATTTTCTCGTTCTTGAGCCGTTTGTGCGATTCACGGTTCAGTTAAAAGCAAACGATTTGCCAAATGAGAAGCCCTTTAAAATCAATTCTCAGCCGTGCTGGAATTCCTTTCGGTGTCGAAAACGGCACGGCGATTCTAATCCGGCAACGAACTCGCACAAAAATATCACTTCGCAGCGGGAGGTAGCGATGACGGCTCCGCTATCTTTCCCGCTTCCGCTTCGGCAAGCGAAATATGGTTTGCCTCGAGAGTCGCCCCGGTCGTCTGATCGAGACTGATTCGCGCGCTCTGCCAGGTGGTCAGCGCGGCAAGCTCCGAGGCCTGCGCGGCAGCCAGATCGCGCTGCTCCACGACCACGTCGTAGGGTGTGGATGCTCCCAGATTGAACTTCTTTTCTTCCGCGTCGAGAAGCTGCTGCTGGAGAATACGGCTCTGCACGGCGGCCTCATACCGCGCCCTCGCCTGGCGCAGCGCCACCACGGAATTGGTGACGTCCACCTGGGCCTGATTCATATCTTTGGCCGTCAGCAATTGCTGCTGGCGAAGGGAAAGCTGGTCGATGCCGTAATCAGCCTGGGCCACGCGGTCATAGACCTGTGCCACGGCGAACGCCCCGATGCTCTCGGTGGGGAAGTTCTGCCGGAAAACCTGCCCCAGCGCCGTGCCGGTGCCGCCGCGAAAGTAGGGGTCGGCGGTGAAGGGCGGGAAACCAGGAATAGCTACGGTCCGCTGGGTGCCGGCCAGGCCCGCGGTGCTTCGGGTCGCGAGAACGCCTGCCGACGGCAAAAGCCCGTTGATCGTTCCGAGGTTTGAAATCTCCGTGGCCTTCAGATTGCCCTTTTCGAGAAGGAGATCGCTGCGATTGACAAGCGCTTTTTGCACCAGGTCTTTGACGGGGGGAATATCGTCACTGGCCGGAATCACCAGACGATCCACGGGAACGATCTCGACGTTCGCAATGAGAGACTCACCGGGTCCGGTCCGGCTGATCAGATTCTTGAGCTGCAGTTGTTGCTGCTGTAAGGCAGCCTGCGAATTGATAAGCGCCAGCCGGCTGACGGCAACCTGATTTTCCGCGGTTGTGACGTCAAGCTGCGAGAGTGCGCCCAGTTCGAGGCGTCTCTTGCTTTCATCGAGGAACTTCCGCGCCGTGTCGAGGGCGTCCTGTTTGGCCTTGAGATCGTCGTACCCGGCAACCAGCGAATAGTAGGTATTGAGGACGTTCACCACCGTGCCGGAAACTTGTGTCTTGAAGTTCAGATCCGACAGCTGCAGATTGATCTTCGCTACCCTGATGTTTCGGGAATTGAGCGCGGTTCCCAGTCCTTGCAGAAGATTCTGCTGCACGCTGAACGAAAGAGCGGGTGCAACCGAAGGATTCAACACGTCGAGAGGCGCGTTTTCGTTGAGATAGTGGTCGCTGTAGTTCACTGTGACTGAGCCGCCGGTAAGAAAGCCCTCCTGATAAGTCCCCGAATATGTGCGCGCACCCTGTACCAGATTCCGGGTTTGACTCAGGATAGTATTCGCCTGCGGATTACTGCGGTGACTAAAGGCATCGCTTTCCTGAATGGACGGATCGAACACGGGCGTCACGGGGCCTACCTGGGAAACCGTAGCGTTGGTCGTGCCCGTGGAACCGCCGCGCGATCCCGGTAGGCTTACGCCGGCCGCCTGCTGGCTGCCGAGCACGCCCTGACCGTTGGCCACGGACGCCGATTGGGATGCGCCGCTCGGAACGCCGGGCAAAGCTCCGCCCGCCTGGGAGCGCTCCAGATTCCAGGCCATCAGGCTCGGAGTGTAACGCGCAATTTCTATGTCGATATTGTTTTCGAGCGCAAGCGCGATGGCGTCGTGCGCGGTGAGATAGAGCTTGCCTGCCTGGATCAGGATCTTCAGCCGGTCGGAATTGACGAGACGGGCCGGTGGAACCCTGACCGGGAGGTAAGGCCGCCACAGGATCGGCGCCGAAGGGCGAACCGGCTCGATGCCGGTTTCCTGCGCCCCCGCCGGCACAATGCAGCAGAGTACGAAAACAATCGGAGCGGACCAAAGGTTCCTCACGGATTCACCCCCTGCGGGATGGTCGACGCAGCATTGCCGGATATAGAGCTGACGCGTCCCGAAATAGCTTCATCCATTGAGACGTGATTTAC
>JBEKTF010000196.1:0-10391 GCA_049516355.1 Bryobacteraceae bacterium | reverse complement strand
ACTCCTGCAGCGCATCGGGGAACGGTAAGGGCAGGTTCAGGCTATTCATTACGTCGTTATGCATTCCGCCGTCAAGAAGATACGTGATTCCATTTCCCTGGCCTCCGGCGACGGAAATAAGCTGAGTGGGGTAATTCCTGATCGTGTTCAGGTTCGTGCCGTTGCCGGTGGTGGCCATTCCCGAGAGATAGATCAACTGGGTGGCTTCGCGGCCGTTGAGCGGAAGATCCACGACGCGCTGCTGATCGATCACCGTGCCGACTCCGGTACTCTGTGTTTCGACCAGGGCAGCATCTGCCTGTACGCTTACCTGCTCTGCTACAGACCCGACTTTCAGGACCGCGTCCACAGTCGGATTGGTATCCACCTGCAGGACGATACCGGTTTGCACATACTTGTTGAAACCCTCCTTGCTGATCTCGAGCTGATACGGGCCGATGGGCAAATTGGGAAGCACGTACTGACCATCGGCGCCGGTGGTGGCGGTGCGGATGGCGCCGGTCGCGGTCTGGGTTGCTGTGACCTGCGCCCCGGGGACTGCGAGGCCCGAAGGATCGTGAACCGCGCCGTTGATCTGGGACGTTGAGCTTTGCGCGAGCGCGGCGGCACAAGCGACAAACGACAACAGAAACAGAAGGGCGAAGCTAGAACTGTTCTTCATTTGGCGAAATCTCCCTTTGGAAATGAGACGTATTTCTCATCATTTCGAAGCAAACGGTTCAAACATATTCCCCGTCGATCTGGTTGGCAACAGATTGCTCAGCTGGCTGAGCATCTATTTCATAATTCAACCTGGGATGACTAAGAATGGCTATGCGCCGGCCTTGATTCAGCGCTAATCGTGTAAGCGCTGTTGACACCCGATACCCGCTTGCGTAAGCTGACCTCGGACAGCCTGGTTTTTACAATCCTGCCCTGCAATCGGGTTTCAGGAGTTCTTATGACGAAAACAAATCTTGCCGCCGCCCTGCTGGGTGTCGGTTTATTGGTAAGCGCACCGGTATTCGGCCATCATTCTTTTGCCGCGGAATACGATCGGAGTAAGCAATTCGAAGTGAAGGGCACCGTTACGAAGGTTGAATGGATGAATCCTCACGCTTACATTTATGTGGACGTCAAAGACGAGAGTTCCGGCAAGGTGGCCAACTGGGCTTTCGAGTTGGGGAATCTGAGCACATTGATGCGGCAAGGCTGGAGAAAAGATTCTCTGAAGCCGGGCGATGTGGTGACGGTGCAGGCGTACCGGTCGAAAGACGGTTCCAACCTGGGTAACGGCCGGTCCGTTGTCCTGGCCGATGGACGCAAGGTGTTTGCGGGGTCCCAGGCGGAAGAGGGCGGCGGGCGCGGCGACGACAGGAACTGACTGACGGTGTTACAAGGAGCCGTAAACAGGATGACGATTTCAATCCATGGGTTCGCGGTTATCGCAACCGCGGCAGTTCTTTACGCTTACATTCCGGCGGCTGCCCAGACCCCACCCGCTAAAGCGCCGTCTCCCGCCGCAAACTCCGGAGCCGTTCCTCGCACTCCGGACGGCCAACCCGATCTTTCCGGATTCTGGAGCATGGCAGCGCTGCGGTATGGCGGGAATCTGGCAATGGGAAAAGAATCGGAAGTTCCCTATACGGATCCGGGCCGGCAAGCCTATAAGGATCACGATGCGAAAGACGATCCCACAGGGCTGTGTCAGCCTCCAGGCATGCCCCGAATGTTGCACTCGCCATTTCCCATGATGGTCATGCAGGACAAGAACCACGTGGCATTTCTCTATGAGTACATGCGCATCTGGCGCCTGATCGATCTGAACCGGACGCAACACTACCCCGACGTGGAGGATACGTTTTTCGGAGACTCGATCGGCAAGTGGGAGGGCGATACGCTCGTTATCGATACCGTCGGGTTAAACGACCGGACGTGGCTGGATACCGCAGGCCACCAGCACAGCGCCGATATGCGCGTAGTCGAACGAATCACACGCACCGGGCCGGAATCCATGGACTATGAGGTCACTGTCATCGATCCCAAAATGTATGCTAAACCATGGATACACAAAGGAACGCTCAAGCCACAGAAAGCGACCAAAGGTCTTCCGGAGCTTCTTGAATATTTCTGCACCGACCACAATATCGATGTCGGGCATCTGGTCAGCACCAAACCCACCAAATAGCATTTCGATGCCTATTTTTCCGGCAGGTGGTGCTCCCGGCGATCTTTCTCGTTCTCTTCGCAGGAATAACTCATGATCATGGTGTCCTGCTTCTTGAGATCGCGCACCATCGTGAACGGCTCGGTGTAGTTGACGGGATCGTCAAAAGTAACAGTCCATTTCACTGTGTCCGGTGAAACTTTCCGGAACCGCTCGGTCAGCTTAAGCTTGTCGCTGTGAATGTGCCCTGCGGTATCCAGCCACGTCCGATCGTTCATCCAGCTGGTGTTTACCACCAGGGTATCGTCTTCCCACTTGCCGGTTGAGAATCCGAACCACTCGGGATCCAGGTTTTTTGGATGCTCGCGTCCATCCATGTAGATCAGGCGGAACGTCCGCTGGTATTCAAAGAGAATGATGATCAGGTCCGGCGTCTGCACGATCTGAAACGGCAGCGGGGCCTGAATTCCACGCGCCGGGCCGAAAGGCAGACAGGATGCCGAAGGGTCGAATGCTTCGTTTGAATCTTTGTTCGTTTTGAACCCGGCCAGACCGGCCGCAGTCATCGGCAGCTCGTGCCCCAGCGCCGTCGCGAGATTGTTCGTATAGGGCGCTTGCCAGACGCCATTCAGATCGGGCACTTTGGACTGAGCCTGCGTCGGCAGTGCCGAAGCCAGCGCACTTAAAGCGACGCCGGCGAGGATCGATCCGCGTGAAGCCTGCATATTAAGAACCTGCCTTTCTATTGCGGCTCAAGCGGGCTTCTGCCATTCAGCGCCGGCTTAGTGCTCATCAGATGCTTCACGTCCCGGTTATTCTCGTCGCAGTTGTATTCGAGCAGGTCGGGAAGTCCGGGAGTCGGCTTTAGCGGAGTTAAAGGCCGGGAGTGGGTCCACGGCTTGGAATACATCTTTGGATCGTCCACGGTGAACTCGTAATCAATCTTGTCGGGCAGGCGCCGGAAACGTTCAATCACGTGGAGGGCGTCGCTGTGCTGATGTCCTGCCGTATCGAGCCAGGTCCAGGGAGCGTCTTTGAGATTGACGGTATCGACAACAATAGTGTCGCCCTCCCAGTGGCCGACCGAATCGCCCATAAAAGTCGGTTCCCCGTTTGTCGCATGCGGCCGCCCGTCGAGCGGGATTGACCGGAACATGGTCATGTATTCGAAGAGAATGATCAGGTAGCCGCGGGACTGAACGATCTGCGCAGGGTAGGGCGATTGCATGATTCGCGGCACGCCGGGGAACCAGCAGTTGGCAGTGGGATCGTCCTTCGAATCGTGATTCAGATAAGCCTGCCTGCCGCGTTCGGTATAAGGCACGTCCGCTTCCTTGCCTCGCGCCATGTTCGGAGTGTAGGGAATGTCGTAGAAGCCAGAGAAATCGGGTTTCCCGTCGGCGGTGCGCGGGATGCTTGTGCTCTCAGCCACTGGCGCGGCTTTGGCCACGGGCGCCTGCGCGGCCAACGTCGTGGCAGTCCATGCCACGGTCGCGAGCGCAATGACGGTATAAAACGAGTTTTTTGTCATCTTCAACCAATCGGTTCAAACATAATCCCAGTGTAACTGGTTGGCAATCAATTGCTCAGCAGGCTGAGCATGGATTCTGGTAATCTAACCGAAAGGCGACTATGGCAGGTTCCGCGGCGGCGCCGGCGAAGCATAGGGGCACGTTTGATTCTCTACACCACTCTATGCGGCTCCTCGAGGTCGTGGGAAGGGCCGAGGGAGGCCTGACCAACGCCGAGATCAGCCGCGTACTGGATCTCGCCACGAGCAGTTGCTCTTACGTTCTCGGAGAACTGGAGCGAGCTGGTTACGTGACCCGCAATCCCGAAACCCGCCGTTATCAACTCGGATTGAAGCTCGTCACGCTTGCCGAAGGCGCGTTGCGCGAGATCGGATACCGCAGGATCGCCGAGCCCGCCCTGCATAAACTGGTGGCCGAAACGGGGCTCACGGCGAACATCTGTGTTCTCGAAGGGAACAATGTCGTTCTGGTGGATCGCGTGGAGAGCCCCGCTTTCATACGGCCCGAAGTTGCGATCGGGACCGCGCTCCCGGTTAACGGGTCGGCTATAGGTAAAGTGCTTCTGGCCCATCTTCCGGGCGCGCGGGTTCTGGAAATGGTCGAGAGTTACGGCTTACCGCGATCCGCCAGGAAGACGATTACGTCGAAAACGCGATGGCTGGCGGAACTGGAGACCGTGCGAAAGCAAGGGTATGCAATCAACGACGAGGAGATCGCCGACGGTGTGCGCAGCGTGGGCGCGCCTATCGTCCATCCGGACGGAACCGTTCGCGCCGGGGTTTCGGCGATGGGCGAATCGAACTATCCGATCTGGAAAGAAATGGATCGCGTAATCGACCTGGTTTGCGCGGCGGGCCGGGAAATTTCGCGGGCGGCCCGACTAACGCCCTGTGTCTGAACTTTCCGCCTTAAATGGTTGAATCAATTAGGGGACGGTTGACACCGGGAGGCAATCCTGATAAATTCCAGAGCGCTAAAGTGCCCGCTCGATAACTGGAGCCATCAGACCCCAGCGCTTTGTGTCTGGATTACCGGATCGGGCTTCCCGAGGGCAGACGGAAAGGTCAACGAAGCGCATGCAAGGGTGGTCTAAAAGTTTGATTTCCGTGATTGTGGTCGCGGCAGCGATCATGATCCTGGTTCTGCCAGCCGCCGCTCAACAGCTTCCGGCGTATCACGCACCGCGTCTGGCGGGAACGCAAACCCCCGATTTGAATGGAATATGGGAGGCCCTGAATTCGGCCGATTGGGACCTGGAAGGGCATGCGGCAGGGCCGTCGCCTTTCCCAAAACTCCTCGGTGCGATTGATGCCGAACCTCCCGGACTCAGTGTAGTGGAGGGCGGAAAAATCCCCTATCAGCCGGGGGCGGAGGCGAAGAGGAAAGAAAATTTTGCAAAGCGCCTGACCCGCCCGACGAACCGGGAGAGCAACGAAACCGACGGCGATCCGGAAGCCAAGTGCTATCTGCCCGGGGTGCCGCGCGCTACTTACCTGCCCTACCCGTTTCGAATCATTCAGACTTCGAAGCAGGTCCTGATTTCGTATCAGTTCGCCAGCGCGACCCGCATAGTCTACATGGATCGCAAGCCGACAGCCCCGTCCGATTCATGGATGGGCTGGTCGATCGGCCACTGGGAAGGGGATACGCTGGTCATCGATGTGACGGGCCAGAACGACAAGACGTGGCTAGACCGGGCTGGAAATTTTCATAGCGGTGATTTACATGTGGTCGAGCGTTATACACCAATCAGCCCTTATCACATCATGTATGAGGCCACGATAGAGGACCCGAAGGTATTTACACGTCCCTGGAAGATACGTATGCCTCTCTATCGCAGGATCGAGGACCACGCCCAACTGTTGGAATTCAAGTGCGTGGAGTTCGCCGAGGAGTTTGTATATGGAAGTCTCGTTGAGAGCAAATAACGCTATCATCGTTAACAAGCAGATTGACAGGAGGTTTCAATTGAGCCATCGCTTTTCCTTTCGAACAGGTGCACTCGCGGTCGTGGCTATCGCTGTGTCGCTGGGGCCTCTGACGCTTGCCGGCCAGCAGGCGGCAGCCACATCGGATAAGACAGCCAAAAAGACTGCGGCTCCAAAGGCATACACTCCGCCACGCACTGCGTGGGGCGAACCGGATCTGCAGGGGGTCTACACATTCGCGACGCAGACGCCATTCCAGCGCCCCGTCGCGCTCGGCGAAAAGGATCATTACACCGAAGCCGAGCAGAAAGAACAGGAACAGAAGCTGAAGGAGAAGGCGAAGGAGAATATCGAAACCAACGAACATTTCAGCTATAACGCGTTATGGTTCGTCGGCGATCAGGGAAGACCGACGGGACGCACATCGCTGATTGTAGATCCCGAGAATGGGCGCCTGCCTCCGCTGACCGAGCACGGACAAAAATTGCGCGCGGAATACCTCGCCATGGTGGCCGCGAAGCGGATGGGGAAAACTGAACTTACCAGAACCTGGTTAGACCATACCAACTATAACCAGTGCATCTCGCGGCCTTTTCCGCGGATTACTCACGAATATAACCAGGGGGTTGAGATCCTTCAGTCGCCAGGCTATGCCACGATCTTCTACGAGAGCATGCATGATGTCCGCGTGATCCCTACCGACGGAAGCCCCCATCTCGATTCGAGCATTCGCCAATGGAATGGCGACTCGCGCGGGCACTGGGAAGGCAATACGCTGGTCGTCGATACGACTAATTTCACGGATAAACAGAGGTCGGACGATTTCGGCGGAATCCCGCAGGGCAACATGCACCTTACGGAGCGCTTCACGCGCGTCGATCCGAACACTGTCAGTTATGTGGCCACGGTGACCGATCCCGAGGTGTGGACCAGGCCTTTTACATTTGTTATTCCATGGCGGGCCGACGATCCGTCTTACAAGGGTCCGGAAGATCTTTTTGAATACGCCTGTCACGAAGGCAACTACAGAATGATGGAAGATACCATCACCGGGACTCGCGAGTTGCTGAAGCAGGCCCAAGCAGGCAAGCAGTAGGGTTAATCAGGAAAGTCAAGGAGTAAGAACTCATGCGATTCAATATATCCGTTGCAGTTTTTGGCACGCTGCTGACTCTGGCCGCGGTCCCGGCGTGGGCGCATCATTCCTTTGCCGCGGAATTCGACCAGAACAAACCGATCAAGCTCCAGGGGACGGTCAAGAAGGTAGAGTGGATTAATCCCCACAGCTGGATTACGATCGACGTAAAAGATGCAAATGGTGGTGTCGTAACCTGGGAAATCGAAGCCGGTGCCCCGAACGCCCTGTTCCGATTGGGCTTCAATAAAGACTCACTGCCTATTGGAACGGAGATCGTTGTGGATGGCTATTTAGCCAAGAGCGGCGCGCATAGAGCCAATGGCAGGGATCTTACATTTCCCGACGGGCGCAAGTTGTTTCTGAAGTCATCGGGCCCTGACGGAAATTAATTCGCCGACCCCGCATCAGCGGGGTTCGCAGGCCGCCAGGTTTTCATAGTGGTACCGGTTTCCTGAATAAGTAAAAGAGACTGGAGGTTTAAGAGTCCATGAAGACGATTACCTGCATCGCCTGCGCGTTTTTGTTCGCGGGAACAATTGCCTGGGGCCAGGGCACAACTGCCCGAATCAGTGGAACGGTGAAGGATACTTCCGGCTTGCCTGTCGCCGACGCCGCCATCCAGGTGACTCAAACTGCCACCGGTCTGAGCCGAACCACCACTTCGAGCCAGGCGGGTACCTACGCATTTGCAGAACTGCCGATCGGGCCCTACATGCTGGAAGTAGGCAAACCCGGGTTCAGCAAATACGTGCAATCCGGAATTCTGCTCCAGGTGGACAGCAGCCCGAGCATCGATCCCGTCCTGAAGGTCGGGTCGGTTGCCGAACAGGTGACGATCAATGCCGACGCCAGTCTGGTTGAAACGCACACTTCAGGTGTCGGAACCGTGGTCGACAATCAGCGGGTTGTAGAAATGCCCATCAATGGCCGCAACGTTACGGAACTTGTCTTTTTGGCCGGAATGGCGACGATCGGGGGAACCAATGGCGGAACGCTCAATTCCAACCGCAATTACCCCACGGTAATGATCTCGGTGGCCGGAGGCATTGCGAACTGGACGACTTATAACTGG
Organism: Bryobacteraceae bacterium; assembly: GCA_049516355.1. Classification (GTDB taxonomy): domain Bacteria; phylum Acidobacteriota; class Terriglobia; order Bryobacterales; family Bryobacteraceae; genus BOG-234. The sequence goes on along the minus strand of JBEKTF010000196.1, from coordinate 2,575 downwards.
GACGGTGAAACTCACAACGATGCGTACAACAGTCTGAACCTGCCGTTACCCTTTCCCGACGCGCTTCAGGAGTTCAAGGTGGAATCGAGCGCCTTGGCGGCGCAGTATGGGCAACACGCTTCGGCGAACGTGAACGTTGCCACCAAGTCCGGGACGAACGCGCTTCACGGAAACGCATTCGAGTTCCTGCGGAACAGCGATTTGAATTCGCGGGATTTCTTTGCGCCCGTGCGCGACACCTTGAAGCGGAATCAATTCGGAGGCACCGTCGGCGGGCCTGTCAGGAAGGACAAGTTATTTTTCTTTGTTGGATATCAAAGTACGATTCTCCACACTACGCCGTCATCCAACGTCGCATACATACCCGACGCGGCTATACTCTCCGGAGATTTTACCGCTTTCGCCAGCCCTGCTTGCAATAGCGGCAAACAGTTCAACCTGAGCGCGGCGGCCGGCTTTACAAACAATCAGATCTCACCTTCGATGTTCAGTGCCCCGGCGCAGAAAATCGCGGCGATCCTGCCGAGCGCAAGCGCCAATCAGTGCGGGAAAGTGACCTACGGGCTTCCCGGCGGCCAGACCGAGAATATGGGAGTCGCCAAGATGGACTGGCAAATCAACGACAAGGAGTCGGTGTATATACGTCCCTTTGCCACGAACCTCGACACGCCATCGACTTACGACGGGAAAAATGCGCTTACCTCTTATGCCTACCATATGAACTTCCGTGTCTACTCGGTGGCGATTGGCGACACCTATGTGATCGGCAGCAACATGGTAAACTCCTTCCGGGTCGGATTGAATCGTTCGACCGCCATCAAAATACCGGACGATCCGGGCTACAGTTGGGAACAGTTCGGAGTTGCCGCTCCCTATCAACCCACTCCCAACCCCCGGTTTACGATTTCCGGCGGCAACGGCTTCCAATTCGAACAATCGGCGGCTGTCACGGCGGATCACGGCGGGCCGAATTTTAATATCAACGAAGATTACAGTTGGGTCAGGGGATCCCACCAACTCGCGTTCGGCGCCACTTACAATCATGTGATTTTGAATTATTCGTCCGGAACCAACGCCGGCGGCACGATGACCTTCAATGGCACGGCCACCGGCCTCGGTATGGCCGACTTCATGCTCGGCGATGCCACGACATGGGCGCAAGGCAACGTTCAGAATGTTCTGTACGACCGCCAGAACTACATCGGAATGTATGCACAGGATTCGTGGAAAGCCACGTCGCGATTGACCGTGAATTACGGCTTGAGGTGGGAGCCGTTTTTCGCCTTCACCAACAAGCACGGTTATTTCGACCACTTCGATGAATCGCTGTTCCTTCAAAACGTGCACAGCACTTTGTATCCAAATGCACCAGCCGGACTGTTTTTCCCAGGCGACCCTCAATGGACGCCGGGAGGTAACAGTATCGCCAACAACCGCTACGGTGTTTTTCTGCCCCGTCTGGGCCTCGCATACGACCCCTTCGGCGATGGTAAGACAACCATCCGGGCATCGGTCGGCATGTTCACCGACCGGGGCGCCCTGTACTCCATGAGCGCGATGGCGCAGGATGCGCCATACGGTACGGCCCTTAGCATTCCCAACGTGCCCATGGCCAATCCCTGGGCAACAACTCCGGGCGGAAATCCGCTGCCTTTTGTCCTTACCCCTAACTCGGTCTTTCCAACCTTTGCCTCATACGTCACCGCTCCTTTCAACTGGAAGCCAACCTGGGTGAATCAATTTAACTTTGGCATTCAGAGACAGATCGGGGCGGACTGGCTGGTCACGGCGAACTATGTGGGAAACACCATTTCGCATCTGATCGTCGAAAACCAGATCAACCCGGCGGCATTTCTGGGAACGGGGCCCTGCACGATTAACGGAACAGCCTTCGCGAACTGCGGCACGACCGCCACCAACAACCAGCGGCGCCTGCTCTATCTGGCGAATCCGTCGCAGGGCCAGTATTACGGGGAAGTTTCCGTCATCGACGATGGAGGGACGGGATCCTACAACGCTTTGTACCTCCAACTGCAAAAGCGCTTCAGTAAAGGTCTGAACGTTCTTTCCAATTACACCTGGTCCCACTGCATCAGCGACCTTTGGAACGGAAATCCGGGCAATAATGGAGCTTCCGCAGTAACGCCGGGTAACATCCGCAATGACCGTGGTAACTGTTTCCCGAGCGATCAGCGGCAAGTTTACAACCTTTCCGTCGTCTATCAGACGCCGAAATTTTCAAACCGGATGTTGACGCGAATTGCAAGCGATTGGCAGTTCGCGCCCATCATGAACATAAAATCCGCCCAATTCTATAACGTGACCACCGGCACCGATGTCGCTCTCAACGGCGAAACGACTCTCCAGAGGCCGAATTTAGTGGCCGGTGTGAGCCCTTACGTGACAGACCATAATGCGTGCACGAATGCTCCCTGCATAGCCTGGGGCAACCCGGCGGCCTTCGTTAACCCGGCCATCGGCACGCTGGGCACGGTCAGTCTCAACTCTCTGAAAGGGCCTGGAATTTTCCAGTTTGACATGGCCCTTTCGCGGACGTTCGCAATCAGGGAAAGGA
>JBEKTF010000195.1:0-10392 GCA_049516355.1 Bryobacteraceae bacterium | reverse complement strand
GGCAGGCTTCCTCGGTGGCGAAGTCGCTTTGAAACTGCCGCAGTGTTTTGGGAAACGACGGCCTCGGCACCCATCCACACTATGTATTGGGGCTTGCTGAGTCAACCGGATAAGCAGAAGCCGGCTAGAGTGTTTGGATCGACGCTCACCGCCTGCGCCAGCGTCACAGGATCGCCAGAGAGTTGTCCACGGCCAACATCGAAACGCTGCGCGACAAGAACGCCTTGCCGCACCCGGACCAGCCATCCCGGCGCCAGATATTCAGCTGCCGAATCGGTCCCCGATGCGATTGCGGTGATTCGGCGTGGCTCTGTGCCATCCAGCGAACCCAGCCAAATGGCCGGCTCAGGGCCATTCACGAGGAACAGGAACTGCCGCCCGCCGGGGAGAAAGCGTGGCGCACCGACGTCGGTTTGCCCCTTGCCGAGCTTTGTCGCAGTGATTGCCGGGCCGCCTGTGGCGGGTATGCGATACAACAGAGAGCCGCCCGGATTGAACAGGATCACACCTTCCGCGTTCCACGTGCCTTGTGTCCTTGGGCTCGGGGCCGGTGCCAGGAACTGCGGTTGTCCACCTCCCAGATCGATTCGTTTCAAGGTCCGATCCGCGAAGAAACCGAGAGAGCGGCTGTCGGGAGACCAAAAGGGGCTGGACGCGCCTTCCGTACCCGGAAGGGGTTGCGCCGAGGTCGAGTCCAGCGGACGCACCCACAGCCGCGAATCGCCATCGCTCGCGGCCACGTAAGCGATTCGCCGCCCGTCCGGTGACAGTGCGAAAGACGCCGGAGCGGTGGTTGCCGGAGTCACGATATCCACGCGGGTTTCGGGGCCGATTGTGCTTGCCGCACGGAAGGCGTAGAGCAGGGCAGCAACCGCGATCAGTCCCATCGCCGGCGTCGCAATCCACGGCATCCGAACTTTGCTTGGAGAACCGACGGCCGTGCTCTCCATCGCCCACATCAGCGCCGTCTTCAAATCGAGCGCATTCTGGAAGCGCTTATCCGGGTCCTTCGCCAGACAAGTCCGGATGATCCGATCCAGCGGAGGTGTTGTCTTCAGCGGCTCCGGTTCGCGTTCAAGAATCGCCGCGATCACGCTGGCCGCGTTGGTCCCGCCGAACGTCCGCGCGCCGCTCAGCATCTCGTACAGCACGCATCCGAAGCTGAAGATGTCGCTGCGCGCATCCGCCTTCTTGCCCTGCAACTGCTCCGGCGACATGTACTGGAGCGTCCCGGAGATCTGCCCTTCGGCAGTCAGGGCGGCCTGGACGGTGACATCATCCGGTCCAAGGCCCGGGGCCTGTTTCGCCAGGCCGAAGTCCAGCAGCTTGATCCCTTGTTTTGTTACGAGAATGTTCGCGGGCTTCAGATCGCGATGCGTGATGCTTTTGCGGTGCGCGGCATCGAGGGCATCGAGGATCTGCCCGGCATATTCGACCGCCTTCTCCACCGGCAGCGGACCTTTCAACGGGACACCGTCGACCAGCTCCATCACCAGATAATTCGGGCCGACATCGTAGAGCGTGCAGACGTTGGGGTGATTCAGTTGCGCGACCATCTGCGCTTCCTGTTTGAAGCGTTCGGTGAATTCCGCTTTGGAAACTTTGAGCACGACGTCGCGATTGAGCCGCGGATCGCGGGCTTTATACACCTCTCCCATGCCGCCTGTGCCGATCAACGAGACGATCTCGTAGGGGCCGAGTTTGGTTCCGGGCGTCATTTCTTTAGTAGTGCCGTCCAGTTTTCCACCAGCGTCAGTGGCGGCGAGGCGGTGCGCTCGGACTCGGCAACCGCCAAAATACGCTGCCCATCCAGCGAAATGTCATAGCGCCCAGCGCCTCTAAACGCATCGGGGATGCCTAATGGATGAACCTGTCCCACCTCAATGCTCCCGGCCTTGACGGTCACCTCCGCAGCCATCAGCTTTCGGTCCGGACCCCCGTAGAAAATCTCTTTGCCATCCCGACGCCAACGCGGCGTGTCTCCCCCGGCAGCCGAGATCTGGCGCTTGCCGCCCGGGCCGCGGAACGGAACAACGTAGACTTCCCGTCGCTGAGATTCGTTGGATACGTATGCCACCCAATGGCCGTCCGGCGAGAAAACCCCGTACTGCTCCTGGAACGCACTGTCCACCAGAGGGCTGGGCTTCAGTGGACTCCCCGGTTTCTCCGGCGTGAGCGGCAGGCTCCATATACCGCCGCCCCCATTTCCGGGCATGAGTCTATCGAACAGCAGGAACTTGCCATCCGGAGACCAACTGGTGGGAATCTCCACTCCCGCACCTTCATAGAGCAACTCCTCCGTGCCTTTGCCGTCCGCCGTCTTCCGGTAGAGCTGCCCTTTAGTCTTTTGCCTGTTCCACGCAATCGTGTTGCCGTCCGGGGACCAGACCGGTTGCCCGTCAGCGGCTGGATCGAAGGTAAACCGGGTCCGGAGACCGTGGGCGGTGTCGTAGATCCAGATGTCCTGGTTGCCAGCGGCATCTACCAAGCTCAGGGCGACACTCTTGCGATCCGGCGAGAGATCCAGGTTTTGGAAATTTCCCTGCTCGCCTAACGTACCCACTTCCTTGCCTCCCCGATCAAACCACGCAAGCCTCTGGGCGCCTGCCGATCCTTCCGTTTGGTAGGCCAGCAACCCGGAAACGGAAACGGTGAAGGTTCCCACGCGCGCACCCCTCAGGACGACCTGTTCTGCCACCGGGACAGCTTCCCCTTGCACGGTCCGGCTCTTCTCGTCGAACGGCTGGGCCATGAGCGCGTTTTCGCGAAGAAACAACAAGTGACCCATGGAGTAGACTGCGTTGGAATTGGCATGACCCAAAACAACGGTTTCCGGGGAATCGAGCGAGCCGGTCCACAGAACGACATCTGGGGAACCCGCCGTTTCTTCGAACAGGAAGTGGCGTCCGTCGGGCAGGAACCAGGGGAAGCGATAGGATAGCGACTTGGTGGGCCCCAGAGCCGGGCTGGGGTTGCCTCCGCTGGCCGCTATCTTTAAGAGGGAGCTATCATTGTCTGGCGCAAAGAGGATGATACCGTCCGGGCTCCAGCTTCCGCCGCGTCCAGCCGGTGCGTCGGCGATGGCCAGCGCAGGCCCGCCGGAGATGTCGATCTTCTTCAGCTTGCCCCCGGCAAAGAACGCCACATAGCGGCTGTCGGGCGACCAGAAGGGGAACTTGGCTTCGTCGGTCCCTGCGAGCACTTGTGCGGTGGTCGACGCCAGGGGCCGAATCCACAGCGGGTTCTTGTTGTCCGCGGTGCGGGCGCCGAACACGATCCATTTCCCATCCGGAGAGAGCGCCGGAATGTCGATTCCGAACTCCGTTGTTTCGGGTGGCAGGATCGTGGCGGAGATCGACGCAACCACCGGCGGCTTTTCGCGGAAATGCACGAACGAGAGAGCCGCTGTCGTCACCGCGAAGAATCCCGCTGCCGATAACGCCCATGCTATCCATGACCGACCCGCGGGCGGCGCTGCCGTTTGTTCCGGCTCATCGCCGTCGGCGCCGATCACCACGCGCGCTTCACGGATATCGCGGAGGCGAGTGTGCAGATCGCGGTCGAGGCACCGCTTCATCAGGTGGCGAATCCTGCGCGGCGTTTCCTTCGGAAGCTTGTCGAGATCAATCGGCCCGCGCAAAACATCGGCCAGGATATGCGCGACACTGTCGCCCTGGAACAGACGCTGCCCGGTGAGAACCTCGTACAGCACAACGCCAAAAGCCCAGACGTCCGCGCGCTTATCCACCGGCTGACCCGCCGCCTGCTCCGGTGACATGTAGCCCGCGGTGCCCAGAATCATGCCGTGGACCGTCAACATGGTAGGAGAATCGGGAGTCAGCGGAGTTTCTTCGGCTGCCGACTTCGCCAGCCCGAAATCCAACACCTTCACCGAACCGTCCGGCTTGACCTTGATATTCGCGGGCTTCAGGTCGCGATGCACGATGCTTTTTTCATGTGCCGCTTCCAGCGCCTTGGCAATTTGCTTCGTGATGCCGAGAGCTTCTTCGAGAGGAATCGGCCCCTGCTTAATCCGCTCGGCCAGCGTTGGCCCTTCGACCAGCTCCATCACGAGATAGTTCGGCCCTACATCGTGCAGCGTGCAGATATTCGCATGGTTCAGCGAAGCGACCACCTGCGCCTCGCGCTCGAACCGATCGGTGAACTGCTTTGCGGAAATCTTGATGGCGACGTCGCGATTCAGTCGCGGATCGCGCGCCTTCCACACTTCGCCCATCCCACCTTTGCCAATGGCCGAGACGATTTCATAGGGGCCGAGTTTGTCGCCAGCCTTCAGTTGCATATGGGCCACCGCGGGCTTCAATCACTATATGGGAATTTCCGTCCCAGTGCAGTGGCCTGGAACCCCTGAATTTCCGGCGTTCGTGAAATGAAAACGACAGTCCGGACGGATAGGTCCTGTAAGAGGCGCATTCCGCCAACTATCGGGTTCCGTTCCTCGCACACCAACAGTGCATCATCGTTTTGCGGTCGAGGAGGGCCGTGGACGATGGCAAAAAAACGCTTCTCAACAAGAAAACGGCCAGTCCCGAAGCGGGTCCTGCGACTCCCGGATCTCGATCAGGCCAAATCGGCCGTATTGAACAGCCTCAGTTCGCCGGACGCGCAGCGAGGATATAGCCACGCGATCGAGGAGTTCATCGAATGGTACTGTTCGGAGCCCAGGCTGTCGTTCAATCGGACCGTGGTGCTCCGCTACCGTATCCACCTTGAGTCCCGGAAACTGGCACCCGCCACGATCAACCTGCGTCTGGGAGCAGTTCGCCGACTCGGATATGAAGCGGCCGACTGCGGTCTGCTTAGTCCTGACTTGGCCGCCAGCATCCGGCGCGTCAAGGGTGTCAAGAAACTGGGGGTTCGGCTGGGGAACTGGCTGACGCCGGAGCAAGCCGTGAAACTTTGGCAAACTCCGGATCGCTTGCATCTGAAAGGCAAGCGCGATCGCGCACTACTGGCCGTCCTGTTGGCCTGTGGGTTAAGGCGGCATGAGGCCGTTGCACTGGAAATTGCCCACCTTCAGCAACGAGAAGAGCATTGGGCCATCGTCGATCTGAGAGGGAAGGCAGGTCACACGCGCACAGTTCCGGTGCCGGACTGGGTGAAACGAGTTTTGGATGAGTGGCTGCAGGCCGCAAAGATCACGTCGGGCAAACTGTTCCGTCGTGTGAACAAGGCCGGGCGGATATGGGGTGATGGCGTGACCTCAAAGGTTGTCTGGCACGTGGTCCGCGAGTTCGCGGCGAAAGCTGGAATCGACAAACTGGCGCCGCACGACTGTCGCCGGACATGCGCGCGGCTGTGTCATACGGCCGGAGGTGAACTGGAGCAGATCCAGTTGCTGCTCGGCCACGTTTCGATCCAGACCACGGAGCGATATCTGGGCTGCAAGCAGCGAATTCGATCCGCCGTGAATGACGAGATTGGGATCACTCCGCGGGATTCATAAAAACCGCCCCTATTGGGATATTCTCGATTGAGACATCCGGGGTCCCCCTTCATCCGAATCGTGGACGGAAGGCCGACCGTACGGGCACAATCGCCTTGCAGCCTCGCCGAGACGCAACGATTTCAAATAGGCGGTTTACTTCTTCAGAGCGGCGGTCCAGTTCTGCACCAGCGTCAGCGGCGGCGATGCGGTGCGCTCGGGCTCGGCGACCACCAGAAAGCGCTGACCATCGGGCGAAACATCGTATTGGATCGGGCCTCCAAAAAACGAGACAGGGACTCCCAATGGACGAGCCTGCCCTACCTCAATGCTCCCGGTCTTGAGAGTCACCTCCGCGGCCATCAGCTTTCCGTCCAAGCCCGCATAGAAGATCTCTTTGCCGTCCCGCCGCCAGCGAGGGACACCTCCCCCAGCAGTCGAGATCTGGCGCTTGCCGCCTGGGCCAGGGAACGGAATCACGTAGACTTCCCGTCGCGACGATTCGTTGGATTCGTATGCGACCCAATGGCCATCCGGCGAGAAAGCCGCGCTCCGTTTCCCGAACGGCGGGTCCACCAGGGGGGACGGTTTCAGCCGACTCCCCGGCTTCTCCGCCAAGAGCGGCAGTATCCACACGCCGCCTCGCGTGCCTGAAGCGTCTGTGTTGAATAGCAGGAACTTGCCATCCGGCGACCAACTGGTGGGGTCCAGCACACCGGTATCTTCGTACAGCAACTCCTCCGCGCCTTTGCCGTCAGCCGCCCTCCGATAGAGTTGCCCTTTGGCGCCGAGTCTGTCCCACACAATCGTGTTGCCGTCCGGGGACCAGACTGGTCGCCTGTCATTCGCGGGATCGAAGGTAAACCGGGTCCGAAGGCCGCGGACGGTGTCGTAAATCCAGATGTCGCCGTTACCTCGGGCGGCCGCATCCCGCACGCTCACGGCGGCGTTCTTGCCGTCGGGCGAGAATTCGAGGTTGACGAATACTCCGGACTCGCCTAACTTACTCAAAGCCTTGCCACTGCGGTCGAACCACGTGAGGCTCTGGCGACCTGCGGGTTCTCCCGTTTGGTAAGCCAGCAACCCGGAGGCGGAAACCGTAAACACGCCTACGGGCGACTGGCTGAAAAACGAGACCGACGAGACCTGTTCGGCCACGGGAACGGCTTCCCCTTGTGCGGTCCGGCTCTTCTCATCAAACGGCTGTGCCATGAGCGTGTTTTCGCGAAGGAATAGTAAATGGCCTCTGGAATAAACCGCGTTGGAATCGGCATGACCCACAACAACGGTTTCCTGGGAATCGAGCGAGCCGACTCGCAGAACGGTGTCTGTGACCACAAGATCTTCGAACAGGAAGTGACGACCGTCGGGAAGGAACCAAGGAAAGCGATGGGCTCCCGACTTGGTAGCCTCCACAGATGTGGCGGGGCTGGCAGTGCCTCCGGCCGCAGCCACCTTCAGGAGGGGACTCCTGGTGCTGCCTGTCGAGAAGAGGATAACGCCCTCCGGACTCCAGCTTCCGCCGGCGCCGCCCGAACCGTCGGCGATCGCCAGCGCGGGTCCCCCGGAGATGTCGATCTTCTTCAGCTTGCCCCCGGCAAAGAACGCCACGTAGCGGCTGTCGGGCGACCAGAAGGGATACGTTGCTCCGTCGGTACCAGCCAGCATTTGTGCCGTGGTCGACGCCAGGGGCCGAATCCACAGCGGGTTCTTGTTGTCCGCGGTGCGGGCGCCGAACACGATCCATTTCCCATCGGGCGAAAGCGCCGGGATGTTAGCTTGGCTCGCGAAAACGAACGCCGTTGTTTCGGGCGGCAGGATCGCGCTGGAAATCGGCGCAACCACCGGCGGCTTTTCACGGAAATGCACGAAGCCAAGAACAGATGCGACCAACGTAACCAATCCTGCCGCAATCCAGCCTGCCTTACCGAGCCGCGACGGCGAAGGAGCGGTGGTGTCGCCTTCCATCGCCCACAACAGATCGCGTTTCAGATCCCGCGCGGTCTCGAACCGCTGATCCGGGTCCTTAGCCAGACAAGTCCGAATCACCCGATCCAGTGGCGGAGTCGTCTTCAACGGCTCCGGTTCCCGCTCCAGAATTGCCGCGATCACACTCGCTGCGTTGGTCCCTCCGAATGCCCGCGAGCCGCTCAGTATTTCGTAGAGCACACATCCGAAGCTGAAGATGTCGCTGCGCGCGTCGGCCTTTTTGCCCTGCAACTGCTCAGGCGCCATGTACTGCAGAGTCCCGGAGATCTGCCCTTCGATGGTCATGGCCTGGACGGTGACATCATCGGGTCCAAGGCCCGGCGCCTGTTTGGCGAGGCCGAAATCCAGCAGTTTGATCCCCTGCTTCGTGACTAGAATGTTGGCGGGCTTCAGATCACGATGCGTGATGCTTTTGCGGTGCGCGGCATCGAGAGCATCGAGGATCTGCCCGGCGTACTCGACTGCTTTCTCCACGGGCAGCGGACCCCTGATCGGCGCGCCCTCGACCAGTTCCATCACAAGATAATTCGGACCGACATCGAACAGCGTGCAGATGTTCGGATGGTTCAGTCGCGCGACGAGGGTAGCTTCCTGTTTGAATCGCTCGGTGAATTCGGCTTTGGCAACCTTGATGGCGACATCGCGATTCAACCGCGGATCGCGCGCCTTCCACACTTCCCCCATACCGCCTTTGCCAATCGGCGAGACGATCTCGTAAGGGCCGAGTTTGTCGCCAGCCTTCAGTTGCATATGCGGCGCCAGGGGCTTCAATCACTATAAAGGATTTCCGTCCCCATGGCCTGGAACCATTGAATTGGCGACGTGCGCGCAGTGACGGACGAGTGTTCTGGACGTTATAGGTCCCGAACGACGCGCTGTTCGTCCATAATCCCGGCTCTCGGTCGGGTCCATAGGGAAATTTTACTAACTGACGGAATCCCGACCGTACTTTCCCTATCGCCTCGCCACCCCTACCAAGCCGTGAAAGGATGTCATCCAGGCGACGATTTAATTCTTCAGCCTGGTGATCCAGTTCTGGACTCAGGGTCCGCGACTCGCGGACGGCCTGCTTGTTTGGCTACCGCGATGAAGCGCTAGCCCAGCCCTCGGACCCGGTTTCATTCGTGAGGACTTGGTCGCGATGGTTAATTTCAAAGGGCAGCCTTGAATGACCGGCCTAGTCCTAGTTGTGCTAGAACTCATAACATCTTTAGGTCAGTGATTCCCGGTTGACACGGTTCGCCACCGATGTTAGCCTCTGCTTTTGCAATACGTTCCCGCGGCGTGCCGCTGGTTTCAGCCAGGGGTTCCCGGTAAGCCCCTTGGTTGCGATCGACGTTTGGCCTTGAAGTTGTTCCGAATCGGTGTCCATTCGAAATCATTGGAACTGCTCAGTTGCAAGGTGCAGTAGGCCGGACTGATCCGGCCTTGCGGGGTGTCGGTGGGCTGAATGCGAGTTGTTTTCTACACTCACGCGCAATTTCGCGGTGACGAGTTGTTTCGGTACACGTATGCGCGGGTCGCGAGCCGGTTTGGGAATGGCGGGATCGTCGCCGTCCGACCGCCGAACGACTCGCGAATGCTGCGAAACTTCAACCGATGGCGCCGCAAGATCGGCCGATTGGGCATGCTGAACGCGCTCGAAATCGTCTCGTCATATCCGCTCCAGCGCGCAATCTCGATACGCCAGACGCATGAAGGCGAGCAGCTCTTGAGATTGGCGCCACGACCGGACATTGCACCTCCGCCCGAAGGGGAGGTGTACGTGCCGTCGGCAAACGGACCAGAGGCCGTCGAGGCAATCGGCGGATTCAAACCCGAGGTGCTGCTGCATTGCGGTGCGGGCATTCTTGAGCCGCAAATCTTCACCTTGCCCCAGGTGGCTTGTTTAAACGTCCATCCTGGAATCGCTCCCCTCATCCGGGGAGTTGCGCCCATCAACTGGGCGCTTTGGGAGAATCGACCGGAGTGGATTGGAGCCACGGTCCATCGAATTGATGCCGGCATCGATACCGGCGAGGTCCTCGCCTACGCGCCCGTCAAGAGATGTTGCGAGTTCGAGGGATTTGCGACGCTCTTCGCGCGGATTGCGCAGCGGGGCGTGGACCAGTTGCTGGCGGTTCTGACGCGCCTGGCCGCTGGCGAGAGCTGGCAGGAGCCGGTCCCGCCAGGCAAGCACCTCTATCGATCAACGATTTCCGGTTGGAAGCTCGCGGCACTCGAACTCCGACTTGCCCGCCACCAAGCGAGGCATGGCAGGCCGGGGAGTGGTAGACAATCGGCTTCCGCAACTGGAATATAGCGGAACGCTCCGGAAGGGTGACTTTCGGCGGGCGACTGCGAAGAGCGGTTCCCAGGACGCCGTTCGTGAACCACCAGTAGTAAGGTTCAGGGCGCACTGAAACCAACGCTCTTCCACAGTCTCGACGATTCCGAGATCCGTCGATTCGCGACCACGCGGGAGACCTTGCGGAGATCGCGAATATGGATAGGGACTGAACGACGCGCTGTTCGTAGTGCGCTAACGAGCGGCATCGAGTTACTGACACCTTGCCGCGTGGCGATGAGCGGCCAGTCACCATTTTTTTTAATCCGCACTCTCTGCGACGCCGCCAGGGATGAGAAAGGCCGGGCGGCGGCGGAACTCGCTGCGCTGCTCGCGGCTGAAACGTTTGCGTAGTCCGTCAAGGTAGAGGTAAATCACCGGTGTCGTGAACAATGTCAGCATCTGGCTCACGACGAGTCCGCCGACAATGCCGATTCCGAGGGGTCTGCGCAGTTCGGCGCCCGCGCCCCAGCCGAGTGCCAAAGGCATTCCGCCCAGCAATGCGCACGACGTTGTCATCATGATCGGCCGGAAGCGCAGCAGGCAGGCGCGGAAGATCGCATCGCGCGTGTTCAAACCCTCATCCCTCTCTGCGGCCAACGCGAAATCGATCATCATGATCGCATTCTTC
>JBEKTF010000194.1:0-10415 GCA_049516355.1 Bryobacteraceae bacterium | reverse complement strand
TGCAACAAGCGACTGGAGCGGCCGCGACGACGATGCTGAAACTGATGGTGGATGCAAACGTGCCTGCGGCAGTTCGACTCAGGGCAGCCGAGTGTGTTTTCGATCGTGCGGTAAAAGGTGTCGAAATCGAAGATATCGAAATTCGGTTGGCGGCGCTGGAACAGAAAGCTGAGGCGTTCAAGCCAGGCACACGCAGGTGATGACACGCCAGCTTAGCGCGCGCATCAGCCGGATCGAGAAGAGAATGCTTCCGCACGACGCAGGCACGTTCACCCTGGAAGATCTCTGCCGCGCGATGTGGCGGAGCGATCCCGCCCACTGCGTGCAGATTTCCGAGGAACCGGGCGAGTGGATATTTCGCTCCTACATCCCGAGGTTCGAGGCAGAAGACGAGCGAGGAAGCGCATGACTGCCGTCGTGAGACGATTGAACCGCCTTGAGGATCGTTTCGGGACGAACAAGCCGCGAAACGTTTTGAGAATCGTGGTGGTCCCCGCTGGTGCTGTAGTGGGCCCCGCTGGTGCTGGCGATGCGGATTTGGACGATGCCCCCTGCAAGCGACATCTTTGTGCGGACGGTACGGTGATGGAATTGGTGGTCTGCTCTGCCGGCGGGATGGCGAGCGAAAAACGGATCGACTCGTCAAGTATCCCAATCAGGAGTGAGGGACGGCACCGTTGACCCACAATGTAACTCGCCGGCTTGAGCGTCTCGAAGCGCGCGCGAAGGAGGTTGCGGCGGCCTTTCCGGAACCTCATACCATCTGCTTCGTCGAACCTGTCAATAAACGAGTGACGAGCACGCTTACGTGGGAGAACGGCAAGTCGGTGTGGACGCACTTTGGTCCGCCCCGGGAGCGTGCGGAATTCGAACCGATGGTATAGTGCAGCCGGCCGAAACTACCTACCGATATTAAGTATTAACGGTCTATTTCATCCTAATGCGAAGGAGCAACAAATGACTGGAAGATTATTGTTCGCTCATTTCCAAAAAACTATTCGAATACTTTGCTTGTCCCTCCGATACGGAATAGGTGAAGGTTTACCTCGGACGTCAGCCGATCCTCGACCGCGGGCTTAACGTCGCAGGATACGAGCTTCTCTTTCGTTCGAGCCGGGCCAATTTCTGTGATTTGTCGGACGACGTCATGGCCACTTCTCAGGTGATCGTGGGCGCAGTCCCGGGAGTGGGGCTGGATCAATTGCTCGGGGGCAAACGGGCCTTCATCAATTTCGATCGGACACTCCTTCTCGGGGACTGGACGACTTTGTTGCCCCCCGAAAAGTCCGTCGTAGAAATTCTCGAAACGGTCACGCCGGATCAGGAGGTCCTGGCGGCTTGCCACAGACTTCGGCGGCAAGGCTACACCCTCGCTCTCAATGACTGTCTGGACGATGAACGGACAGCAGCATTTGCACCCTACGTGGACATTCTGAAAGTCGATTTCCTGCAAACCTCTCCAGCCGACCAGGAAAAGCTTGCGCGCCGCTACCAAAAACTGAAGATCGGGATGGCAGCCGAGAAAGTCGAGACTGAGCCAGAATTTCGGAGAGCGCTTCAGCTGGGTTACGACTATTTTCAGGGATACTTTTTTGCCCACCCCACGGTTCTGCAGCTCGCGCGCGTTCCTGTGTCCCAGATGCGCGCCCTGCGTCTGATGAAACAGATCCAGAAGGAGGAGCTGGATTTCCCGGCCATAGAGGAACTGATACGGCAGGATGTCTCGTTATCGCATTCGCTGTTGACGTATGTCAACTCAGGAGCTTTCCAATGGGCCGAGCGCGTGAGATCCATTCGCCGTGCCCTTGTACTACTGGGCACGGGCGAGATTCGTAAGTGGGGCTGGATGGCAAGTCTGTCCAGTCTGGGTGGGAGACGACCGGCGGTGCTGATAGCTCAAGTGCTGATGCGTGGACGCTTCTGCGAGGCGATCGCGTGTTCCGCGAAGCTGCCGCTCGGCGAATGTGACGCCTTCCTGCTTGGCATGTTGTCGCTGCTGGATGCACTCCTCGAAAGGCCGCTGCAAGGCATCCACGACGATCTCAATATTGGCCGGAATATTCAGAGTGCGCTCCTTGAAACCGCGGGTGAAGTGGATCCTCTCTCGCTCCTCTTACGAATCGTAAAATCTTACGAAGTTGGCGATTGGGATGAAGTGGAAGCGGCAGCGCGAGTCATTGGCGTGTCGGCTGACGATCTGTCCACCTGCTACCTGGAGTCACTCACCTGGGTGGACGCCGTATCCTCTTCTGATTACCAGAAGCGGCGTACCGCACGCTCACCAGTCCCAATCGACTTCCAGCGCAATCCGGAAATTCGGCATGTAACACAATATTGAGTGTCGCCAGACGCACTATCTGGGAGCACTCATCGGGCAAACAGTCCCTTCCCGTAGGACTGGTCGAGGCGAAGTACAGCGGCGGGACTGTGTCGGCCCGTGGCCGGAGAGAAAGTCGATCTGACGGGCATCGCGCTGGAAACGCTATTGATGCATTCATGGCGGTGCCGCAAGGACGGCTACCGATATTGGTACTTATCTGGCTCGCGTTCCCATGGAGCGTGCGCTTGGGGAATGCTCGGGGCGGCACACCGCTAGCCTTTCGTGCAACGCAGTTCTTTGTTTGAAGGATCGGCACCGGTTGTCCCGCGCCGGACTTTATCGCGAAAGACCTGATGGCAATGCATACAGGCATCGGCGACATCGCCGCTGATGTCGCTCACCTTCTCCTGGTTTCTGGTCTGGGATGCGCGGTAAGCGGATCTTCCCACTTCCGCCATTTCTTTCGTGAATCGGATCCAGTCGGGATCGTTCACAGGAACCGGCTTGCCGTTTTCACAGCGACGCCCGGGCGTCAGCATCAGCGGCGCCGACTCTGCCAACGCGACCGCCGCATAGTCGACGATTTCCCATCCAGAATAGAGATCGCTGCCCCACATGGTCCAGTTGAACCCGCCAGCAGCAGTTGCCGTGTCGCCAGCGTTTTTCTTTTCCGCAGGATCGTGCGTCTGAACGGTGAAGATGATGTTGGAATTCGGAAACATGATGCCGCGCATCAGTTGGGAGAGATTACCCGCCGGGGAGAAGGCCGGCGGCGGCCCGATGGTCGAAGGCGCGGCAGGCTCGGCGTTTGCAACCGCCTTGCCAGCCTGCTGAATATAGGCGGTGAGATCCGCCGCCTGGCCGGCAGTGAGCTTGCCAGGGCTATCCTGTGGCATTGTGTTCTTGATTTTGTCGATGAGATCAGAAGTGGGCCATCTTGATCGGAAGTCGCCGCCCGCCAGGGAGGGGCCACTGCGCCCTTCGAGACCGTCGCCGTGACATGAGACGCACTGTTGCTTGTAGAGTGTCCCACCGCGCGTGGCATCCTGCGCGCTTACAGCAATCCCGAACATTCCAAAGATCAGAACCGATAGCAGCGACTTTTTCATGTGTTCTCCGATTGTTTCAGCCTACATCGAGTTTGTATGCCGGCGGGGCGGCAAGAATACGACAAGCTGAGCGGCAACCTGGGGATACCCAGCATGATCCTCGACCACGGCGGAAAGAAAGACAGCAAAAATGCCAAGTGACTGCCCGCGGTCGGCGCGATTGCCCTTCCGAGGAGGATTGTGTTGAGCTTTCCCAGGACTCCAGTGAGTCGATAGCGATATTCACAGTTAACGCCCGCCCAAAGGTTTGCGCGTCTGCACTCCTTGCGAGAAGCTCACAACATCTTCAGAGGCCGTCGCTGCTGAGGGTTCTATCCCACGAATTCTGAACTGGTATTTGTCGATTGTCATAGCAGCCTGGCCATCGTCGCTTCGCAGGATTTGGCCGGAAACGACAAGCCTGAGCGGGATTCTATTTTCGAGGAGTGCCGGCCAGTCCAGTGAAACCTGGAGACATTGGCCAATAGCGAAAGATTCGTTGGTAGTGAACAGCAGTTCCTTGCTGGAGATGTGCAGAGTTTCACCGCCGCCCGAGCACATTGGTGACGTGACGGCAGAAAACGTGAGCTTGAGCCGCAGTGGGTACCACCCCTTGCGACGACGATCCCGATCGGAATAAATAGTATGAAATTCTGTCAAGTCGCATCCGCTTCAGGCAAGCACATCAAATCAGTAACCTCATTCCCGTATGCGTGCGACTTGATTATCGAGATTTTCGGGAGAAGACTTCTAGTGCGCGCGTACCTGGTACGAGACCCAATTTATGGGCGCGACCCAAGTACCGGTACGTACCCCAGCCCGTTACTTGGATTCGTCGGTAGCATTTTCGTGTGGCGGCGGATGGCGACTGAAAACCGACGCCGCATTCTCCGATTGAGTCAGGGAAGTGGTTGGCGTGTTCCTGGACGGCCTTATCGACGCCCGAGGCAATGAGCAGGAAAAAGCAGTTCAAGTCCGGCGCTCTGGTCTGATCGCTGAAAAAGTCGAAACCGTCGAGCTGGGGGCGGGTGGAGCATCGTGGTAAGGCGTTTCTGTGTAGCGCTAATTGTCAGTTCGGGCCGCGCTAAATTCTAAGCTCTCCGCGATCCCATACTTACAAAGTATCTCTGCCGTCGCACGTGCCAGAAAGGCCGTATCGCCGGGCTCGTAAGAATCACCGCGGTACGGGTGGTCCCAGTGCCTAAGGAAGCGAATGCGGATCTTCATGTTCATCCTCCCAGGTGGGCACAGATCCCGATTATTTCGGTTCAGCCTCGACTGGCAGCCGGTTCACATACGGAACGAGCTGCCCATCCAAGGTTGACTGCGCCGCCTGTGACAGTTCAGGCTGTTTGCATTAATTGAACATTAAGAGATTTTGTGTTGGATTACGATACCTTTAGTACTCGGTACTCTGTTTCTTGGGTGCCACGCCGACACAGGCGCGATTCAAACAGGTCCGCGCCTCGTTAAAGCGATGTCGAGCGTCGTCGGGAATAGATACCGATATCAGCGGGTTCATGCGCGTGTGCGCAATGTATTGAACCAGAAACACCGGGGTAATGCGGCGTTCTAATTGCTTATAGACCCAGGCGGCAAGCTATGGTCGATATGTACTTGGTGCCTTTGTGCCCGAATATCAGCGTGATCTCAGGTGCCGCGATGCATTGATTGGTGGCGGGTCAGGGCCTTGACGAAGGTCCAGCCCGACTCCGCTGGAGAGTCTGTATTTTCATCGCAACTGAGCCGAGCCTGGGTCTGATTTTGGATCAACAGGAGCATGCGATGGCGAAGCGTAAGAAGTCCGCTTTCGAGCGGTTGAACAGCAGTCAGATGAATCGTAAGCAACGCAGGGATCTGGGGCGGCGCCTGGCTGGCGACGATCCCGGCCTGGCAATCGTCCATTCCAACGCCGGAGGTATTGACGTTGGTAATGAGACTCATTTCGCGGCCGTGCCTCCAGACCGTGACGCGAACCCGGTGCAGGAGTTCGGCTGTTGGACGGCAGACCTGAAACGAATGGCGGAATGGTTACGTGCCTGCCGAATCGATACCGTGGCGATGCAAGCCACCGGGGTGTACTCGATCCCGCTCTACGATATCCTCGCCGGGCATGGCATCCGGGTAGTTCTGGTCAACGCGCATCACACCAAGAACGTGCCCGGCCGCAAGAGCGACGTTCAGGAGTGTCAATGGCTCATGAAGTTGCACACCTACGGACTGCTGCGCGACTCGTTTCGGCTGCAGGACAAGATGGAGGGCGTACGAACCATCTGGCGGTTGCGTGACCGCCACGTGAAAGATGCCAGCAGAGCGGTGCAACACATGCAAAAAGCGCTGACCAAAATGAACATTCAGTTGGCCAACGTGATCAGCGATATCAGTGGAGTGAGCGGGCAGGCGATCATTGGAGCCATCCTGAAAGGCGAACGGGACCCCTGGAAACTGGCCGATCTAAAACATGATATGGTACGGGCGAGCCAGGAAGAGGTGGCGCGCAGTCTCGAAGGCAACTGGCGCGACGATCTGGTATTTGAACTCCGGCAGGCAGTGGACAGCTTCCATTTTGCCCATCAGCAGATGCAGCAATGCGACCGGCAGCTCGAGAGTTTTCTTGCCAGCCTGCCGACCCGAACCCTGGATATACCCAGCGAGCGCGCGACAGCGGCTATAACCCAAAAGGTAAAGAAGGAACGGAAGACGAAGAGACCCACGCGCAATGAGCCGACCGTAAACCTGAAGGCAGAACTGAAAAGGATTTGCGGAGTGGATCTGACCTCGATCGACGGATTTAATGTCATTACAGCGCAGACGATCATATCGGAGATCGGTACCGACATGAGTGGATTCCGGACGGAGAATCATTTCGCTTCGTGGCTGGGCCTGACGCCGAGCCATGATGTCAGCGGCGGCAAAATCGTGGGATCGGGGAAGAGAAAAGTGCAGAACCGGGTTGCCATGGCATTGCGCATGGCGGCGACCACATTGTTAAACAGCAAGAGCTACCTGGGAGGTCGGTATCGGCATCTTCGCAGGCAGTTGCCCTCCCATGCGGCGGCGGTCAAGGCCATGGCTCGCTACCTGGCGGTGCTCGTCTACCGAATGCTTGCCCACGGCGAAGCCTGGGTGGATCGTGGCGCCGCGAGATTCGAACAACGGCGTACCGAACTGGAACTCACGAATCTGAGCTTCAAAGCCAAAGCGAAGGGATTCAAGCTCGTTCCCATTACTGAGACCACGTAGCTCTACGTGAAATTGACTGCCGGGCACGGAAGGCGCGCGATCCGCGTGCACGGCATCGTGTGCTCAAAAGGTACCCGACAAGAGTATCTGCGCACCTTTCGCTGCCCCAATTACCACCAAACACACATCCACCAAACGCCAGTTCATCAAGAAGCGAGCGAGTGTTTCTGGAGAGTGCATATTGTTCCGCTTCGTCTCGTTAGTCCTGATAGCGGCGAGCGCATATCGGCGGGATGCCGACAAACCGTCCTCGTGGTTGCTAAACGCTATGCCATTACGGTGGATCTGACTTCCGGATGTGGACAGTGGAAGGAATACGTCCAGCGTGGCAAACCGGACGCCGACGCCCTGTTTTTGTTTGGACGCCGGACTATACAGCGCGGCTTCCAGGCGCCAACCACCGGGCGGCGGCATCGGCGCTGTCGTCGGGCCGCGTATTGAAGGCAATCGCCGCGCCTGGGGCAGCTTTACGAATAGCGTTGATAACCGTTTCGAATAATGCAAGGCCTCGGGGCGGCAGGCGAACGCCAGCTCCGATTACCACACAATCGTAGCTTTTCGAAGCTAACAGACGCTCCGTTGCCGGGCCGGCGGTTTCATCAGGCCGGATCAAACCCACGTCGCCTTCCCAACCGCGGTCAGCGAACTGCTTCAGGGCAACCGCGATCCCGGCGCGAACCTTCTCAGCGGTCATACCTGGTGGCAAAGCCGGGTCAGAAAAATCCACAGTCTCTGGATCGTAGCCTAACAGCAGAACCCGCATCATGAGCTCTCCCTTGTTCTTGTGAGTGCCTGGCGGCACCGTCAGCTGCCAGCTTCGCCAGAGTTTGACAAGCCTATCACACAATGAAAGAGCAGGCGATCATAAGCGCTGATGACGCACCGGAGCATCGAGGATGCTGCGCGCGCCGTTGAGAGGCGAGACGCTCCCAAACAATCTGATCCTGCGTCGCAGAAGCGCTGGAACAACGACGAGCGCGAGTGCCAAAATAGCTGCCGATATTCGTTGATAACGGACCGCTTCGGCCGCGGACAAGCGTTGGGCTGCAGGGTCGACGGTCGCACAACCAGCTTTATATAAACAAGATGATTTGCCCCGCCGCGCACTGCCTAGCCTTGGCTATGGCGTCGCCGGACACTGCTCCTTCAACGCCTTTCTGGCATCTTCGAAGAGGGCGACGGCAAAGGAGAACTCTACCCGACTTGCCTGGAACTGGGTAAACGACACGCGAAGAGTACTTGCCTTCCGGATGCTTATCAGTTCCTGTTTGGGGTTAGGGAAGAGGAATGACTCATAATCGGCCGATTGTGCCGCCAGCAATGTTCGCGGCGGTTGCGAATCGTATCGAACCTGAATCGGAACCGCGCGGCGACCTCCATCGACAGATACGGTCTCCCCCGGGGAGTGGGCGCCAATATATGCCAGCAGCTTTTGATTGGCGCACTGCACGACCAGAACGGGTTGCCGGGGGCCACTTGTAGTTGGTATGGTCTCGTCCGAATCTACCGCAGCGATCACAGCGAACGAACTGTCCCGCGATTCAGGCGGATAACTCACTCGCCATTTGGAATATTGGGACGGGACTTCGCTTGCCGGCTTTGGCTCCTCGCCCTTCACTTCACCCACCGCGGGAGTCGGCTGGAAGGGGGCCGCAGCGGGCGGGGCTTCCTTGGCTTGTGAGCCGTTTTTACTGGAACAACCGGTTCCGGCGGCCAGAACCACGACCAAAAAAAATAAATACCCGGGGCCAGCGGAATCACCTGAAAAGATCTGGTTCGAAATCCCCATGCGCGATAGTCTGAAAATTCATTGTAGATGAGAATTTCCAATCGATGTAATTCCCACAGCGGAGCAAGCTTGGCTCGGCGCAATCTGGAGTGTTACGAGCGTCATGCTGCGTGGATTTCCCCCGGCCAGGACATTCGTTGTCATCTGAAAGTCCGGAAATAGCTCCGCTCACGTTCCCGGCATCGGCGCCAAAGCGGTCAACGGTTATCGGCCAGCCGCTTCTGGATGGCCGCTCACTGGGCCGCACGACGCTGCGCTTGGAACAGGGGCAGGGCGATTGGCAACGGATTGTCGGCTGCCCGTCCTCTATTTACATTTCTTTTAGAAGAGCCCGGCCGTGGCGCAAGGGGTGTGCCGGGCGGACCGTGATGGACGGAATGCGCGTCCCTATTCTCATTTTCATGGGGTAAATGTTGCTTCCAAATATTGCTGGGAAAAAGTCCCGGCGTGTTCGATATGCATGTTATGAACGAGTCCATTCTGCCCGCGTCCTATCCTTACAACTTTGACACCGCCGCGCGCGCGGCGCTCCGGTTGCTTCACGAGCGCCTGGGGTTCGACCTGTGGATGGTGACGAGGGTGGAGGGTAATGACTGGATCGTGCTCCAAACCGAGGATCACGGTTACGGCGTGGAGGCGAATACCGTGTTTCGGTGGGCCGACTCATTCTGTTCTCAGATGGTCGCTGGCCGCGGACCGCGCATCGCACCCGGATCGGCTTCTGTCCCGGCCTACGCGGCGGCTCCCATCGGCCGGCAGCTAAAGATCGAGTCTTATGTGGGAGTCCCGCTAACGTATGGTGACGGTTCCCTATTCGGCACGCTCTGCGCGATCCATCCGACTCCTCAACCGGAGGCGATCAAAGAGGAGTTGCCTCTCATTGAATTCTTCGCCGCTATGTTGAGCAGCATGCTCAACACCGAACTGAAGGCTACGGAAGCCGCGCGCGAGCAGACTGAAGCCGGGACCGACGCTATGACGGGCCTGTATAACCGCCGTGGCTGGAACCGGCTGTTGGAGGCGGAGGATGCCCGCTGCCGCCGCCACGACCGCACCGCCTGCATTGTCGCTATCGATCTCGATGACCTCCAGGCGGTGAACGATTCTCAGGGCCACGCCGCAGGCGACAAACTGATTTGCCGGGCTGGCCGGGCGATCCGGGGGGCGACGCGCGAGTCTGATGTGGTGGCTTGGCTGGGGGGGGACCAGTTCGCCGTGCTTGGGGTCGAATCCGGTCCTGCCAATTCCGAACAGTTATTGCAGCAGATACGGGAAGCGCTGGACAGAGCCCACGTCACAGCTTCGCTGGCGCTCGCCATGCGTCTTCCGGTGGAGGGACTTTACCACGCCTGGCAGGCGGCCGATTGCACCATTGCGGCCCAAAAAAGCCAACTCCGATTCCGCGCCTCGGTAGCGGCGAGCAGAGAGGCTGTACGCCTTGAAGGTACCGCTTTCACAGCCGCCGTCTGTCAGCAGGTTTGTCATTGCCAGGGTTTCGCACTGCGCGCCAACGACGATATTGAGAATTGCATAGGGAGCGCCCGGTAGATCGTAGAAAGTAGCGACTCTCAAGCTCGGAGCCTTTGGTGGTGCGCGGTCGACGGGCTCGCGTTGAACCTTCAAAGCGTCCTTGATATCGAGACTGACCACGCTGACCGGCGCCAGTTTGCGTTCCTTAAGCAGATACGCCTGGTAACTGCGCAGTTCCTCCAGCCCGAGCTGGCCCGACGGCTTCCCGAAGTGCTCGGCGAGCTCGGTCACTGCCCGAAGGTGATGCCGAATCGTGGCATGGGAATAGTTGCGACGCTGGAGTTCCTCCAGCATCGTATTGCGTAAATGGATCACAGGAATCTCCTCTCCTGTGCCCCAACACTACTCCTCGTCCGACTCCCCTAAATCGACCGTCGCAGACACGCGCAGCCTCCGCCGCCCTGGCGGCTTCGTTCTGGTCGGCTGTTCGTCCCCTATTTACATT
>JBEKTF010000193.1:0-10416 GCA_049516355.1 Bryobacteraceae bacterium | reverse complement strand
CGGCGGTCGCCCCGAAACGTCAACATTATGACAACGATCGGCACGCCAAAGACACTTTTTGTCATTTTCTTTGACAGTCCGCACTTCGAAAACGCATCCACATGTCGAAAACGCATACATAACGCATACATAATGTCCACCGAGTGCGGCGGTTCGGATAGCGCAGAACCGCGTTCAACATCTTGAGATGTAGCCAGGTGAACTGGAGATGTAGCCAGGTGAACTGGCTTTGCTTGTAAAAGCTTTCTCCGGCTGCTCGGATGATATCGGCCACCTCACGGGCGGCCGAGGCATCCACGAGGTGCCGGAGGAACCGGTGCTGGAAGCGAACATTGCCTTTTCTTTTGCATCTTCCGCCGGATCCGCAGGGGTTTCTGAATGCCGCGCAGGAGCAGCGCGCGGGCAACGCTCCAGGACTTCGCTGATCCCCGTCCGCCCAGAAGGACTTTATATCGCGAGGCCTGGAAGAGGCATCGGAGCTCAACCGGGAAGACTGCCATGTTCGTTGGGGAGGCCTTACTCATTAACCAACTCGCCTCTCTGCATCCCACCGGCGGTTCCAGCCAGACCAGCCGGCCAGCCGGCCCGAACACCGATATACCCGCCGGCCTTCCATCACGGGCGTGACAGAATACAATTCTGATCCCGGGGTGCATGGTGGACGCCTGCAAGGCGCAGGATTCGACTCGTTCCAGCCGTCTCCGCAGATTCGCCTGGTTCATTTATGATGTCCTCTCTTGATTGCGGTTTCCGCTGTCGGCGCCCGGGCGAAGACGCATCTCGATGCTTCAACCCCCCTTAACGGGATTGTTCGGCAGCATCGGAACCTCTGCGCCCTCGTCCGGGAGGCCAGTGATCCTGGGCCCGCTCACGGGGGCAGCGGCCTGATTCTCTTCAATTTTTTCGACGCGGCTTACAAGATCCACTGTCACGCCGATCCTGGACTGGCTCTCGAGAATGCCCATCATTTTTTGGCCTTCGGCCAGCGTGATCTTGCCGCGCACTACGGCCTGCGTCACCTTCTCGGCCGCCTTGCCCAGATCCCGAGCGGTTCTGTTCTTTGGCAGAACCAGGCGCATCGACGAGGTCTCTCTCTGCCCGAGCAGGCTCTTGCCCAGCCAGACGGCGATGGTCGGGTTGCCAGCGTCGAGCAGTCGCATTTGTGCGCGGCGGACCCTGAAGCAGGCCATGGCTCTGCCGCGATGCATCGCAGCGGCAAATTCCGGCTGCTTGCGCCGGTTCACTATAGTCTGGACTGAGACACCGAAAAAGAACGCGATCTCTTCGTCGCTGCCGTACATCGAGCAAAGCTTTTCCAACTCCAGCAGGTCGATTGGGGTGGCCTTTCGACCAGCACCTTTACGCGTTCCCCCGGACATAGGACAAAACTCCTTTCAAAATACGAAGCGTTCAGTCCGACTTCTTTTGTAAGCCGGCAAGCCCTTGCTGTACTGGGCCGGAGGAATTCACTCAGGCGGTCTTGCTTGTCTGGTTTCCAACGGAGGAGGAGCGGTCTCCCCGGTCTTTTTCCAGCGATAAAGGTTTTCACCGGCAGAGGCGTCATGATGCGTCCATGCCTGTTCGCTCTCGGCAATCCGCTTGAGTGTAGTGTGGATCGAGGACAGCGGATTGGACTTGTACTCCGAGAAGTCAAACCGGGCCGCGTGAAGAGCCTGGCGAACATCCAGGGCCGACATCCAGCCCGCCTTGTGGCTCAGGATCGTACGACAGCATTCAATGAGCGTCTTTGTCCTTTCTCCGGAAGGGGACAGGCCGGAAGTAATTCCGCGCCCTCGCTGCATGAGTTTTGCGATTGTTTCATCGTAGTTAACCGTCGCCTCTACTGGTTTATCGCCTGCCGTCGCGTAAAGCGAAAGGCCCTGCAAGCTTTGTTGTAGTCCTGAGATCTGGCGATCCAGTTCCTCGCGTCGGCTCGTGATCTTTTTTTCCTCAGCGAGGACTACTTCGCGCTGCTGGAGCAGGGAATCGTGCTCCTTGGACAAGCGTTGGATCAGGTGGTCGATATCGGTCAAATCCGGCATACGACAAATATAGCACATGTCTAACATAAAGGCAATTTCATAAAATAGTTAGACAAACCTCGTCTGGGACGCGCGGAAAACCGCCATACAATCAAAAGAATCAAAATGCCTTGATCGAACGCTAAGTTATCCTTTTGTAATGGAGATAGGAGAGAACATGGCGGAAAATGCGGTTGAATACTGTATCTGCCGACGCCGCACCCTGGGCCAAGGGAAACGGCGGAAATGCCTTGCCAGTCCGGCTTCCGCCGCTCACTCCGGCCGGTAGCGGGAGGTTTTCGGCATCCTATATAACCTCGTAAAACTAGTAGCGCCACGCCCAGGTTGCTGTGGGCATCGGCGTAATCCGGCTTTAAGGCAAGGCCACGCTTGTATAGCGCCACGGCGTCATCGATGCGCCCACGCAGTGCATCATCGAAGATTTCCTGGACGTCCCGAAGCGCATTAGGCCTGCGATCCAACTTTCTCGCCGCACGGCGCTGCTTGCGATTCCTGGACAATAAACCAGACTCCGCTCCGATTTCTGGCCGGCCCACCCGGGAGAGGGAGTCGGCGTTAGTCTTTATAGACCCCTGATACCGCCAACCGGTTCCGTTTGTCGCCGACAATTTTTCCGTTGATCGGCAGCGAAAACGCGGATAAGGCGCACGGCAGGAAATGGGGCTCCAACGGGTTGGGCATGGCAAGCTCAATCCGGCTTCCCCAGCGAGCGCTTATTCTTATCCCCGGAAAACCGCTGCAGGCCAATCCAATCTTGCGCAAGTTGACGTCTCTGCCCACCAGAGCTAATGTCCTGTTAGCTTCCGATATTGCCAAATATCTGGAACCAAAAGAGTTAGCGAATGAACGAATTGATGGTGGTCGACAGGGCCTCAGATTGGCGCCGATTGAAGGCGCTGGTGCTCGATAGCGTCTCCTCTCCGATCACGCGGCGCGTGTTACAACCTCGGGGTGGACGAATTCATCGTCTGGTATATGGAGGAACCGCGACCCGCGGGATTCACGAAGGCGACTGTCACCGCCTGGCGCGTGGCTCTCGAAGCCCGCAAGCTCGGTCCAATCTCTATTAATGTCCGGATCACGGCGGTCCGAAAGCTGGCAGTTGAGGCGGCCGACAACGGGCTGCTCGTGCCGGAACTGGCGTCGGGGATCGCCAGTATAAAGGGCGTTCGCTCCCACGGTGTCCGCGTCGGAAACTGGCTGTCGCTTTGCCAGGCGCAGGCGCTTCTGAACGCGCCGGACGTGCGCACGAAGAAGGGATTGCGCGACCGTGCCATGTTCGCTCGTTGGCCGACCGAATACGGCGAAAGCCATACGCTATCCAGCACGAGCGCCTTCAATCTGCGCCATTCTGTGGCCCTGCCGCCTACCACCAGTTCGTTCATCGTTAAGTCCTTTGCTTAGCGTTATTTGGCATTATCGGGAGCTAACAGGACATTAGCTCTGGTGCCAGCAAACATCAACTGACAGAGCGAACACTGGAAAAACTCGAGGTCAGCTAAAGTTCGACGGCTACCGCGACTTGGCGTCAAGCCCCGAGGCAAAATATATCTCCGCGTCGTCGATTATTGCCACTCGCGAAATCGAGCGCGCAGCGGTCAAATCAGGTTCAGCTGAAGTTTGGGCTAGAGAAGATCCGCTCATTCGCCGATAGGAAGAAATGATGGGCTCCCGCATTCTGGGAAAGGGAATTCTTGTGACTCCGGAACTCGAAAAGATTCAACGGCTGGAAAAAGAACTGGACGAGTGCAGACGCCACGCGGAAGACCTGCGGCGTAGCCATCAACGCGTGATTGATTTCATCGGAACCACGTCCGACGTCATGTGGGAGACGAACGCGGATCTAAGACTGAAAACTGGACTCAAAGTCGTCGCCGGAGCGCACTACGGAGACGTGGAACTACCCGACCAGACCGGATTCTTGGGGATGACCATCGTGGAACTTATCGGCGAGGCTGCGATCCATGATCCGGCTGTCGCCGCCCACCTTGAAGATCTGCAGGCCCGAAGACCGTTTCGCGGCTTCGTGTGCGCCCTGCGGCAACCGGACGGCAAGCTGCGGTGGAATGAGTCAAGTGGCAATCCAGTGTTCAGTCAGGCTGGGATTTTCCAGGGATACCGGGGCACTACCAGAGATATCACTCAACGGGTTGAAAACGAGGCTAAAATTGCGTTCCTTGCGCGTCACGATGCACTGACAAACCTGCCGAACCGCATCATGTTTCAGGAGCGCATGGAACTGGCTCTCACCCGAACTGGACCTGGCACGGGCTTTGCCGTGATGTGCCTCGATCTGGATCGTTTCAAGAGCGTCAACGATACCTTGGGGCACTCGGTTGGCGATGCTCTGCTGCAGGCTGTGGCGGAGAGGCTGTCCGCGTGCCTGCGAAATATCGATACTGTCGCAAGGGTCGGCGGAGATGAATTTAATATTGTGCAGATCGGGTTGGAAACGCCCGCGGATGCAGGTGCCCTCGCGCAACGCATCGTGGACCTGATCGGCCAGCCCTATGTACTCGAAGGACATCACGTCGCTACACGTGTCACGATCGGCATAGCAGTTTCGCCAGCGGACGGCGCCAACTCAACCCAGTTGTTGAAGAACGCCGACATCGCCCTTTATCGAGCCAAGCGGGAAGAACCGGGCTCGTGGCGCTTCTTCGCAGCTGAAATGAGTGACCGACTGGAGGCTCGGCAAAGACTCGAGACAGAATTGCGGGCCGCCCTCGCCAGCAGCGAGTTCGAAATCTTTTACCAACCCGTTTACAACGTAGAATCCGGTGAGATCAGCGCCTTCGAAGCACTTTTGCGGTGGCGGCATCCTGGTCGCGGGATAGTCATGCCCGACGAGTTTATCCCGATCGCGGAGGAGACCGGATTGATAGTTCCCATAGGGGAATGGGTTCTGCGGCACGCGTGCGAGGAAGCAGCAGGTTGGCCAGAGCGTATCAGCCTCGCCATAAACCTGTCGCCGGCGCAGTTCAAGAGCAAGGTGCTGGTCGAGCGCGTGAGTGAGGCGCTGGCTGCGGCGGGACTGCCTGCGTCGAGGCTTGAGCTGGAAATCACCGAGTCGGTCCTGATGCAGAATACCGAGTCGACCCTTGCCGTTCTCAATAATTTGCGCAAATTAGGCGCCAGGATTTCGATGGACGATTTCGGCACTGGATATTCTTCCTTGAGCTACTTGCGCAGCTTTCCTTTCGACAAGATCAAGATTGAACGATCGTTCATCCGCGACCTGACGAAGAGGGAGGGTGCGAGCGCGATTTTGCGGGCAATTGCCGGGCTGGGTGGAAGCCTGAACCTGGCGACTACAGCGGAGGGCGTCGAGACCCAGGAGCAATTCGCGATCGTGAAGGCGGAGGGATGCACGGAGGTGCAGGGTTACCTGTTCAGCCGGCCGAGGCCCGCAGGCGAAATCCCTCTGATCCTGGAACAGACCGGTATCTATTCGCCTTCCGGCCAGATTCCCGTCGGCCTAAGCGAGGCGCTGCTTGCTCTAGGCACGGCGTTGCGCCCGGTCGAGTCTCCCGTGGTCTCTTGATTGACGCCGCTTTTCGGGCGAGCATCAACGCTGATCCTTAAACGATCCACGGGAGGCAGTAATAACGGGAGCCGTTTGGCTGGCCGAGAACCAAAAACGGTCCTCCTGGTAGCGTGGCTGCTCGATGAACAAGAGATTGGGCAGCGTGTGTCCTCCGAAGCGAGATGGCACCGGTGCCGGTGTGCTCATCGTGCTCGCCGGGTCGACCCAGTACCTCGGCCCGACTTCGAGTCGGTTCTCCGATATCAACAAGCTACCAAACCCGACAGGCGTTGGCGGACACCATAGGGTCGCCAGCATTGCAGGCGAAAGCGGACTTGAACTCAAGCGAGTTTTGCAGCACGCCGTTCACCCGGAACTCGCCGGGTGAGTGCAAATCGATAATGGCTCGGCGGCGCGATTCGGCACTCGTCGTGTTCTGGCACCAGATCTGTGCATAGCCGATGAAGAACAACTGCTGCTGCGTAAAACCGTCCTGAATCTTCGGCAGCGTATGTGTCGCGAGGTCGTTCATCAGCGCGGCATAGGCCAGATGAAGACCGCCATTGTCGGCGGCGTTCTCGCCGAGCGTGAGCTGACCGTTAAGCTTCACTTCGTCGACGGGACTGAAACCGCTATATTCCTTCACAATACAGTCGGCGCGCTGGGTGAAGTTGGCGGCGTCTTCCGGCATCCACCAGTCGCGCAGATTGCCGGCACCGTCGTAGCGGCGTCCCTGATCGTCGAAGCCATGTGTCAGCTCGTGACCCACCACGACCCCGATAGCGCCGTAGTTCACACCGTCATCAGCCTTCGGATTGTAAAACGGCTGCAGGATGCCAGCGGGGAAGTTGATATTGTTCTCGGGCGGATTGTAGTAAGCGTTGGCGGTCGGTGGCGTCATGCTCCATTCGCTCTTGTCGACCGGTTTGCCAATTTTGTCGAGGTTGCGGTGCCGCTCGAATTCGCTGGCTCGCAGATTATTGCCCCCGAAGTCGTCGCGCAGGATCACGACGGTCGAGTAATCGCGCCACTTATCCGGATAACCAATCTTGTTGGCCGCGGCGGCCAGCTTGGCGAGGGCCTGCTGTTTGGTCGGCTGGGTCATCCACGGTGCCGCCTTGATGTCCTGCTCCATGGCGCTCTCGATCTCGTGCACCAGATCAAGAGCTCTGGCTTTCGCCGGACCACTGAATGCAACTTCGACGTATTTTTGTCCGAGAGCTTCGCCTAGTGCGGTATCGGTTTCTTCCACGCAGCGCTTCCAGCGCGGTTGAATCTCTTTGGCGCCGGTGAGGGTCTTGCCGAAGAAATCAAAGTTCTCGTCGACGAAGGATTTGGGCAGGGAAAAGGCCGTATCGAGCAGGATGCGCCAAGTCAGATATGTTTTGAGATCGTCGAGGCTGGTCTGGCCCAATATGCCTGCGAGCTGTTTGAAGAACTCTGGGTTCCCGACGTTGACTTTCTGAAAAGACGGGGCCGCTTCACGGAGAAGAAGACATTCCACTGGAAGTCGGGCGTCAGGCCGGGCAAATCCTTGACGGTCATCGGGTGGTTGCGAGTATCGGGATTACGTCGGGCGGCGCGGTCCATCGAGGCTTGGGCGAGAGCCATCTCGAATTTGAGGATCGCCGCCGCTTTCGCCTTCGAGTCCCACGTCGTGTTCATTGCTCCCGCAAGGAGGTTGAACATATTAGTCAGATGCTGTTCGTATTTCGCACGGATGCTGACAGACGCCGCGTCGGCCTTGATGTAATAATCGCGATCGGGTAGGCTGAGGCCGCCCTGATCGATGACGGCGATATTCATGCTGGAGTCGCCAAAATCAGGCTGGGAGGAGAAGCGAAAAACGCCACTGATGCCGAGCTTTCCAAGCTTGGCCAGCACGGAGGCGAACTGGTCCCTGGAATTGAGTGCGTTGACTTCATCCAGCTCTGGCTTGATCGGGGCCACGCCTTTGCGATCGACGGTCGGCTCGTCCATGCAAGCGCGGTAAAAGTCGCCGATCTTCTGGTCAAGAACGGGGCGATTGGAAGAGATCTCCGCCGACTTTTCGAGAATTTCGCGCTCTACGACAAGGTTGTGCTCGGCGAGTTCATTGAAGCGTCCCCAGAGCGCACGGTCGGGGGGGATCGGGTTCTTCGCGCGCCACAGTCCGCAGGCGTACTTGGTAGAAGTTTGTACACGGGCCGATGGAGGTGTCCATCGCTCCGAGGTCGATGCCTGATTTGCCTAGGAGCCTGTCCGAGAAATCATTTTATGAGTCATATGTTGTGTGCCTACAAGACTCCTACTACCAGTAATTGTGGTTATGACATGCCGATTTTGAATACTCGGACACGCTCCTAGATTCGTTTCGTAGGCAGAAACTTGAGCGAAAGCCGCGCTTGGCAGTAACGCTAGAATGATCGCGGCAGGCTGGGGAATGCGCATCCTTAATTATCAACCGAATCCGCCGGCTATTACGCTGCCCTTCTCACAGGTTTGCGATTTGCCATGAATGCCGTGGCCGATTGGGTCACGATATCGGTAAATATCGGCAACTGTTCCTGGCAACAATGGGTCTTTGATAGCGCGCAAACTCGAAACCGTTTATGATCACGGGATTCTCGATCCGTCATATCGACGGTCTTCAAAATACTACGGCGTTATACATCATAAAGAGTCTCGGGAGGAAGAATGCCAGCCGCAGCAGAGAACACGGAATCTTCCGGTGGGCGGCCGTTCCGCAGTTTTCCGCGGGGGTTATGATGAACCAGATCGGCTTGAGAGCCATCTGTAGCGAAAGAAGCGTCCTGGCATGGAAAAGAAAGATCGTGTGGTGAATCGGAGAAGTTTCTTAAAGGGGACTGCAGCAGCCGCCAGCCTCGGAGTCTCCACTGCGGCGGAGGCCAGCCAAATTCGTTTCGACCGGACCGCCGACGTCGTCGTGGTCGGAGCTGGAGCCTCGGGACTCCCGGCGGCCATCATGGCGCGCGATCAAGGAGCCTCCGTGATCGTGATTGAGGCGAACCACGATATTGGCGGACACGCCATGCTGAGCGGGGGACGCATCCCTCTGGGCGGCGGGACGAGTTGGCAGAAGAGGTACGGGGTCACGGATTCGGCGGACCAGGTCTATCTGGATCATACGGACCACCGAAGTCCGACATTCAGGTACGCCGACCGGGACTTGGTGCGCGTCTACGCCGACGAAAATGTCGCGACCTTCGAGTTTCTGATTGAAAATGGCGTTCTCTTCAATGATGTCGCCCCGGTCAAATTGGATGGGACCGTTCCCAGAATGTTTGTCACAAAAGTGTATTCCGATGACCTGAACGTAACGATCAACGGACAACGTGGTTCGGGTCTGGTTAGAGCCCTGGAAGCCAGTGCCAGAAAGAAGGGCGTGACCTTTCTTCTAAGTCACAAGTTGACGCGGATCGTCAGGGAGCCGCCCTCATCGGGAAGAGTTCTGGGAATCACGGCGCAGTTCGAAGGCAAGGACGTGAATATCCGAGCGAAGAAGGGAGTCATCCTGGCGACTGGCGGCCACACCAGCAATGTCGAATTCCGCCGAAGGTTCGATCCGCGTCTGACCGAGGAATACCAAGTGACCGGTGAACCTTGGAGCAAGCAAAGCGCCGACGGTGAGATCCTCGCTCTCGCGATAGGCGCAACGATGTGGGCGACCTCGAACCAGTCAAATCCACGAGGTGCGGAGATCTCAAAAACCCATCACATTGGGTGCCGCTATGGTTACACCAACTTGAAATGGAAACCGGGGAGCCCGATGTTCCAGCTCGCCGGCGCGTCCGGCCTGACCGTAGACGATTTTCAAGACGTTATCCTGGTGAATCAAATCGGGCGGCGGTTCTGGAACGAGCTGGATTCGTCCTACGACTTCTTGAGCGCGTGCTTGGGGACAAACGGAAGCCTCGGCAAGAACGGCAGCAAGGCGAACGGGGGCGGACCCATCTGGGCGATTTTCGATTCGGACGCCGTCAAGCGCGAAAGCTGGGATCCGCAACCGCCCAACGTCGATCTCAACGGCTGGTTCTTCAGTGCCAATACCATCGCGGAACTGGCGGAGAAAATCGAGAATCCCTATCAGCTCCAGCCGGTTCCCGCGCGCGCCCTGGAAGAAACGGTGGCCAAATACAATTCGTTCGTGGACATGGGCAAGGACTTGGACTTTGCCAAGCCCACCCCTAAATACAAAATCCAGACGCCGCCTTTCCATGCGGCGTGGTCCACGCCGATCCTGCACGATACGCTGACTGGACTCAGGATCAACACAAAGTGCCAGGTAATGGACGTGCACGGCAAGGTCATAGCCGGGCTTTATTGCGCAGGCGAGTCGGCCGGTGGATTCGCTTTGCACGGCTTGGCGAGAATGACCGTATTTGGCCGCATCGCGGGCCGGGAAGCCGCGCTGGTCAAGGTGTGACTCTCCGAAACGTCGGGACCATTTTGACGGTTACCAGAGACTCTAAGGTGCTGCTTTTAGTCACGGCTCGTGAGGATACTGAAGAAGCATTCGATCATGTTCGTCCACGAAGCGTGCGTTGCCGTTGGGCTGTAGAAGCGCGCGCAGCGGCGATAACGGTTGCGTGCAGTCCCGCGCCTGGGATGCCCGGTTCCTCGTCCGCGCACAGCACCCGCGCATTTTCGGGCGGGTTTATCTGTACGATAAACCGCTCCTTTTAAGTCACGACTCGTACGCCAAGTGGCTGGGCGAACGAGCCGGCCCAAAAGAAGCGGTCTACAATCACCAAGAAAAATGCGCCACTACTTCGCGCCCGTGGCTCTTAAACTTAACGCATCGGCGAGCGTCGGTCCGCCCCTGCCGGCGACCGGCTTCATGAGGCT
>JBEKTF010000192.1:0-10450 GCA_049516355.1 Bryobacteraceae bacterium | reverse complement strand
TTCTCAAAGCAGGAAGCATGGAGGTGGGCCAGATTCGTCCATTAGGAATCCCCGTCTCGCTGGGACGCGGTATAACCTACGACGTTTCGCTCGATGGCCAGCGCATCCTTGCGGTCACCGAGCCCGAGCGCAGCACCTCGCCGCCGCTGACGCTGGTGGAAAACTGGACCGCACTCCTGAAGAAATGAACCGGGCGTTCGCATTGTTTGCGCTCACGCAGAAAATCCCGTAACCTCGAATCATGACGATCGAACTCAGGCCCGAACTGGAAGCGTTGATACATAAGCGGCTGGAAAGCGGCGCGTTCTCCAATCCTGAGGAGGTGATCGAACGAGCACTGGAATTCCTGGCAACCGAGGAAGACTGGCTTGCGGCGAACCGTGGGGAGATCGCCGCTCGGATTCAGGAAGGCTGGGACGAAGCGATGCGCGGAGAGCTGACCGATGGTGACGACGCGCGGGCGGAAATGGCGAAACAAAAACTCGATTGGATGAAGCGGCGCCATCAGGCATGAGCCGGTATCGGCTCACGCCGAAAGCGAGAGCCGATCTCGTTGCTATCTGGTCCCACATCGCGGCGGACAATGTCGAAGCCGCCGATCGCGTCGAAGAAGCAATTCATGGCGCCTGCGCACTACTCGCTGAGTCTCCCCTGTGTGGCCATACGCGAACGGACCTGACGCCTTTACCTGTTCGTCTGTGGACCGTACCGCGCTTCCCCAACTATGTCGTAGTCTACGATCCGGCAACCAAACCACTGCGGATCGTTCGCTTGCTGCATGGAGCGCGGGAGATGCGCCAGGAATTGAAAGCCGGCGATCTCCGCTGAAAAGGTTTCGTAGCACCGCTTCAATGAACGCGAATATCGATGATGGGAGAAGTGCGGGACCTGTTGAGCACCGGGTGCACATATTCCAGGAACATGCCGCGGCCAATAAACCCCATCTTGATCATCGACCCGCCCCAGGTGGAACCCTGGATCTGCACTTCAACCGGCTCGGGGCAGAATTCGGGATGGCCCGAGATGAGGGCAGCTCCATCGCCGAGCAGCACCAGCTCGTAAACCCGGCTCCACGTTTGAATGGACAACGCCGTTCCCGGCGGCAAATCGTTCAACTCGACGCCGCCTTCGATCTCGGAGCGAATGATGTTTCGATTGATCGAATCCGCAAAATGGGGATTCGCTTCGAACAAACCTGAAACCTGCAGCGCCATACCTGATTCCATTGTAACGGGAGACGCGGCACGCAACCGCGTTTCCGCCAAAGGTTTAAGCTAGAGAGATTATGAACGCTATGGTCAAACGCTTTGCGGCGCTATTCTTCGTGTTGGCTCTGGCGGCATTGGTTTGCGGCCAGGGCAAGAACAACAAGGAGCCAGCCGAAAAATCCGTCAGCGGCATTGTTACGGATGAAGACGGGACCCCGGTTCCCGGCGCCGTCGTGCAACTCAAGAACACGAAAACGCTGCAGGTGCGTTCGTTTATAACAAGGGAAATGGGCGATTACTACTTCCACGGTCTGGCGACCGACGTCGACTACGAGCTCAAAGCCGAGGCCAACGGGAAATCCAGCGGCGCAAAGACGCTCAGCTTGTTCAACACCAACCCCGAAGCCAAAATGAACCTGCAATTGAAGAAGTAGCGGTTTGAACGGTCGTAATCGGAAGACATTGGAACCGCCGCGCCGTATCATCGGAGCGATGGACGCCGGACACGCCCCCGGAATAGACGCGCCCATAACAGACGCGAGAAGATACCAGCAGTTCCTCGCGCGCGATCGCGGATGCGACGGCAAGTTCCTCACCGGAGTTCTCTCTACCGGGATCTACTGCCTGCCATCGTGCCCTGCCCGGCGGCCGCGCCGCGAAAACGTCCGGTTCTTCGATACTCCCGATGAAGCCCAGCGCAGCGGATTGCGTCCCTGCCGCCGCTGCCGTCCCGACTGGTTTTATCGCGGCGAAGCATGGCACGAGAATCTCTACGAGCAAACGGCCGCCCGAGTGCGCCTGGCGCCCGCCTCGTTTCCGGATATCGCGTCGATCGCGGCCACGGCCGGCCTCAGCCGCACGGCGCTCAACGATCTTTTTCGCGAACACTCCCACCAGTCGCCCGGCGCGTTCCTGAGACGTATCCGGATCGAGCATGCCTGCGGTTTCCTGGAGAGCGGTGGAAAATCGGCGGATGCAGCAGCCAGCGCGGGCTTCGAGAGTTCATCGGCTTTTCATGAACAGTTTCTTTCGCGGACCGGTTTGACGCCGGGTGTTTACGCGGCCCTGGCCCACACCAGTACGTTCACCTTGCGCTTGCCTCCGCGCTACCGGTTTCGCGAGGTCCTCGATTTCTACGGCCGCGATCCGCTGGGCGTGAGCGAAAGGGTCTCCGCAAACGGGTTGACGAAGTTGACGAAGGCGCTGCTGATCGAAAATGAACCGGCGTCGATTGAAATTTCCTTTGAAGGAGATTACGCGGTCTGCCAGGTCGATGGCAATCCTTACGCGGCGCACCGCGCGATTGTAAGGATGCTCGGCATCGATTCGGACGCCCCCGGATTCGAGCGCCAATTTCTCGACGACCCGTTGCTCGGCTGCCTCTTGCAGCGCCGGCGCGGATTGCGTATACCGCTTACCCCGGATCCGTGGGAAGCGCTGGCCTGGGCGATCATGGGACAGCAGATTAGTCTCAAGGCGGCGGTTGCATTACGCCGGAAGTTGATCGGCGCGCTGGGATTGCCGCATCGCAGCGGGCTCCGCGCGCACCCTTCGCCTGAAGTCGTAGCGAACCTCGAGATTGACGATCTGCGAAAACTCAAGTTCTCGCGATCGAAAGCGGAGTATCTGATTGCCGCGGCCAATGCGGTAACGAGCGGTGATTTGCCGATATTGGCACTGCGGGATCTCTCGGCGAGGCATGCGGCACGGCTCCTGGGAAATGTCCGGGGCATCGGCCCGTGGACCGTGCAGTACGTATTCCTGCGAGGCCTTGGATTTGCGGATTGCCTTCCCTCCGGCGATGCGGGCCTTGCTCAGGGTTTAGGTCAGCTCGCTGGCGAGCGTCCTGACGAGCCGCAAATCCGGGAGACGATGGCGCATTTTGCGCCCTATCGCAGCCTCGCGACTTACCACGTTTGGGCCAGCTTGAAAGGAGCAGAGAACGATGCAGTTTGAAACACCATTCGGCCCTGCTTGGGCTTCCGTCGATGCCGCCGGAGCGGTGACGGCATTCAGTTTCGGTGCGGGGGAAGGTCGCGGCAACGATCCCGAACTCGCGCGCCAGATCGAAGAATTTTTCAACGGTAAACGTCGTGCCTTCCATCTTCCAGTGGCGCCCAAAGGCAGCGATTTTCAGAAACGAGTCTGGGCGGAGCTGGTCAAAATCCCTTTCGGCGAGACCATCAGCTACGGCGAACTCGCGCGGCGGATCGGAAACCCCGCGGCATCCCGCGCCGTAGGACGCGCCAATGCAACGAATCCGATAGCCTTGATCGTCCCCTGTCATCGCGTAATCGGGTCGAACGGTAAACTGACCGGTTACGCGGGCGGTATCGATTTGAAAGAAAAGCTAATCGCCTGGGAGCGTGGTCACGGAAATCGAAAATAATTTTGCGCTTTCCCTTTCAGCTACTTGCAGGCATTAATTCCCGCCATCGCATCCCCTTCTTCGGCTGCGGTGTTAACTTGCAATCGAGAACCGGATCGTACCCATGACGTATCCGGTCACTAAGCCGTACAGTCCTCGAGGCTCTGCGTGGTGAATGTAGAAACAATGGGCGGCAGGCGCTCCCGTTATTGGTGCGGCCCCGGTTCCTTCCGGGAGACCAAAAAGGCCCTGATCTGAGGGATATCAGATGGTGGGGCGCCCCAACTTTTCTGGGAACGCCGGCGATCTTGTCGCCGGTGCTCTATTTTGACGGCGGAGATGCGACCTCGGGTCGCGTCTCCTCAGGTTTCTACAAAACCGCTACGCGATAGCTGCGTCGATTTTCTCCGTATCGATCCCCAGCTCCGCCAGGGCTTTCGCCGCTTTTTTCGGATCGAACTTCCCGTCGCGCGCCAGTTTCGAAAGGGCCGCCCCGGCGATCGATGCAGCGTTCACCTCAAAATGCTTACGGAGATAGTCCCGGTTCTCACTACGTCCGAAACCATCCGTGCCCAGCGCCAGGAAACGTCCCGCCAGCCACGGAGCGATCTGATCCTGCACGGCCTTCATATAATCGGATGCCGCGATAATCGGACCTTCCGTCCCTCCCAGCACCTGTTGGACATAAGGCGTTTGAGCCGGCTCGGCGGGATGCAGGCGATTCCAGCGGTCGATCTTCAACGCCTCGCGCCGCAGTTCGTTATAGCTGGTGACGCTCCACAGATCCGCAGCCACGTTGTATTTCTCAGCCAGAATCTGCTGCGCCTTC
The DNA here is from genome assembly GCA_049516355.1 of Bryobacteraceae bacterium. GTDB lineage: Bacteria > Acidobacteriota > Terriglobia > Bryobacterales > Bryobacteraceae > BOG-234. Next base: position 6,045 of record JBEKTF010000192.1, on the reverse strand, counting down.
AAAGCCTCCGTCAGGATCGGCCCGCTGCCCAGCAACTGCACGCGCGCCTTCGCCTTGGGAGCATCGGCTTTCTTGAAAAGATAGATCCCTTTGAGAATGCCCTCTTCAGATCCCTCAGGCATGGCGGCCTGCGGATAAGTTTCGTTGTAGAGGGTGATGTAGTAAAAGAGATCCTCGCGATTCTCGTACATCCGCCGGATGCCGTCGCGCACGATCACAGCAATCTCATACGCATAGCAGGGATCGTACGCGGCGAGCGTCGGAACGGTGCTGGCGAGAAGCAGCGAATGACCGTCCTGATGCTGCAATCCTTCGCCGTTGAGCGTGGTGCGGCCTGCTGTGCCGCCCATCAGAAAGCCTTTCCCGCGGGAATCGGCGAACGCCCAGATCAGATCGCCCACCCGCTGGAAACCGAACATCGAATAATAAATGAAGAACGGAATCGTATCCACGCCGTAATTGGCATAGGCCGTACCGGCGGCAGTGAACTCGGCCATCGAACCGGCTTCCGTAATACCTTCTTCGAGGATCTGCCCGTCTTTGGCTTCCTTGTAATACAGCAGAATATCGGAATCGTGCGGCTTATAAAGCTGCCCGCCCTGCGCGTAAATCCCATAGGAGCGGAACATCGATTCCATGCCGAAAGTCCGCGCTTCATCGGGAATAATCGGCACGATCTTTTTCCCGATTTCCGGCAGCTTCAGCAGTTTTCCCAGCAACTTGACGAAAGCCATGGTGCTCGAAGGATGGGGCTCTTTCGAACCTTGCCGGAACTCATCGATCAGGTCCTCGCCCGGTGCTTTAAACTGCGGCGGCGAAGGCTTGCGGATCGGCAGATATCCGCCCAGTACGCGGCGGCGTTCATGTATATAAGCGATCTCGGGACTCGACTCCGGCGGACGATAGAGAGCGCCATCGTGCGCCGCCTCATCGGGAATCGGAATCTCAAAACGCGAGCGGAAGTATGCGACCGTTTTCTCGGTCAGTTTCTTCTGCTGATGGGTCGCGTTGCGGGCTTCGATATCGCCCATCCCGTAGCCCTTGACGGTTTTCGCCAGAATGACAGTCGGGCCGCCCTTAAACTCCGTAGCAGCTTTATAAGCGTTATAGACCTTGAGGGGATCGTGCCCGCCGCGATGCAGGCTGCCGATCTGTTCGTCGGTCATGTCCGCCACCAGCGCCGCAGTCTCGGGATAGCGTCCGAAAAATTCCTTGCGGACGAATGCCCCGCCCTTGGCCTTGAATGCCTGGTATTCGCCATCCACGCACTCGGTCATGAGCTGGACGAGACGGCCTGTCGTGTCTCTTGCGAACAGCGGATCCCAATCGCTGCCCCATACGCATTTGATCACGTTCCACCCGGAGCCCCTGAACAATCCTTCCAGTTCCTGAATGATCTTGCCGTTGCCGCGCACCGGGCCGTCGAGCCGCTGCAGATTGCAGTTGATGACGAAGATCAGGTTGTCGAGTTTCTCCCGCACGGCAACTCCGATTGCGCCCGTCGATTCGACCTCGTCCATTTCGCCGTCGCCCAGAAAGGCCCAGACTTTGCGGGGCGTTGCCGCGATCAGGCCGCGGCTCTCCAGATAGCGCATAAAGCGCGCCTGGTAGATCGAGTTGATCGGGCCGAGGCCCATGGAAACGGTCGGAAACTGCCAGAAATCCTTCATCAGCCAGGGATGCGGATAAGACGACAGACCCGGTCCCTCACGTAGTTCGTGCCGGAAGTTATTCAGATGCTCTTCGGTCAGTCGGCCTTCGAGGAACGCGCGCGCGTAGACCCCGGGCGATGCGTGGCCCTGGAAATATACCAGGTCGCCGGGTTGATCCCCGTAGCTGCCGTGAAAGAAATGGTTGAACCCCACCTCGAGCAGTGTCGCGAGCGACGCGTAGGTGGCAATGTGCCCCCCGATGCCGTCGTCGTATTTGTTCTGGTGCGACACCATCGCCATGGCGTTCCACCGCGTCAAACTCTTGATGCGGCGCTCCAGCGCACGGTCGCCCGGATAGGGAACTTCGCGATCCGGTGTGATGGTGTTTACATAATCCGTGGTCGTGCGGATCGGAACGTCAACCCCATTATCACGGGCGCGTTCCACCAACTTGTCGAGAAGAAAGTTGACCCGGTCGGATCCTGCTTCCTCCACAATCTGGTCGAGAGCTTCAAGCCATTCCGCGGTTTCTCGCGGATCGAGATCGACCGAGCGTTCGCTGAGTTGTTGATGCATGGTAAGCCACTATTATAGGCGATGGGTCAAAGCGGACCGGGCTGTTTCGGACCGATTTAATGTAAACCAATGTGATGTAAAAATGTGATGTAAATTGGAGACGGGACTGCAAGTCGCCTGCCGACGTGACCTTTAGCCGCGCCGTGCGTCCAACGGTAAGGACCGAAATGCACGATGCCGCAGAAACGGTGAGTGCCATATTGGCGGCGCCAATAGACGAAGCCAGCCTGATCCGGGCAGCCCAACGGGGCGATTCGGACGCATTCGAGCGCCTCGTGCGCGCTTACGACCAGAGTGTGCTCCGCATCGCGATGAACCTGCTTCACTCCCCGGAGGAAGCGCGCGATGTCTATCAGGAGGCATTTCTTAAGGTATTCCGGAACTTGCACCAGTTCCGCTTCGACTGCTCGTTTCATACCTGGCTCTACCGGGTTGTCACGAACGTTTGTTTCGATCATTTGCGGCGGCGCAAGGTGCGAAAGGAAGAATCTACAGTCGTAGAAACTCCGGATGGGCCAGTCGATCAGGCCGGCAAAATAGAGGAGGAGGGTCCCGCTGCCAATCCCGAGCGGCAGATGTGGAATCGCGAGTTAAGCGACGGGATTACCGCCGCTCTCGAAACGCTCACGCCGCGCGAGCGCATGGTTTTCGAGTTGCGGCATTATGAAGGACTGAAATTGCGCGCCATCGGCGAGATACTGGGCACAACCGAAGAAGCCGCCAAAAACTGTCTGTTCCGGGCGACGCAAAAAATGAGGTCGGGATTGGAAGCATTTGTATGAACTGCGCTGAAGCAATCCGCCAGATTCCGTTCTATGGCTACGGGGAAATCTCCCCGGAGGTGGAAGAGCGGCTGGAAGCCCATCTCGCCGACTGTCTCTCCTGCCAGGAAGAGCTTGCGCGTCACCGGGCTTTTCTCGATGTCCTCGACGAGCGCGACGATGCGACGGAACCCGGGTTGTTAACGGCGTGCAGGGCCGATCTTCGCCGGCAACTCATTGCGGAAGCCGCCGCTCACCCCAGGCGATTGGGTTGGTTCGAAAGCCTGCGTAGTTTTTCACACATCCACATCCCCTTTCGGATCCCGGTGGGAGCCATGGCTCTTCTCGCGATCGGGTGGTTTGGCGCTCGTTACACGCCGGAAAAATTCGGCGGTATCCGTGCGGGTCTGACGCAGCCCATGTTCTCCAACGTCCAGTCGGTCGAGCCCGGCGATTCGGGCAAGGTTCAGATCGCTGTAGATGAAGTACAGCGCCATGTGGTGTCCGGCGATCTGGAAGACCCCCGCATTCAGCAACTGCTCCTCAGCGCCGTGCGGGAAGAATCGAATCCGGGGGTGCGCGTGGAATCGATCGGTGTTCTCAATAACAGTGCGGATTCTGAAGTGGTGAGGCAAGCGCTGATCGATGCGGTGTCGCACGATCCCAACGCCGGAGTTCGGCTGAAAGCGCTCGAAGGGCTCAAGCAATATGCCGGTGATTCCGCCGTCCGTAAGGCACTCGCGAACGTTCTGCTGAAGGACGACAATGCCGGGGTGCGTGGCCAGGCCATCGATCTGCTCACGGCTCATTACGACGATTCAATTGTGGGTGTTCTGCAGGACGTCATGCAGAAGGAAGACGACAGCTATATACGGACACGTGCCCGCAACCTGCTGCAAGTGATGAAAGCTTCGATTGGTACCTATTGACATTCATTCCGTCTAAACAGATAACGGTGATCGGTATGGTTCCAAAAACGAGATTGATGTTGTGCCTGGCTGCGGGGTTGATGGCGCTGCCGGCGTTTGCGCAGACATCTGCCCCGCAGACTCCCCGCTCCGCTACATTGCGCCGAGCGGTAAGCCGGGGCTATCTGGGCGTAGGTGTGGTTGAACTGACGGACGAGCGCGTGAAGGCGCTGAAGCTGAAAGACGATAGCGGAGTGGAAGTCAAACGCGTGGACGAGAATAGTCCGGCCGCGAAGGCAGGGCTCAAAGAGAACGATGTCATCCTCGAGCTGAACGGGAAGACAATCGAGGATATAGAACAGTTTCAGAGCACCGTCGGCGAAACGCAGCCCGGCACGAAAGTGAATCTGACAATCTGGCGTGACGGGGCGAAACAGACGCTCTCGACCACGCTGGTTGCGCGTCCTGAAAATTTCTTCGCCTTCGGTGGCCCGGACCTGCCGAATGCTCCTGTTCCCCCGATGCCCCCGTTCCCGCAGCCCTATGGCAATGTATTCCCGGGATTTCCTTACAACGCGCCCCGGGTCGGATTTGAAGGCGAGGAACTGAATCCGCAACTGGCCGAATTCTTCGGGGTGAAAGAAGGGGTTCTGGTGCGAAGCGTCACTGCGAAAACTCCAGCCGAACGCGCTGGACTGAAGGCCGGCGACGTGGTAGTGAAAGTGAACGGAACGCCGGTCACGAGCCCGCGCGAGATTTCGAGTCTGGTGCGGAACAGCGGCAAGAAAGCGGTCACCTTCACCGTGGTTCGGAACAAGAAAGAAATCACACTCAGCGTGGAAGTGGCCGAAGATCGTCAGCCTTCCTCCGAGCGCCAGATCTTATGAACTATGTTCTATGAACTACCGATCAGGACGCCGGTAGCGAAAACAAGAATACCCCCTAATCCAACCTGCAGCGCCGCCGAAACAAGCGGCGTCTCCATGTAACGGTGGCGGATCCATGAGATCACCGCGAGTTCGACGAGAACGACGAACATCGCTACCGTCATAGCCGCCCGGAAGCCCGGAATCAGGAACGGAAGGGTATGGCCGACACCGCCCAGAGCCGTCATCAGTCCGCAGATGAAACCGCGTGTCCAGGGGTGACCGCGCCCGGTGAGGCTGCCATCGTCAGACAGCGCTTCGGCAAAGCCCATGCTGATCCCGGCTCCGACCGAGGCGGCCAGGCCCACCACGAAGGCATCCCAGCTGTTGTGCGTCGCAAATGCCGCAGCGAAAACAGGGGCGAGCGTCGAGACGGACCCGTCCATGAGGCCGGCTAAACCGGGCTGGACAATCTGCAGCACAAAAAGGCGCCGGTTTGCCTGATCCTCGCCCTCTTTGACCGAGGGCTGCAGCTTCTCCTGCGTTAGTTGATCGGCTCGCTCCTCGTGTGAACGCTCTTCCACGGCAAGGTCGTCGAGCAGTTTCCGCACACGAATATCCTGCGCTCGCGCGGCGGACTTTTCGTAGAAGCGGCGCGTTTCCACCTCCATCGCACTGGCCTGTTTGCGCACAACGTCAAGCCCGAGCGGCTTCGTCAGCCACACCGGCCTGCGAGTCACGAAGCCTCTCACGTCCTGCCGGCGAATCAGCGGGATATGATCGCCGAATTTTTCGCGATAGAGATCCGTGAGGCGGCGCCGATGACCGGATTCCTCAACCCGCATGCCGTCGAAGATGGCTGCCGACGCGGGAAAGTCCTGGCGAAGGCCCTCGGCAAAGTCCGCATAGACCCGCTCGTCTTCTTCTTCCAGAGAAATCGCCAGAGCAAGAATTTCACGCTCGGTCAGGCTATCGAAACTTTGCATATTGCTATTGTGCAATTGCTTCCTGGATCGCCGCCGCTAATTCTTCCTCCGGCATTGCGGTGCTGATAAAAAGCTCCTGGCGGGCGCCGTTCGATAACGCGATAGCTTTCCAGCCGTTCTGAGTAGGAACGGTAATGCGGATTTTGACCGGGCCTTTCGCGTCCCGCACCGGCCGGATTACGCATTATAAGAGGGCGCTTCTTTTGAGAGGGCATGCCGGGGATCCAGTGCGTGAAGCAACCGTGAACTCGAAGTCGGCGGCGAGTTCGAGCCTATTGGGAGGGGGTTCCCCCTCC
>JBEKTF010000191.1:0-10612 GCA_049516355.1 Bryobacteraceae bacterium | reverse complement strand
AAGCCGATGGCGAATCCTACTCCAGCGGCGACGGCGAGTCCTTTAAAAATCTTGCCAAACATAAGAAAAATGCCTCGACGTTTCTTTGAGTATACGGGCCACGCCGGGAAGGCCGCAACTGATAATGCACCAATGTAGTGCATTATCAGCAATCGTATTTCTACAGAACGGCTTTCTACAGAAACGACGTCTGCCGGTTGATCAAACCGTACAGAAGCGAAAGAGCGAATATTCTGTCCCGAGAGCGAACCGTCACAATTCCCGGCGCCAGTCCGGCGTCGCCACGTAGGACCGGTCGATGGCCGCCACCGTCGCAGTGCCGCAGTTTCCCATGGCCAGCTTCAGCTCGCCCTGAAGGATCTCCAGCACGCGGTCGACGCCTGCTTGTCCAAACGCTCCCAATCCCCACAGGAACGGGCGTCCGATCCCCACGGCCTTCGCTCCGAGGGCGAGGGCCTTAAAGACATCCGTTCCGCGCCGCACTCCTCCATCGACAAACACCGGGATCCGGCTGCCTACTTCGTCCACCACTTCGGGAAGAGCCTCAATCGTGGCCCGGCCGGTTTCCGTCGATCTGCCGCCATGATTCGAGACCAGGATGCCGTCGATGCCATGTTCGATGCACAGACGGGCGTCGTCGCGCGAATCGATGCCTTTGATGAATAGCTTCACCGTCACGGCTTTCCGCAACCGATCGACGAAATCCCAGGTCATGGCTGGATTCTGTCCGCCCACGCCCGTCATGTCGATCCCTTTGTACATTTTCCGTCCTATCAGCGACGGACCGGTGGCGTCGTGACACATCGTACAAGACGTCGAGTCCTTTGGGCGAGTGCGCAGAAACGTCTCGCTGTTCCTGCCTGTGGTGTTATCGACGGTGAGCGCGATCACCGGACACCCTGCGGCCTCTACGCGGCGTACGATCTGCTCGCATGCTTCCCATTTGGTGGGCGCGTAGAGCTGATACCAGACTGGTCGGCCATGGGCTGCGTTCACGTCCTCCACCCCGGTAGAGGTGGAAGTCGAAAGCATTTGCATGGTGCCCCGCGCCTTAGTGGCGCGCGCGACCGCGAGTTCACCGTCGGGATCGAACGATTTCTCGCCTCCCGTGGGACACGTGAAGATGGGGCTGTTATAAACGGTGCCGAACAATTCGGTCCGCATATCGACTTTCTTGGCATCGCGAAGCCGCCGCGGCCGCAATTGAACATGTCGGTAACCTTCGCGGTTGGCGCGGAGCGTCAGATCGTCGTCGACGCCGCTGGTCATGTATGCCCAGTGCCCGGGAAGAGCCTTGCGGTGCGCGGCTTCTTCGAAATCCATCACGTTGAGGGCCTCTTTCGGGTCGGTGATGACATCGGAAAGTTCAGGCGCGTGCTGGGCAAAAGCGCGGAGACCTCCCAACGCCGCTACATAGGGACTGGCGGAGACAAACTTCAGAAAGGCACGACGGTGATGCAGCGAAACAGAAGATCTCATTACGTCCTTCATGGCCAGATATTCTATCTTCTATCGGGCAGCGATGCACGCGTGAACTCCGCCGCACAATCACGTAAAATAAGTCCTTCAAGCTGGATATAGATCAGGCTGGAGATCAAATGAAAAAAGGCACAATGCCGCTGGACCGCCGTCGTTTCCTGAAAGGCACCGCCGCGAGCGCTGTGGTCGCAGGCGCGGCCGCTATCGCAAACCCTCAAGCCAAGGCTCAGGAACCCGCCGCTAATGCCAGCGCGGCACCCATGTCGAAGGCCGCCGAGACGCAGATTCCGCCTGAAGTTGAGGTCCTGACGGCCGATAGGCCCGGCTCGGACTTCATGGTCGACGTCCTGAAGTATTTAGGGATCGAGTACGTCTGCGCGAATCCGGGGTCCAGCTTTCGCGGCTTGCACGAATCGCTGGTCAATTATGGCGGCAACAAAAATCCCGAGCTGATCACCTGCTGTCACGAGGAAGCCTCGGTAGCCATGGGCCACGGCTACGCCAAGGTGGAAGGAAAGCCGCTGGCTGTGATGCTCCACGGCCCTGTGGGTCTGCAGCACGGCTCGATGGCAATTTATAACGCCTATTGCGATCGCGCACCCGTGTATCTGCTGGTCGGCAACGCTCTCGACGCCACGCAGCGGCGCCCCGGCGTCGAGTGGGTGCACAGCGCCCCCGACTGCGCCGCCATGGCGCGCGACTTTCTGAAATGGGACGATGTACCGATCTCCCTCACGCACTTCGCCGAGTCCGCCGTGCGCGGCTACAAGATTGCGATGACGCCTCCCATGATGCCGGTACTGCTTGTGGCCGACGGCGAACTGCAGGAGCGCGCCATCGACGCCCGCGAAGGATTGCGCGTGCCCAGGCTTCCGGTGATGGCGCCGGCGCAGGGTGATTCCGCGGCGGTGGACGAAGCGGCCCGCGCGCTGGTGGCGGCGGCAAACCCGGTGCTGATCGCGGGTCGAGTCGCGCGTACGCCCAACGGCATGAAGCTGATGGTGGAACTTGCCGAGACTTTGCACGCCCCCGTGATCGATCAATGGGCAAGATTAAACTTCCCCACTCGCCATCCGCTGAATCATTCCGATAATGCGCGGAGCCTCGTCGCCAATGCCGATGTCATTGTTGGCCTCGAACTTGCGGATTTCTGGGGTACCGTCAACAATTACCGGGACAACCAGGTCCGCAGTTCGCGCCCGATCACGAAAGCGGGTACGAAGCTGATCAGCGTTACCGCGGGCGACGTCTACGCCAAAGGCAATATGCAGGACCTGCAGCGCTACCCCGAGGTGGATCTTGCCATCGAAGCCGACGCTGAAGCCACGCTGCCCTCGCTCATCGAAGCCGTAAAGCGTCACCTCACGGCAGACCGTAAACGCGCCTTTGAAGACCGTGGCGTCAAGCTCGCTTCCGCGCGGCAGCAACTTTTGGACCAGGCGCGCACCGCTGCGTCCTATGGTTGGGATGCGAGCCCCATCTCCACCGCGCGCCTGTCCAGTGAACTCTGGGCGCAAATCAAGGACGAAGACTGGGCATTGTGCTCCGATTGCAACTTTGTCAGCAACTGGCCCCTGCGCCTGTGGGATATGGATAAGCCATACCGTTTCGTTGGGGGAAGCGGGGGTGCGGGCGAAGGCTATGGAGCGCCGGCGTCCGTCGGCGCGGCTCTTGCTCATCGCAAACAGGGCCGTCTTTGTGTCAGCATCCAGAATGACGGCGACCTCATGTACTCCAACGGGATCCTGTGGACTGCCGCGCATCACCGCATCCCGTTGCTCAGCGTGATGCACAACAATCGGGCTTACCACCAGGAAGTCATGCACGTGCAGCGCATGGCCGCCCGTCATCAGCGCGGCATCACGCGAGCCGCCATCGGAACCACGCTTACCAACCCCAACATCGACTACGCCAAAGTCGCGCAGGGCATGGGGCTCTATGCAGAGGGACCAGTTACCGATCCTAAAGACCTTGGACCCGCCATCCGGCGCGCGCTGGCTGTGGTGAAACGGGGCGAGCCCGCGCTCGTGGACGTCGTTACGCAACCACGTTAATCGAGCTGGTTAGTCGGGCTGAAAGACCGGTGAGATGATGGGACCGATATGTCGTTGCCTACTCATCTCACCGTCGTAGCCGAACTATCCGCGAAGTCTGGACGGGAGGAAGAACTCAAGCAGTTGCTTCTTTCGATAATTGATCCGGTCCGGCGCGAAGACGGCTGCATTCAGTACGACCTGCACGTCAGCACAAACGAACCGGCAAATTTTGTCTTTTACGAAAACTGGAAAGATGCAGACGCTTTGCAGAGGCACGCGACATCGCGCCACATGCGCGAATTCCAGGCGAAGGCGGCCGAACTTGTCGCTGGTCCGACCCGCGTTTCGACTTACACTCGCATTGCCTAGGATCGTAAAATACGAATCTTTGTGGTTTGCGCGCCTCACAGGACCGCTCCGCTCTGCGCAAACGGCGGCGCACCGTCAATATCGGAATTCCGAGTGAGCCTCGGCATTCCAGCATGCCTGAGCACGGAACACGCCAGGGGTAATCAGGACTGCGTGCAGGCCTTTAGCTAGCCGCAATGGCGGCGTTGCTCAGAGTATTGTTGGCGTTGCTCCACATATCATTGATAGTAGGGGCAGAGTCCACGAATATCGCTGCCGAAGCGAGTGTGATGAAGCCGACCAGCAGCGTGTATTCGATGAGGTCCTGACCCTCTTCGTCTCGCAGGAAGCGAAATAAAGGATTCATGTATACATAGTGTCCGATGTTTCACCCGAACGGGAAGATTATCTTTGGTCTTAATCCTTTTCGCTTACTTCGAGTATCCTGCTCCAGGTATCCCGCATGTCGGCCTCCCGGCCACGTGGCACGGCCTGTTGCCACGGAAGCCCTGGTATGATGACTGCACTTGCCCCGACGAGAGAAAAATTCGATTGCCGGTTCTGTCGTACGCGTCTCGATCGGAAATTTCCTCGAGATGTACGATTTCATGGTCTTCGGCTACTATGCCGCGGATATCGGCAGGACCTTCTTTCCGAATTCGAATCCGTTCGCATCGCTCATGCTCTCGCTCACGACGTTCGGGGCGGGTTTCCTCATGCGGCCATTGGGCGCGATCGTTCTGGGCAACTACATTGACCGCCATGGACGCCGCCGGGGCTTGATTCTCACGCTCTGGCTGATGGCGGCAGGCACGGTATCGGTCGCCTGCGTTCCCGGCTACGCGACGATCGGGATCGCCGCACCATTGTTGGTTCTCGCAGGAAGGTTAGTCCAGGGATTCTCGGCGGGTGTCGAGGTTGGAGCCGCTTCGGTTTATCTCTCCGAAATCGCAACTCCGGGGCACAACGGTTTCTATACCAGCTGGCAATCGGCTAGCCAGCAGATGGCAGTCATGTTCGCCGCGTTCCTGGGCATCGTCGTCGCGCCGCATTGGGGATGGCGCGCCCCGCTGCTGATCGGATGCCTGCTGATCCCCTTTCTCTTCTGGGTGCGCAGCTCATTGCTCGAAACGAAAGTGTTCCTCGCGCGCAAACATCATCCCTCAATCCGCGAGATTTGGACGACACTACTCGCTCACGCCCGGTTAGTCGTGCTTGGCATGATGCTGTCCGCCCTGACCACGGTGAGCTTCTACATGATCACGGCGTATACGCCCACTTTCGGAAGCAGTGTCCTGCATCTTGCCAGCCACCAGATCCTTCTGGTCACGCTTTGTGTTGGAGCGTCAAACTTTGTGCTCGTTCCGGTCATGGGCTCCCTGTCCGACAAAATAGGACGCAGGCCTCAACTTGCGGCTTCGGGGATTCTTGCGCTTCTTACTGCCGCGCCGCTTTACCTCTGGCTGGTCGCTTCTCCTACGGTGCCGAAACTGCTCTTCGTGGAACTTTGGTTCTCCATCATCTTTGCGAGTTCCAGCGGCGCGATGGTGCCATTCCTGACTGAAATCATGCCCGCGAGTGTGCGGGCTACCGGATACTCGCTGGCCTTCAGCCTGGCAACGGCGATTTTCGGCGGCTTCACTCCGGCGATCGTGACCGCGTTGATCGGCATGACCGGCAGCCGCGCCATGCCCGCACTGTGGCTTTCGTTTGCGGCGATTTTAGCGTTGATCGCGACTGCGCTGCTCAAGAGCGTTCCGGAACAAAGCAGCCGACCGGTAGATCCCGTGTACGAACTTGCCGAAGGGAAGCGTTACAAACAGGGCTAACACCACGGCCAGATGAATCGCCAGCAGTGAACTCATGGCCGGCGTTCCGCGCAGGATCATCAACGCCAACCCGGTTATTCCACTCGCGAGTAGAAGGCCGATGAAAGACAGATCCATTCCGTCCTGTTGAGGATCAACAATCCTTCGATCGCGGCGCATCTTCAGCGTGAGAAGTCCGAGAGGCCCGGCGATAAGTCCGATGCCGCCAACGGCGCCGAGCACAACCGGCACGCTGAAATATGCGTAAGGCGCCTTCCAGCCGAAGAAATTGTCATAGATTGCCGCGACCGATGTCGACGCGAAACAAAGCATAAAGCCGTAGAAGGTGAAATGATGAAACACGCGGCGCGCCTGGGAATGGTGCGCGTCGGGATACGTGCAACCGGCACCGTGGCTGGATAAATTCGAAAGTTTCAGGACGTCCTGAAGCGCGTCCAGAAACGCGCGGCCACGCATTCGGGGTTTCTTCTGTTCTTCATTCCAAAACCGGGCCAGCCCGAATCCCCAGGACACGAGCACCAGAAAGCCCGCGACACCGAAGATTCCGACCATCACCCCGTGTGGAATCGCAGCATAAAAGTCGCCGCCGGAAGTCTGGGGGGTGAACGCCAGAGCGAACGCCGCTAACACAGCAAAGAGCACGATTACCACCCACCCGCTGCGGATGATTGCGGTGCCACGGGGCCACGAATACTTGTTATACGAATTCACCCGTATTTCCGCCAGCACCTTAGGCACGTTGACGGCGAACTCGTGCGGTGGAGCGTACTGGCAGGCATAGAAGCACTCCGAGCAGTTATGGCAGAGGTTCGCGAGGTAATTCAGATCGGCCTCCGAAAACTGAAGCCGCCGCTCCATCGCCGGAAATACTGCACAGAAACCTTCGCAATACCGGCAGGAGTTACAGATCGTCATGAGACGGTCGCCTTCGCTCAACGGGTCAGTTTGCCGCAAGCGCTGCCTGCCTTCCCGCGATGCGGCCGAAGACCGTTCCGATCGTCATCCCAAAGCCCGCCAGATAACCCTTGCCGAGAATGTTGCCGGCCATAAGTTCGCCGGCCGCGAAGATATTCCGTCCCGGTGTTCCATCCCGCATCACGATGTTCGCCGTGTCGTTCACCTTGACGCCGAGATAGGTGAATGTGATTCCGGGCCGCAACGGATACCCCAGAAATGGCGGCGTATCGATTGCCTGCGCCCAATGCGACTTCGGCGGCGTCAGCCCTTCGGTGCGGCAATCGTCGAGCATATTGTGATCGAAGTGCCCCGGTTTGACCGATTCGTTGAAGCGCCGGATTGTCATCTCAACAGTCTCAGCGGGCAAACCCAGTGCGGCTGCAAGCTCACGGATCGAATTCGCCTTTATCGCAGGAAAAACGGACGGCATGAAACGCCCCACTACTTTCGAATCGATGATCGAGAACGCAATCTGCCCCTGCTGCTCCGCCACAAGGCGTCCCCAGATGGCATAGCGCTTGGGCCACAAGTCCTCGCCCTCGTCGTAAAAACGAACTCCCTCGCGGTTTACGACGATTCCCAGCGGCAGGCAATCGAGCCGTGTGATGATCCCGCCGTCGAACTTTGGCGCGCGCCCGTCGATCGCCACCGCGTGACATTGTTTGGGATCGCCCACCCGTTCCGCCCCCTGGTCCAGCAGCATCTTCAAGACGCGGCCGTTGTTATAAGGCGTTCCCCGGATCAGGAAGTTCTCCGCCGCCTCGCCCCACGCCTCCTTGAGCCATTCGATGTTGGCTTCGAATCCGCCCGCGGCGAAAACCACTGTCTTCGCACGGAGTTCGACGGATCGTCCATTCACCATCGCCGTCGCGCTTTGAAAAGCGCCGCCGGGCATGTTCAAAGCCACTACCTCCGTGTTGTACAGGATCTCAATTCCCCGCTTCCGCGCCGCCTCGTAGTAGCTGTTCATCAGAGCTTTGCCGCCGCCCAGGAAGAATGCGTTGGTGTGCCCCAGATGCAGCGTCCCGCCCAAAGCCGGCTGAAAGCGAACACCGTGGTCTTTCATCCACACCCTCGATTCAGGTGACGAACGAATGGCGATGCGGGCAAGGTGCTCGTCCGTCTGTCCGCCAGTGACGCGAAGCAGGTCGGTCCAGTATTCCTCCTCGCCATAGGAATCGGTCATGGATCGCATGTTTCGTGTGTGACGGCTGTTGCCTCCGCGAAAATCCACGGGAGCCGCTTCCACCACCAGCACGCGGGCGCCGCACTCGTTCGCGGTCAGTGCGGCACAGAGCGCGGCGTTGCCCCCGCCCACCACCAGCACGTCATAGAAAGGAGTTTCTTCGGTCGATGGCGTCTTCAATGCGGCGTGGATCCTCTTACAACCAGTGTGTCACTTCACACTTTTTATCCACTTGAGGATCGGGCCTGTGACGGTGGTGTCGGCGGTATCGGGAGACATGACCTCGGAGATATGGCTGTGATCCTTAAACACAAGATACGTGGGGCATTGGCCCGCCTTGCAAAGTTGGTCCCGCAAGGTTTCGGCGAACGAGATCACGCTGAGTGGATCCAGCTCCGCGGTGGACACCAGGAAGGGCAGCTTTGAGTGAATTAGACCCGGCAGATTCGATCGGGTGAGTTCAGGCTCCGCGTCAGGCTGAGCGGCGGCTCCCCTGCCTGCGCCGCCGAAAGGCTTTTCATCGCCATTCGGCTGCCTGCAAGGCGGAGTCCCGCCGGCCCGCGGAGCGGTCGCCGGCAGAATATTGAAGCCCGGAGCCGACATGAAGACCACTCCTTTGACCCCCACTCCTTGGGGGCCGTAAAACTCGGGATGGCCGATGTAGGTGCCGACCGGAACATTTCCGGCAGACTGCGACCAAATGAAAACTTGCCCTGGATTGCCTTTGTAGCGAGCGATATTCTGGTTGACCCATTGAACTACTAAACTGACGTCTTTGGCGGGATCGTCCCACGCCTGGCCGGGACGGCGCTGCATGTTCACTCCCACCATGCCGTTCTTCACAGCCCAGAGCATGATGTTGTCGTAGAAGACGTCTCCATTGGGTCCGCCCTGACGCTTGTTCCCAGGCCCGCCCGACACATAGATCAGCACGGTACGTGAACCGCCGGCTTCATCACTCGTGAACACATCGAGAACATTCTTCGGATCGGGTCCGAACGAAATATCACGGGTAATGGAGACACCCGCGTAAGGAGGATTGGGATGCAAGGGCCGGTAAAGTTGTGCCGTCTCCGGAACGCAGACGCCGCGTCCGATCGCTATGAGCTGTTTGGCGATTTCCGGCGGCACCTGCGCTTTCGCCATTCCGGTCGCGGCGATGGCAATCGCGCCAAGCCGAAGCGTCTTTTGTACAAATCTCAAGCGAACCCCCAGCGGCCACCGAGTATATCGCAGCACGCTTTTGAGGTCTGCGAAACTAAACCGTATGGAAGTCGAGCGTTGGCCATCGCTGCCGTTACAAGAGTGGCAGGATACATACCGAACCCTCCACATGTGGACGCAAATCGTCGGCAAGATTCGCCTGACTCTTTCCCCGCCGCTGAACCATTGGTGGCATGTTGCTCTTTATGTCAACTCCAGCGGCCTCAGTACCGGACCAGTGCCTTACCCACCAGGCGTCTTCGATATCCAATTCGACTTTCAGAAACATGAGCTCAGGATCTCGACCAGCGAAGGCTCCAGCGTCACCCGGCCATTGCGAGCTGAGTCCGTTGCCGACTTTTATGGCGGCCTCTTCGAGGCGTTGTTATCGCTGGGCATTGCGGTGGAAATCAGTCTCAAACCCCAGGAGATTGCCGATCCGGTGCCGTTCGACCGCGATTACGCCAACTGCTCGTATGATGTGCAGTGCGCGCACCGCTTCTGGCGCATCCTGATGTCAAGCGCCAAAGTGATGGAGCGATTTCGCGGGAAGTTCATCGGCAAGTGCAGCCCGGTCCACTTTTTCTGGGGCAGTTTCGATTTGGCATGCACCCGTTTTTCCGGGCGGCTTGCGCCGCCGCGCAAGGGCGTCATCAGCGGTCCCGCGTATTCTCACGAAGTATGCAGTGCCGGCTTTTGGCCGGGAGGCGGCGCCATCGACGGCCCAGCGTACTACTCTTACGCCGTTCCTCGGCCGGCCGGGATTGAAAAGGAGGCGATACGGCCCGCAGCCGCGGGTTGGAACCCGGCATTATCGGAATTTCTTCTGATGTATGACGATGTGCGCCGTGCGGAATCGCCCGAGCAGGTTCTGTACGAATTCCTGCAGAGCACCTGGGATGCGGCTGCGCGTCTCGGGAAATGGGATCGCGGCGCACTGGAGGGGTGAAAATCTTGCGGCGAGACCTATTTTTTCTCCGCGGGGAAACGCGTGTCCATCGGTTTTGCGGGATTCGCGTGGATCTGCAACACAGCGCAATGGTGGTATGTGTAGTCGCCATCCTTATTAAGTCCGTGCGCGGCCATGAACTCGACAATCTGTAAAGTGCATTTTGCGCAGTTGATATTGGGAATGTCGACATCTGTTTCCTGTTCCTTGTCAAACCGGGAAACGTGCTGGAACAATCCGTCGGCGAGAACGGGCGGCTGCGGCGGGTAATGAATGGCCGCGGAAACGGAACGCGGGCCAGTCGGAGACGGCTCGGTCATCGCTTCAGGGTCCTTCGGGAGTTCGTCACGCGAATTCACGGCGAGAGCGACCCGGTAAAATCCGGGATGATAAACGGTCTCCTGAATTTTGATATGGAGTTTGTCGCCACCCTGAACGCTCGTCACCGCGCCACTGGGTTTGCCCGGGTCCGCCGACGTGCCGCCGCACGGACCCATCTTCTGCGGGTCGCCGTTCTGCGCCTCCTGCAGCCATGATGCAGGCTCAACTAACCGGAAATGTGCGATCCCTTGCGGCGCCAGGACTGCAAGCACGGCGGCGCCGAATAGTATTGTCGGAAATACTC
>JBEKTF010000190.1:0-10650 GCA_049516355.1 Bryobacteraceae bacterium | reverse complement strand
CGCGACTTCGGACACATGGACGTGGAAATGACCTTCGACGACCCCAGGATGTACACCAGGCCTTTTTCCATCAAGGTCCCTCACGATCTGCTGGCCGATGCAGACATTTTCGAAATGTACTGCAACGAAAACGAGAAGGACGGCGCCCACCTCAGAAAACAATGAGCTGACTGCGATCCGCCTTCTGACGGCGGTGAACACTTTCACCCAACCAGTTCGTTGAGGCCTTTAACAGCGGCCGGAAACCTGCGCTGAAAATTGAGCCTTTGCCCGGACGAAAACGGGTGCAGGTCAGGGTTAGATAGGTCCCAGGACCGTAAGTACTGATAGTAAGATCGGAACCCAAGCTTAGCGGCATATCGCGATCACAGCATGTTAGAATACCGCCGTTAAAGGAGATCTGTATGACGCTCAAGCCTCACTGCCTTGCCGCCGCTTCGAGGATTGAGGCGAACTCTCGTCCCGGCTTAGCTGCCGAGGTCAGCAGCCGAATTTCTGGCGGTGAGGGTGGGATTCGAACCCACGGAACCCGTGAAGGTTCAACGGTTTTCGAGACCGCCCGATTCAACCGCTCTCGCACCTCACCGCATCGGGTTCCCTTATTTTCCCACAGCTCCCCAAGAGCTGTCACTTATCAGCCCAAATAGGTTACGTGAGCGTAGGTGCCCAGACGGACGTTGTACGCAAGATAAAAGCCGATGTGATCCGGATCTTCATAGATAACGATCTGGTCGCTGTCCCAGAGCCAATCGGCGACGTAATCATAGTCCGCCGGAAAAACGCTGAAAAAGAACCCGCCGAATCCGAATCGCTCCCGGTTGCCTCCGGCAAGGCGCCAGACATGACTCCTGCCGAACCCTCCCGTAAAGCGCCCGTGTTCGAAGGTTTGTCGACGTGATAACGGGGATCGTTGGGTCCTGACTCGTGTCCTACCCACTTGCCGTTTGCGTGAACGTGGGGCGCCGCCGGGTGACCGGCCGGCTCGGGCGCAGCTGTTCGGGGCGCCGCCTTGGCCTTGACCGGGGCGGGTCCACGCGCCGGGGGCCGACCTCCGCCAACTCCACGGCTGCCACCGCCTTCGCGGCCCTTCTCCTGCGCCAAAGCCGGGAGGGAAAAAATCATCAGAGCGGTCGCCAGCGCAATCAGTGCCTTCTTCATTGTTTCTCCGTTCGAATTATACTGGCGGCATCGGCTTTTATGCACAGATTGTCTGCCTGGCTTGTTGCTTGTATGGTTGCGGGAAGCGCACTCGCGCAGAATCCGGCGCCCGAAACCGCGTACGACAAAGTGATCACGAGCGAGGCCAGGACTGTTTCGGGCGTGTTTCTAGTCCATCGCATTCGTGACCGGATCTATTACGAGATTCCTGTCGACGAACTCGATAAGGACTTTCTGTGGGTCAGCCAGATCGCCAGGAACACCCTGAACGGCGGATATGGCGGGGAGGTGGCGAGCTACCATGCGGTCCGGTGGGAGCGGCACGAGCAGCGCATCCTGCTGCGCAGCGTGTCCTATGACGTGGTGGCCGATGCGAAGCTGCCGATCGCGCGCGCCGTCGAGGCTTCGAATGACAGCGTCATCGTGATGTCGTTCAACATCGACACGACGGGCAAGAACAACGCGCCGGTGATTGAAGTGACCCGGCTGTTCAACAACGAGGTGCCGGAATTCAGCGTGCGTTCTTTGATCGGCGCGAAGGGATTCGATCCAGGCCGGAGCTTCATCGAGTCCGTGAAAACGTTCCCCACCAATATCGAGACGGAGGTTACGCAGACCTACACGGCGCCGGTCGACATCAACCCGCA
Organism: Bryobacteraceae bacterium; assembly: GCA_049516355.1. Taxonomy (GTDB): domain Bacteria; phylum Acidobacteriota; class Terriglobia; order Bryobacterales; family Bryobacteraceae; genus BOG-234. The sequence goes on along the minus strand of JBEKTF010000190.1, from coordinate 8,845 downwards.
GACGCTGCACGATGGCAGCGCGACGGTGCTGGTGGCTTACTCGATGGTCAGGCTGCCGGAGATTCCCATGAAGCCGCGGCTGTTCGATGAGCGGGTCGGCTACTTTCTTTTGCCCCAAACCGATTACGGCCGGAAGGATCAGGTGGTGCGGAGACGTATCTACATTACGCGCTGGCGCCTCGAGAAGAAGGATCCCGCGGCGGCAATATCGGAACCGGTCAAGCCCATCGTTTTCTATATCGACCCGGCAACGCCCGCCGAGTACGTGAAATGGGTGAAGAAAGGCGTGGAAGACTGGCAGCCCGCATTCGAAGGAGCCGGCTTCAGGAATGCAATCGTAGCGCGGGAGGCGCCTTCCGCCGAGGAGGACCCGAACTGGAATCCGGACGACGCGCGCTATTCGGTGATTCACTGGGAAGCATCGCCGGTGGAGAACGCCTTCGGTCCGCATATTCACGATCCGCGCACGGGCGAGATTCTCAGCGCCGGAATTCTGCTTCATCAGAATGTTCTGAATGCGGTGCGGGCCGCGTATTTCGCGCAGGTGAGCCCGCTCGACCCGCGTGGGCGGATGTTTCCGCTGCCGGACGATCTGATGGGGCGCCTGCTGGAATACGTGGTGGCACATGAGGTGGGGCATACGCTCGGCCTGCAGCACAACATGAAGGCGAGCGCGGAGTATCCGGCCGAAAAAGTGCGGGATGCCGATTGGGTGAGGAACATGGGATACTCGCCGAGCATCATGGACTACTCGCGCTTCAATTATGTGGCGCAGCCGGAGGACCATATCCCGGTGGAGGACCTGGTTCCGAAGGTGGGGCCGTACGACCAATGGGCGGTGCATTGGGGCTATGCAGAGATTGCGCGGGCGCAGACTCCGGACGAGGAATTGAGCACGCTCGATCGATGGTCGCGCGAACAGGACACTACGCCGTGGTTCCGGTTCTCAACCGCGAATGCGAACGGCAGCGATCCAGGCGAGAACACTGAGGCGGTGGGCGATCAGGATGCGATCCGATCTACGGCGGCCGGGCTGAAGAACCTGAGCCGCGTGATGGAGTTTCTGCCGGGCGTAACGACGCAGCAGGGAGAGGGATATCGGGACCTGGGAGCGATCTATGAACGCGTACTCGGGCAATGGGCGCAGGAAATGCGGCACGTGGTGGCGATCGTGGGTGGCATGGAATCGCAGCAGAAGCATTACGGGCAGGAAGGCGTGCGGTTCACGCCTGAGCCGAAGGATCGGCAGAAGGCAGCGGTGGAGTTCCTGGGCGAGAATGCGTTCGTGACACCGCGTATGTTGATCCGCCCGGATGTGCTGCGGAGGATGGAGCCGGCGGGTGAGTTGGACCGGATCCGCAATGCGCAGATGAGTGTTCTGACGCCGCTGCTGAATGCCGGTCGAATTGAAAGGCTTGTGGAGCAGGAGGCTATGGATGCGGCCAGCGCTTACAGGCCATCGCAGTTTCTGGCGGATATACGCGGCACGATATTTCGGGAGTTGAAAATGGCGTCGCCTTCGATCGACGCTTACCGGCGGAATCTGCAGCGCGGTTATGTGGAATTGCTCGCGGCACGCATCAGTCTTCGCGGAGTTTCGGACGATACGCGGCCTTTGTTCCGCGGCGAACTGAAGCTGCTGAACGAGGAGATTGCGCGCGCACTGCCGAAAACGGCGGGACGCGAGACTCGTTCGCATCTGGAAGATTTACGGGATCGGATCGCTCTGGCGCTGGATCCCCGGTTTCAGGTACCGGCGGCGCCAGCGCCGGCAGCGCGTCCGGTTAGTTTCGATGATCTCGGTTGCTGGCCGGATATCAGCATACGGGCGCAATAACCCGACAACCGGAGCGGGACGACGCTTAGCGAGCGGACCACGGGTCCGCCTTACCTCAGCGGACCAATAACGCGCGGATTCGGGTGAATCGAAGCAGCAGCAGCGCCAGCAGGAGGCCTATTCCGTCATCACGGACATCCCACCATTCGAAAGGTTGCCGGAAGAGCTGATGTTGCCGCAACTCCAGGCCACACGCAAGACATAACAGGGCCAGGGTAACCACCCATTTTTGGCCGCTGTTTCGACAGAGGGACAATAGCATCACGCCCAGTATCCCGAAGGCCACGACGTGCTCGATCCGACGGGTCATCGACCCCTCAGGCGTGTGCGGTCCGATTCGGCGCACGGAAACGAATATAAGACATGCAATCCAGAGAATCGCCGCCCCCTGCAGGGCCGCTCTCCTCAGCACCAGGTATGACACCCGGAAGACGTGGGTTGGGAACGACGGTCCAATCCGCAGTATACTGAGCCTCGAAGCTTGCCTATTGGTTCCCAACCTTAACCGTCCGCCACCCTTTCCTGAACAATTGAAACCAGGCAATTCGGGCCATGTCGGCGGTAAACCGGAGGGCGTCGGCGGGGTGGTCCGTCATCTGTAAATCCAGCCACTTTCTCCTGAGCCGGATCGCCAGGGGCAGTTCGCGTCCGGGATCGGAGCAACGCTCGAACTCATCGTAGAGGCTCCCGGTCAATCGCCAATGGAGCCAGGTTGGTTCGAGAGACATATCCGGGGTCAGCATCGGTTCTCCCCAGCGTGCGCGAAAGGCGATGTCGGTCATGGCAAAAACACCGGTGAAATGGTGCAAGGCGGCGATCCGGATCGCTTCCTTACGCACGTGCAGCGGAGCGGCGGCCCAGATTCTGCGAACTTCGTACAAGTGAAAGAGCGTGGCGAAACGGCCGGAGGCGCGGTGAAGGACCAGGTGCAGAATCTCGTCGGCGGGAGAGAGAATCCGGGCCTCACCTCCCTTGGGCAACGGATACGGCACGGCGCGGTCCAGAAACTCGGAAACGGGAATGCCGAGCGCCTTGTGGCTCAGCCGAAAATGGAGTTCCAGGGTGGGTCGTGAGGCGTGCAACAGCGCTATATGGTGACTGGTGGCTTTCGTTTCCCGTATCCCCGGCTCCGGCACATAGCCTATATGGGCCAGCGCCTCGCAGGCGCGTTCCAGATCCGCCTTTTTTACAGCGAGATCCAGATCGACGGACGCTTTTCGAAGGAACGCGGGCTGATAGTAGCGGCGCGCGAGTATTGGACCTTTCAAGGCGAGCGCGGGAATTCCAGCGGCGCCCAGGATCGAGAGAACATGCTCCAGATGTTCGAGGCTTTGTTCGTGCTTGTTCCAGCTGGACATCAGGACCCGATCACACCAGGCACGCTCCGCCGGGCTGAGGTGAGGTCGCGCTATGAACGCGACCAGAGGTGCGACACCATGACGTCCGGCGTTCTGTTTGACTGTGGTCCATGAAACCGGATCGGCGATTATGTTCAGGTCCGGAGGCTCGGAGACGAGCCTTGTCAAAAGACTCAACGAATCTGTCAGAGGTCCGGGAGGAGTTGCCTGCCACGGGAAACCGATTCTACTCTGAGGGGACACGCTGTTGAAAGAGGTAATAAAGAATCAAGACAAGGATCAACGAGCTGATTCCGTAACCGATCAGCTGACGCCTCAATTGCTGCATGCGCAAGCCGCGGCGCAATTTGATCACGCGGCGCTCCTCCGAAGTGCGAAGCTTCAGAGAGGTTCCGCCGTAGGGGTACACGTACGAGCGTGCTTTGCAGGCGCGGCAACGGTACGGAATGCGCAGCACCAGACTCATAGCCCAATCCGTGAAGCCCGCGCGGCGCGAACGGTGTGCCTTGTTCTCTTTGCACCTGGGACAAATCATTGTGGGCGGGTCGGATAACTGTGCGTATGAAATTATGATTTTACACGAATTCAACAGATGCGCTTCGCATGCGCGGATGGAACATGAAACAATCGTTTTTTGACCACGATGGAGCGGAAAACGTCCGGCGCGAGGTTTGAAGATCGTTTGGGATTGGCTTGAGAGACCCACAGTATCTTGTTCCCGTCATAGAGCGCATGGCATCCGCTGTAGTTGCCTGCACCGGTGACGTCATGCTCGATTCGTTCGTGCACGGCGAGGTAAGCCGTATTTCCCCCGAGGCTCCCATTCCCGTGCTGCGGATCGAACGCTGCCAATCGATGCTTGGCGGCGCGGGCAATGCTGTGCGAAATCTTGGTGCGCTGGGTTGCGAGGTCCGATTTTTCTCCGTCACGGGCGACGATGCCGAAGCTGCGAATATTCGGGGGCTACTTGCCGCCTTACCGGGAAATCGCTCCTTTCTCGAGAGCGAGCCGGGCCGCCGGACGCCGGTGAAAACCAGGTATGTGGCGCATGGCCAACAGCTCTTGCGCGCCGACAGCGAGGACACGGCGGCCGTGAGCCGGGGAACAGCGGAGAAACTGCTGGCCGCGTTTTGCCGCGTGCTTCCCGAATGCTCGGTGGCGCTTCTTTCGGACTATGCCAAGGGTGTATTGAACGGGGCCTTCGCACAGGAATTCATAGGAGCGGCTCGCGCCGCCCGAAAACCGGTTGTTGTGGATCCGAAGGGGAAAGATTTTACGCGCTACAAAGGCGCGACTCTGATCAAACCGAATTTGCGGGAACTCGGGGAAGCCACGGGCCTGGCCGTTATCAGCGAAAAGGAGCAAGAGGCGGCTGCGCGGCAGCTCCTGCGTGACACAGAGGCGGCCTACATTCTAGTCACTCGCGGGGCTGAAGGTATGATGCTTGCGCCCGCCGGCGGTTCGGTCGTTCGATTTCCGGCTCTCGCGCGCGAAGTGTACGATGTCTCGGGAGCGGGCGATACCGTTGCCGCGGTGCTTGCCGCCGCGCTCGGCTCGAGAGCGTCGATATCCGACGCCGTCGAAGTCGCCAATATTGCCGCGGGAATCGTGGTCGGGAGGGCCGGTACAGCCGTTGTGGAACGCACGGGAATCATCGAGGAGGTCCGGCGCCGTTCGGCTACGAAGGCCAGCGATAAACTTCTCCAACGGGCGGATGCTGCCGAGTTAGCGCGAACCTGGACTGAATCCGGCCTGTGCGTTGGGTTCACCAACGGCTGTTTCGACCTGTTGCATCCCGGACATCTCAAGGTTCTCGAAACGGCGCGCGCTCACTGCGATCGACTGCTGGTCGGGCTGAACAGCGATCGGTCAGTTAAGCGTCTGAAAGGGGAATCCCGCCCGGTGCAGGATGAAATGGCCCGCGCTTTAGTGTTGGCGTCCCTTAGCTGTGTCGATGGCGTGGTCATTTTCGATGAGGATACTCCCCTGGAGCTGATCCGCTCTCTTCGCCCCAATCTTCTCGTCAAGGGCGGCGAGTACAAGCCGCAGCAGGTGGCCGGCGCAGATTTGATCGAAAGCTGGGGCGGCAAGCTCCTGCTCGTCGAAATGATGCCTGGTTGGAGCACGACCGAAACTCTTTCGAGGTTAATCGGCTAAATCAGGACTACGCCATTTCCTTGGGCACCATGGCAGCTTCGATTTTCCGATGACGCGGTATCCGGCGGCCGATCCGGCGCGCGAAATCCCGTGTCGCAATCGCGGCAACGGTACTGCCTCAGACCTGTAAAGGCCGACCGTAGCCGCTCCAGACCCGTATTTTGTCTGATCATCAGTTGGCTCGATCTGCAGTGCGGACATTCCATGGGTTCTCTATCGGCAGGATCCGCCGAAAAGCTTAGCCGGCTGCGGAAAGCTTGCGAATCTGCTTCTGCGCCAAACGGCTCCATTTCGCGGCGGAACGCCTCAGGTATGCGGGCGCCGTGTCCGCTGCTTCGGATGATCGAGCATAAATCTCGCGCGCTTCCGCAAATCTGCCCAATCCTTCCAGGCTTTGGCCATAGTAATAAAGGCCCTCGGGATCGTACGGGCGCCGTTCCACGTACCGGGCCAACTCCTGTCTCGCGTCCTCGAACTGCCGGGCGGTGTTGTAGAGCGCTCCCAGTTCGCGGAGGATCTCGCTCTGGTGATGTTTTTCGTCCTGATCGAGCACGATCTGGAACTGCGCGAGCGCGTCCTTGAGCCGGCCCTGCTGGAGAGCGATGCGGCCCAGTTGAAAATGCGCATCGGTTTCAGAAGGGTCGATTGCGAGGGCGGCCTCGAACCGCTGAATCGCCTCCGTAACCTGGCGACGCTGCTGGTAGATCAGGCCGAGCTGATATTGCGCCTCGCCATCGTGCGGGTTCACGGCCGCCGCATCGAGAGTACGGCGAAAGTTCTGGCCGCTCCGCAGGCCTGCGCCCAGATTCCCGGCTTCGCTGCGGAGATAGTAATAAAGGTAGAAAAGTACGAAAGGAGATGCGAGCCAGCCCAGTATGAATCGCAGCGGACCCCAAAGAAAAGCTGCAGCGAGCAGCGGAATCCAGGAGAGACACACCACGGCGGCCGCCGCACCGTTCTCCATTCCGAAGACCGTGCGAACGGCAAAGAACATCAGAACGAGGAAATACAGGTACACGACGCCGGTGAGCAACGCCAGCCCTAATGCCCCGATCGTGGGAAACAGCCACGCTTCCGCGACGAGCGGAAGATTCGCGGCGCTCCACGCCATTGCGGTGCAGGTGAACAGGGGAGCATAATCGCGATGGAAAACCGTTCCCGCGGTTCCGCGCGTGCGGGCCAGGAGTTTGCTCAGCAGCAGGGCGCCAGGAACGTAAACAACGGCCAGCACGAGAAGCGGGGTATAGAAACTGAATGGGAAACGGGGCCGAAGGAGCCAGGAGAGGATAACGACTGAGGCGATCGAAAACAGCAGGCTGCCACGATCGAGAATGAGGCTCATCGCCGCGGCGGGACGCCGGAACAGGAGCAACAGCAGCTTCGTATTCTCAATCACTCCGTGTTTCCGCTCTTCTGAGGAACACGCGCAAAACGGGTCGCGGCGCTTTCCAATGCGAGGCCACCTTTACGAAAAGTTCCTTCATCGCATGCTGGCGCGAGACAGCGCCCCTTTGCGCTTTTTGAGAACTCACCTGAAATGAATCCACAGACCGAGAACGAAGCACCCGACCATACCGGTCCACGCGAGATCGGCCCGGTCGAATACCCGGCTCCCGCCACCGCCCCATTCCATCGTCAGCCTTTTCTCCGCGGCTTGGGTCCGGGGCGGCTCGGTTAGTGTAATGACGAACATCAGAAGCACGGAAAACAGGAACACAATCAAGCTGTAGTTCAGAAAACTAAACCGGACCAGGGCGTTGAGCGCTCCCAAATCCACCTGGAAAGCGTCATGCATCACGTCGAGCGTGAACCGCCCCGCGCCGAGCAGGCCGCCGGTGACCAGCGTCGCGAAAGCCGCCCGCCCCGTGGCCCGTTTCCAGAGTACTCCCACCAGGAATGTCGCCGTGATCGGTGCGGCGATATAGGCCTGTACGCTCTGCAGGTATTGGTAAATTTCGTTACTCAGATATTTGATCAGAGGCACCCAGAGAATGCTGACCGCTACGATGACACCCGTCGCGATCCGCCCGGTCAACACCAGGCGACTTTCGCTGGCATTTGGATGTGTCTTGCGGAAGATATCCATCGTGATGAGCGTCGAGCAGGAGTTGAGAACGGAACTCATCGCGGACATCAGCGCCGCGAGCAGGGCCGCAACCATCAGCCCCACCAGACCCTTTGGGAGCAACCGGAGGACCAGGGTTGGATAAGCGTTGTCCCCGGTCACGACATTCGGATAGAGCGCCTTCGCAATCAGGCCGGGCAGCACGAGGACGAACACCGGCAGGATCTTCAGAGCCGCGCAGAAGAAACTGCCCTTGCGGGCATTCTCGAGATCCCTGGCGCTCAGCGTCTTCTGCACGATCGATTGGTCCGTGCACCAGTACCAGATGCCCAGGATCATCGTCCCGAAGATGGTGCCGACCCACGGGTATACGGGGTCGCTCGCGGGCTTGATCATGTGAAAGAAATCGGGCGGAAGGGCGGCGCGGAGACCGGTAAACCCGCCCACGCGATCCATACCGATGAGCGTCAAAACAATAGCGCCGGTCAGGAGCACGAAAGACTGGAAAAGGTCGGTATAGATGACTGCTTTCAAACCGCCGGTGATGGTGTAGATTCCCGTGGCAAGAACGAGCAGGATCGAAGTGGTGAGGTAATCCCAGCCGAGCACCGAGCGCATGAGAATCGCACCCGCGAAAAGGTGAACCGAGATTTTCGTGAAGATATATGCAAGCAGCGAAACGATGGTGAGATACCAGCGGCACTTCGAATTGAAGCGCCGTTCCAGAAACTCCGGCATCGTGAAGACCCTCGACTTCAGGTAGTACGGAACGAAGAGCCAACCGAGCAGGAACAGGCAGAAGCTTGCCGCCCATTCGTAACAGCCGACCGCGAGTCCGTCTGAAGCGCCCGAGCCGGCGAGACCGATGAAGTGCTCGCTCGAAATATTAGTGGAAAACAGCGATGCGCCGACTGCGAACCATCCCACACTATGGCCTGCCAGGAAATATTCGCTGGCGGTGCGCTGCCGGCGCGAATGATAGATCCCGATGCCGAAGACGACAAGAAAATAAGCGAGGATGATCAGATTATCGAGCGTCATAATCTCCCCTGAAGCGCTATGCAAATGCCGTGTTCAGCGGAGACGTCTGCTGCGTTGGGACTGGGAGGCTGAGCCGGCGATGAGATTGCGGACGCCAACAGGGGTATTAGAGCACAGCGGGTTCGTGGTTCAAACTCGTACGATCATAATTAGTTGTGTGAGTTTCAGGTCCCGGTGACGCGCCTTTGAACCGGACGGGCACAGTAGTGTAAGCTTAAGGAATTCGCACGTCTTGCTCCTCAGTAGCTCAACGGTAGAGCATTCGGCTGTTAACCGAAGGGTTGTAGGTTCGAATCCTACCTGAGGAGCCAAATTTTTCATACACTTACAGACAAAAATCCCCTCCCGAAAGGCCCTTTTTTACGCGATTGTGGGGACTTTTGTGGG
>JBEKTF010000189.1:0-10803 GCA_049516355.1 Bryobacteraceae bacterium | reverse complement strand
CTGGTCAGGCTCAATCATCCTGAACACGGGCTGATTATGCCCGCGGACTTCATCCCGGTTGCCGAAGCAAGCGGACTGATCGTTCCCCTGGGTGCGTGGGTGCTTGAGGAGGTTTGCCGGCAGGTCGCCGATTGGGAGTCGCGCGGTCTCGGACAGGTCCCGGTTGCCGTAAACGTATCGCCCGCACAGATCTGCCGGACCGACTTCGCGAAGTCGGTACAGGATTGCCTGTCGCGTTATGGCATCTCCCCGGCGAATCTGGAACTCGAATTAACCGAAGGACTACTGATCCGTGCTGCCGGAGTCGCTCAGGAACAATTGCGGACGCTGCGGGAACTCGGCGTGCAGCTTTCGATTGACGATTTCGGCACGGGCTATTCTTCGCTCAGCTATCTTCACCGATTGCAGATTGATTCCATTAAGCTCGACAGATCTTTCGTGCAATCGATCGACACGGATGAACTCGCTCGCCGCCTGGTTCAGGCCGTGATCGGCGTGGCTCACGGTCTCGGGCTGGGTGTTGTGGCCGAAGGTGTCGAGACGGAAACGCAGCGGACTGCTCTCATTACCGCCGGCTGTCCCTTGATGCAGGGTTTTCTGTTCGCTCGTCCGCAACCGCCCGCGGAACTTGAGGAATTGCTTCGCCTCAATGCATGGCACGCCGCACCCCTGGCGGCCGATCCGACTCAGGGTGACCTGATGCGTTTGACGGCATCCACGCGGGTTGCTGAGGTTTATGGCGAACCGATTTCTGTGTAATCCGATTTCCGTGTAATCGAAGAGGCTCCCGGTACGTCAACCCTGTCCAGGCGGTAAAATACGCATTTGCACCCCGACCAGCAGGTGACCGCGTTGATCACTGGGGCCGGACGAGGAATCGGGAAGCGACTGGCGATAGGATTCGCCCGCACCGGGTTCCGCGTCGGACTCCTCGGCCGCAGTCAAAGCGAGCTCGACCTGACCAAGCTCGAAATCGAACATGCAGGCGGAATCGCGCATCGTTTTCGCGCCGACGTGCGGGATTTCGAGCAGTTCTCAACAGCCGTCGACCGCATGACCGAACTCTATGGTGCGGTTCACACGCTCATCGCCAATGCCGCCGTGCTGGGACCGATCGGGCCCTTCGTGGAACACCGCCCCCGCGACTGGAAAGAGGTCTTTGACACCAACGTCATCGGCGTCATGAATGCCTGCCGCACCGTCCTGCCGCAAATGATCCAGCGGCGAAGCGGGAAGATCCTCGTGATCGTCGATGCCTCCGCCTCCCATCCGCGTCCGAATTTTGCGCCCTATGCCGCCAGCAAAGCGGCGGTAGTGCGTTTGGTCGAGAGCGTCGCCGAAGAAGTGCGGAATCACAACATCCAGCTCAATTGCTTTTCCCCCGGTGACGCCTACACCAGCATGACCGACGAGATTCTGTGCGCGGATGAGCTCGCCGGTTCAAAAGAGGTCGAACAGGCGGAACAAACCCGGCTGACCGGCGGAATTGCGCCCGATAAACAAATTCAGCTTGCTCTCTTCCTCGCCTCCGAGCGATCCAACCATCTGACCGGCAAATTAATCGATGTAACCGACGATTGGAAAAAACTGGAACGCGAGAACACCCGGCCCGACGCCTGGACCCTGCGTCGTCATTTGAAATAGTCACTTGAAATAATGGGCGGGTAGAATCCTCATGCGAATCGCTCTTTCTCTGCTGGTGGCTTTGCCCGCATTCTCCGGCTTCGCCTTCGGATGGGGCTGCGAGGGCCATCAGATGATTGCGCTGATCGCCCGCGCTCACTTAACCCCGGCGGCTTTGGCGGCGGTCGATCGCCTGCTTCGCGGGAATCCCGTCGATCCGTCGCTGAATCGGTTCTGCAAGGATCGGCCAAATGACTCGATGGCTGATTCCGCCACCTGGGCCGACGACGCCCGGAACATCGAGAAGACGGCTGAGTGGCACTTCATCGATATTCCACTGGCGGTTCACACTGGTTCCGTTGCGGAACAGCAAGCGACGAAGTGGTGCCCTCCGCTGAGCGACGGCAGGCCGGGATGCATTGTTACGGCGATCGACTATGAGTGGACGATCCTGCGCGACAGTAGCCAGTCTGCCGCAGCCCGGGCGAAGGCGCTCCGTTACCTGATTCATTTCCTCGGCGATATCGCGCAGCCTCTGCACGCCAGCGACAATCACGACCGCGGCGGCAACTGCACCAGCCTCAAATTTTTCGCGGATGAGAAACCGCAAAACCTCCACGGCATCTGGGATTACGCGTTGATCGCCCGCGATCTCGAGACCAACAAGGCGACTCAGTCCCGGTCCGCGAGGAGGCTCGACGAAAATCTCTCCAGCCACTGGACCGATTGGGGAGAATCGAAGACCGACATTCTCGGCTGGGCTTGGGAAAGCCACAAGCTCGCTGAAACGGTCACTTACGCCGATCTGAAACCGCAGATTCCAACAGAGGCGGCAACGGCCGGCCTGGCGGATCAGGAAGGCTGCAACGCGGAGCGCGATAAAGTCGCCGCGCTGCATATTTCGATTGATGATCGGTATGCCGCGCAGGCCATGCCTGTGATCCGCGAGCAATTGGCGAAGGCGGGTTACCGTCTCGCAGGCTTGCTCAATCAGACCTTCAAATAGTCACCTTTAATAAATCAGCCCCCCAGCTTCTTCAGCAGGGCCTTGGCTTCCTTGAAATCCGGGAATAACTTCTCGTGCGCCTTGAATTCCGGCGTATGCACGCAGCGCCGCGCGCCGCTGTGATCCACCGGATAGTGCAGATGCAGCATTTCGTGATACATCACATATTCCAGCGCCAGCCGCGGCACTAGCGCATCGTCGAAAATCCGGCTGATCACAATCATGTTGTGGGAAGGATCGAAATGTCCCAGGCGAGTGCGCGATCGGATATGACTCCAGCCGAGCGCCGGGCGCGCCATCATCCCGCCGAAATATTTTCCGTTGATCTCTTCGAAAATTTCTTCGAGATGATGCACCGACCCCAGTGGCCCGGCGTGGGCCTTCCTGCCCCTCGTTTGCCGGACGAGGTTGATCTGGCGCCGCATGTCCTTCCGGTTGAGGTAAAGCCTATATCGATGCGCGTATTGCGCCGCCGCCGGCTTGCGATAAAGTTTGCCCAACAGGATGTGCGCGAGCGCTTCGGTCACGGGCGCGGGCGCGCTCTGCAGCAGGTCGCTGATGCGGACGCGGATGGCCCCGCCCTCCAGCCGGACGTCGCTGTTCGCATTCGCAAACCGTTTGTACTCGACCTCAATGGGGGGCGCGGGCGTGCGCGGCCGCACCTCGCGGTGAACGCGCCGGAAGATCTCGCCGGCCGATTCGAAGAAGAGCGAGCTTTCAATATTCACCGGCGTGAGAAAATGACCCTGTATCTCACCGCGATCGACCATAATAAGAGATTACTGAACTTCCTCTCGATGGCCGCTACCAAACCTGTTATTTCCGCGGTCGGGTGTTACGTTCCGCCCGGCGTGTTGACCAATTCCGATCTCGAAAAGATGGTCCAGACCAATAACGAATGGATCATTGACCGCACCGGCATCTCCGAACGCCATATCGCGGCGCCGGACGTCGCGACTTCCGACCTCGCAACCTGCGCGGCCAGGGCCGTCCTTGCGAACCGGGGCATCGATGCGAGCGAACTCGACGCGATTCTCGTGTGCACGGTCACGCCGGACATGCTTTTCCCCTCCACGGCTTGCATTGTGCAGCATAATCTCGGGGCGTCGAAGGCCTGGGGCTTCGATCTCGTTGCCGCGTGCAGCGGTTTCGTCTATGGACTCACAACGGGCGCAAGCTTTATCGCGGCGGGCACTCACCGGAAAGTTCTGGTGATTGGCGCCGACACGATGAGCCGCATCATCGACTATGAAGACCGCGCCACCTGCATCCTGTTCGGCGATGGTGCGGGCGCGATGCTGCTCGAAGCGGGCGGCGCTGAGAGTAATTTGGGATTCGTCGACTTCATCGGCGAAATCGACGGGTCCGGTGGCTCCTATCTCAAAATGCCCGCGGGGGGAAGCCGCATGCCGGCCAGCGGGGAAACGGTGGCGCGGAAATTGCACTATGTGCACCAGGAAGGTGCGCAGGTTTTCAAGTACGCCGTCCTGAAGATGCACGAGGTCTGCACGGCATTGCTCGAACGCAACGGCCTTTCGGCCGCGGATCTCGATCTGCTGATTCCTCACCAGGCGAACCGCCGCATTATCCATGCGACCGCCGAGCGCCTCGGTCTGCCGATGGAAAAAGTGATGATCAACATCGGCAAATACGGCAACACAACGGCCGGAACCATTCCGCTGGCAACGCGCGATGCGATCGAGGAAGGCCGCCTCAAGAAGGGCGATCTCGTTATGTTCGCCGCCGTCGGTGCCGGTTACACGGTCGGGGCAAGTCTGTGGCGCTGGGCGTTCTGAAAAAATAAACAGCTGCTTATAGACCCGCCGGCGCGGGGGCAAACCTGACACCGCCTCCGGGAACCGCGGGAAGATAAACAATGCCGCCGGGATCGGCCCGCTCTTCGGTCATCTCCTCGCCATCTACTTCGACGTGATAGGAATGACCCGGGTCAAGGCCGACAATGAACACGGCAGCGTCGCTTCCCGGCTTGTCCGGTCTCGAAACCGAAAACCGCTTCGATGCGCGGGCGAAGAAGACGATCGCCGATTCCAGATCGAGCGGCTCCCGCGCTGTTTCGGGATCCACCTGCGTCACGCCACCATCCTTGAAGAGTTGCAGCCGGCCGCCGAAGAAACCAATCCACGATGCATCGTCCTCCCACGACGAGCGCACGAATAACTGTCCTCCCATCTCGTCGTGCAGGGCGAGCGGTACGTGATAGTAACTCAAACCAGGCTGATAGGGATTCGCCCACAGCAGTTCATAGGGAATGCCGTAAGTTCCGCGCATCAGGAAGCGGTCATTGGTAACCCATCCCTGCAGTAATTGCGAAGATGCGACGTTGGAGTCGTAAGCGACCATCGCGAGTTCGGCCGCCCGCGACAATGCGGCTTTGCGCACGTCCGGCCCTGTTTTCGCAATGGTCTCGTCGGCCGGTATGCGGAACTCATTTTCGGAGGCGGGCCATGGGGCAGGGTAGTGCGCCAGGAGGTGCAGCAGCGGATACTGTTTGAACCACTCCGGAAAAGTCTCGCGCAGATCGAAATTCAGGTTGTCCCGGACCGCGTGCAGAATTTCGAGCATCGCGTAAGCGTCGGCATTCGAAACAGCGGATTTCGCGTTCTTCAACGACGCAATGAAGCCATTCCAGAAACCATCGAAGACCGTCTCGAGAGCCTTCTCGCTGACGGCAGGCTGGGTGTCGGCGAGCGCAACGGCAGCGAAGATCCTGGCGCGCGCGTCGAGAAGCGTTTTCACCGGGCGCGGATCGGTGGCCGCGCGTTGCAGTTTCGCCACGAGCTGACTCTTATCGTCGCCGGATATCAGGGGCGCGCACCAGTCGGCGACGATCGCCATCTGCCGCACATCGTCAAGCCTGCCGATGTCCGCCGGTCCGACAGCCCAGGCGACGGCACGCGTCCCCGACTCCCGATCGTCCGCGATCCGATACCGAAGCGCCTGCGCCCAGGCCAGTTCCGGGAATTGTGCGTTAGCGGTCCAGAGCGTTTCGAACTGGTCCCAGCGGAGCGAACGCCGCTCCCGTTCGCGGCGCAGCAGCCTGAGCCGCTGCGGACGCAACAGCAGGCGCGGGCCGTCGCTGTAAATCCGGAACGAATCGGGCCTGCTTTGACCCGATAAGCCCTGGCCCGGCATATTCCGGCCGGGCAACGTCAGGGCGGACAGTGCCGACAAATAACGGAGAACCTTGCGGCGCGTCATCGCTTTCCGATTCTATCGAAGCTCCGGCGAGTTTCGGGACGGCTCCTGGTCTGTTTCAAGAATGCCTCTTGGTATCATTCAGAATACTCTGAACTCCCGGCGGATCACCGCAACCCACGTACCCAAACGGGCGTCTCAGGAAAATTGAACTGAATGAAGAGTGCTCACATTGTTTTCGGCCTGCTGCTGGCCGCCGGCGCCGCAAGTGCGCAACAGTACACGATTTCGACTGTTGCCGGTATCGGCACCGCGCAGGGCTATTACGGAGATACGGGCGCCGCCACCGCTGCCCTGCTCGATTTCCCTTTCAAAGTCGCCGTGGATTCCAAAGGCAACTTCTATATCGCCGATTACTATTCATTCATCGTGCGTGAAGTGTCGGGCGGTGTCATCAACACGATCGCGGGGGATCTGACGCCCGGATTTCAGGGCGACAACGGCCCCGGCAACCAGGCTCAAATCAGATACGTCCGTGGTCTCGCGGTTGACGCGGCCGGAAACCTCTATATCGCCGACACCAGCAATAACCGTATCCGAAAGGTGAGTCCTGGCGGGACCATAGCGGCTCCTACCGGCACGATCTCCACGTTTGCGGGCAACGGAACGCCCGGCTACGCGGGCGACGGCGGCACAGCCGTTAACGCCGAGTTGAATTCGCCCGCGGGTCTCGCCGTCGATTCGGCCGGTAACGTCTACATCGCCGATTACGGCAACTCCACGGTCCGCAAGGTGGATACAAAAGGGAACATCACCACGGTCGCGGGAACCGGGACATGGGGATACAGCGGCGATGGCGGCCCGGCCAGCAAAGCGATGGTTGCCAGCCCGGAGGCTGTCGCGATCGATACCGCGGGCGATATCTATATAGCGGATTCGGGCAACACCGATATCCGCGAGATCACACCCGATGGCAATATCCATACGATAGTCTCGAACGTCGATGCCGAGAGCATTGCGGTCGATGCCGCCGGTAGCATCTACTTTCCCAATTACCTGAACTCCACCGTCCAGAAAATCCTCTCGAACGGGACGCAGTTCACCATCGCCGGAAATGGCACGCCGGGTTTCTCCGGCGACGGCGGCCCTGCCACGGGCGCCCAACTCAACTCGCCCTACGGCGTGGCGCTCGATTCGTCCGGGAACGTTTATGTCGCCGACTTCGCAAACATGGCGATCCGGCTGCTGACACCGGTCAGTTCATCGATCAGTGTAGTCAACGCCGCGAGTGGCGTGGGTCTGGCGATTTCGCCGGGAGAGCTTGTTGCGATCTACGGCACGGGGCTCGGTCCGGCTACGCCTGCGAGTCAACAGGTTATAAATGGCAAGTTCGGCACTCAACTCGCCGGAACCACTGTTACGTTCAACGGGATCAGCGCTCCCATTCTCTATACGTCCGCGACGCAAGTCAACGCGATCGTCCCGTACGCCATGGCCACCGCTGCCATGGCCGATGTCACGCTGAATTACCAGGGGCAGAGTTTTACCGCGGCAGGGGTACCGATCGTCGCTTCCGCTCCCGGTATCTTCACAGCCGGCGGCGGACAGGCCGCGGCGATCAATCAGGACGGTTCCGTGAACAGCATGTCAAACCCGGCCCGGCAGGGTAGTGCCGTTTCGCTCTATCTGACTGGTGAGGGACTGACGAATCCGCCCGGCGTCGATGGCCAGATAACCCCGCTGCCACCCGCGCCCGCGATTATTCCGCTTGCGCCTTTCACGATTTACTTATCCGGACAGGGGGCCGGCTCGCCAACCTTTCCTGGCGGAGTCGAAGCGCCAGGCCAGGTCGCCGGCGTGATGCAGATCAACGTTCAGATACCCACGAACCTGATCCAGACCTCTGGCACGGGGCCGGTCGCCGTCCCGGTATTGATCAATCTTGGAACCTCTTTCACGCAGCCCGGCGTGACAATCGCGGTTGCCCCATGAAGAACCTCTATTCCATTTCCCTGTTGCTGGCCGTAGGCAGCCTCGCACACGCGCAGGTAACGATGCCCGCCCGGAGTTTTCGGGGTACAGGGAGACCGCGCGCCGCTTCCTCCTCCACGCAGTTATACCTGTCATCCACAATCGCCGGAACGCCGGGCTCGTCGGGCTACTCAGGTGACGCAGGCACCGCCACTGGAGCTCAATTGGCGGCTCCGCTTGCCGTCGCCGTGGATTCGCAGGGGAATTACTATATCTCGGACTATCGCAACAATCTGATCCGCGAGGTGTTCGCCTCCAACGGAACCATCGAGACCATTGCAGGCACAAGCACGCCCGGTTACTCGGGCGATGGCGGACCGGCGATAAACGCCCAGTTCTCGGCCGCGCACAGTCTCGCCGTCGATGCCGCCGGAAACCTCTACATCGCCGATGGACCCAACGCCCGCATCCGCGTCGTCAGCCCCGCCGGAATTATGTCGACCTACGCGGGCAACGGAACCCATGGCTATGCAGGCGATGATGGACCTGCGGTAAACGCCACCCTGTATTACCCCGTCGGTGTTACGGTCGATGCCGCCGGGAATGTCTACATCGCGGACGATGGAAACTCAACCGTTCGCAAGGTGTCGGCCGCCACCGGCAACATCACCACCGTGGCGGGCACCGGTGTACAAGGCTTCCAGAATTTTCTGGGCGAGGGCGGGCCTGCCACTCATGCCCTGCTGGGGCTGCCGTATGCCGTTGCGGTGGACGAGTCGGGCAATCTCTTTATCGACGACATTGGCAGCAGCAGCATCCAGGAGGTCGGCAAAAACGGCATCATCCATACACTCGTGTCGAATGTCTCAACCGCGAGTCTGGCGACGGACCCGGCCGGGAATCTCTACTACGCGGATTATCGGGCCGCGGTCGTCAACAGAGTTCTTCCCGATGGCACGGTCGTGCCGCTTGCCGGCATAGTTGGAATCGCCGGATTCTCAGGTGACGGCGGTCCCGGAGGCCTGGCCGAGTACAACGCGCCCTACGGCATCGCGCTCGATTCATCCGGCAATATCTATGTGGCCGATTCGGGCAACCAGGTGATTCGTTTGCTGACTCCTGTCTCCGCACCGAACGTAATCGTCGCCAATGGCGCGAGCGATCTGGGCTATAGTTCTCCCGGCGTTCCGTTGCCTGTGGCGCCCGGCGAAGTGATCACCATATTCGGAACCAGCCTTGGCCCCCCGGGCGTGGCTCCCGCTCAGCCCGACGCCAATGGAATCTTCGAGACGCAGTATGGGATGACGACCGTTACGTTCAACGGAATACCGGCCCCCATTCTCGTCACCGGGCCGAGTTATGTAAGCGCGATCGCGCCTTACGAATTGAGCGGCAGCGGCGCAACACAAGCCGAAATCGTCGTCGCGGTTCAGGGCCAGACTACCGCAACCGCGACCGTCCCGTACGCCGATTCCTCGTCCCCGGGGATCTTTACCGCGAATTCTACGGGTATTTTCGACGGCCTCGCCGTACTCAATTCAGATGGGAGCGTGAACGGCGCTGGCAACGCGGCCGCCGAGTCGAGTACGATTACTCTCTTTGTCACGGGCGAAGGGCAAACGTCACCCCCGGGCATCGACGGTCTGGTCAGCGCCGGGCCCAATTATCCGACGCCTTTGCTGCCTGTCACTGTCACCATCGGCGGCGTTGCGGCAACCGTTGTTTCCGCGACGGAAGCGCCTGGTCAGGTTGCCGGTGTACTGGCGGTGCAGGTAACGCTCCCATCCAGCGTAACCACTTCAAACACCGTCCCCGTTCAGGTTCAGGTCGGCGCTGCCGTGAGCCCGGCGATCAACGTCGCGGTGCAGTAATCGCATCGAGACCGTCGCAGGCCGCCTGGACGCCGTCTTCGCATGCAATTTCACTCGCCGCTTGAGCCGCCGCGACCGCATACGCTCCGTCTGCCAAGAGCGTTTTCAATTCCCGGGCCACGCGATCCGCGCGATACCTTCCCCGAGGAATCACGCGCGCTATGCCGAGCCTGCGCACTCGGGTCCCGTTATCGGGCTGATCGTTGCCGTGAGGCACGACGATCATGGGACGCCCGGCACGCAGGGCCTGCGCCGTCGTCCCTACACCGCCCTGATGTACCGTCGCTGCCGCTCGCGGAAGCAGCTCCGAGTACGGTGCATACGGGGCCACGAATACCGTGTCCGGAAGCGCTCCGGCCGGAAGGTTTCGCGCATCGCTCCCGATCAACAACACGGCCCGGCATCCCGTTTTTCGCACCGCTTCGAGACTCTCGGTGTAGAACGCACCTGCGTGGAACACAGCCGACGATCCGAGCGTGAACACCACTGGCGCGGGTCCGGCATCGAGGAAGCGCGCGAGCTCCGGGCTCAACTCTTGTCCCGGTTCCAGCTTGTCGTAAAACGGAAATCCCGTGATGGTTGTTCGCTCCGGCCAATCAGGCTGGGGCTTCGCGAGCACGCGTGAAAACCATGCCTGCGTTCCCCAGGGCGAGAACATGTCGTCGAGAACGGGATTGCGGAACTCGCGCAATCCCAGGCGGCGCCGCAGCGCATTGATGGGAGCGCCCCAGCGGCGCGGGACGCTTTTCGCGAACCGGAAGAACGATCGCGAGAATCCGGGTCCGAGAGCATGGAGCGGCTTGAGCCAGGGCGCCCCGGAAATCACCGGCGGGTCGAAAGCGGAAAGAAAAATCGAGGGCTGAAGCGCGATCGATACCCAGGGTTTATTCAGATATTCCGCGGCCGTCGGGGTGGCGAATGAAACCGGATGGCCCACCACGATATCAGCCCGGCGCGCGGCTTCCACCGTATCCTGGAAGCTCTGTTCGAGCCATGGCAGAAAAACATTCCGGATAACATACTCCGTGCCGGTGCGTGGATGCACCACGTGCCGTATAACGCATTATAAGAGGGCGCTTCTTTTGAGAGGGCATGCCGGGGATCCAGTGCGTGAAGCAACCGTGAACTCGAAGTCGGCGGCGAGTTCGAGCCTATTGGGAGGGGGTTCCCCCTCCC
>JBEKTF010000188.1:0-10952 GCA_049516355.1 Bryobacteraceae bacterium | reverse complement strand
TCAACCGGAATGCTTTCCGTTGCCATTTTTCGAGAAACTCCATTGTCCCACAGCAGCGCGGGATTGAAGCCTGAACCGGAACTGCTGGCAGCGGCCTGAAATACCATTCCGTTCCTTAGGATGTACAGCCAGGGCGGAAGTTTCGGCTATTTACTTCGGTCCCGATCCCATTCCTTCAGCACGCGAAGGATATATTCGCGGGTTTCCCGGTAGGGCGGAACCCCGTGATAGCGGTCGACGGCGGCCGGTCCGGCGTTGTAGGCCGCGAGCGCGAGCAGCACCTGATCGGGGTTGCCCTCGTATTTGGCCAGCAGGTCCCGAAGATATTGCGCTCCGCCCTCGGCGTTCTGGTGCGGATTTTTCGGATCGACGCCCAGTTCGCGGGCCGTTTCCGGCATGAGCTGCATCAACCCGATGGCGCCTTTGGGCGACACCGCATCCGGCTGGAAACCGGACTCCGCCTTCATGACGCTGCGGACGAACGTGGCCGGCAGGGAAAATTTCTTTGCGGCCGCCGTGGCAAATTCCGCCGCAAGTTCAGCCGGCGTGGCGGGTTGCGCGTCCGCCGCGGCCGTCTCTGGCACGACGGTTTGGACCGGGGCTGCGGGAGGCGCCGGAACCGGTGCCACGAACTCTTCCTGTTCATAGCCTGCAATCGCGCCGGCGGCCATTTCCGTTACGCCACCGTTCGAGAAGATTCGTACCGTTCCACCGTCGATCTGATGCCGGTCGGCGTGCAGGCGGAAACCATTTCCCAGCACGACATACTCGCCCGCCCAAACCGGCAACGAGATCGCCGCAAGCCCGATGATATAAACAAAACGGTTCATGCCCAACACTTTATTGACGCATCTCGAATGCAGTCTGTGCAGCCGGCACTACCAGGCTGGCAAGCCGTGGAGCCTCTGCGAGTGCGGCGGGCCGCTTCTCGTCCGCTACAATCTGCCCCTCGTCCGCGACTCCTGGTCGCTCGACAGCTTTCTCTCCGCGCCCGATTCGATGTGGCGTTACGCGCCCATCCTTCCCGTGCAACATGAATCTTCCATTATCACACTCGGCGAGGGCATGACGCCTCTACTGCCCGCCCGCCGGACCGGTAACCGCATTGGCGCACCCGACCTCCTCATCAAAGACGAAGGATTGAACCCGACCGGATCTTTCAAGGCCCGCGGCCTTTCCTGCGCCGTGTCGATGTGCGTGGAACTCGGGATCGGGAAACTCGCCGCCCCCTCGGCCGGCAACGCAGCCAGCGCGCTTGCGGCCTATGCCGCCGCGGCCGGGATCGAGGCGCACATCTTTATGCCGCAGGACGTTCCGCAGGCCAATTTCATCGAGTGCAAGGCCTACGGCGCCCGCGTCACGCTGGTAAACGGTCTGATCAGCGATTGCGCCAGAATTGTCGCCGAACGCGCTCCACGCGAAGGTTGGTTCGATCTCTCGACCCTTAAGGAGCCATATCGCATCGAAGGCAAGAAGACCATGGGCTACGAGGTCGCCGAACAACTCGGATGGGAACTGCCCGACGCGATCTTCTATCCGACCGGAGGTGGCGTCGGCATGATCGGCATGTGGAAAGCCTTCGAGGAGATGGAAGCGCTGGGCTGGATTGGACCGGATCGCCCGAAAATGATCGCGGTACAGGCCGAAGGCTGCCAACCCGTCGTGCGCGCTTTCAATCAGGGAGCCGAGCGCAGCCAGTTCTGGGAAGGCGCCACCACGGTTGCGAGCGGATTGCGAGTGCCGAAACCCCTGGGCGATTTTCTGGTTCTCAAAGCCGTGCGCGAGAGCGGCGGCACCGCCATAGCGGTCTCCGACGCGGAGTTGATCGATGCGGGAATCCAGCTCGCCGCGGAGGAAGGTATCTTCGCCAGCCCCGAAGGAGGAGCCTGCGTTGCGGCCGCCGAGCGCCTGCTCCGCGATGGTTTTCTGAACCGGGACGACCAGATCGTGATCTACAACACCGGCTCGGGATTGAAATATCTGGAAGCGTATTCCACGCGGTTTCCCCGGATGCCGGCCGGCGAAACAGACAAACTCGGTGGATTGATCACACCGCGTTAATCGGGAGTAGTCGTATCATGAGTTGTCGGTCTGCGCGGAATCTCCGGCTGTACACGTTTCATCTCTTACTACGAAAGGAAATGAATGGGTCAATCTTTGTTAGTCCCCATGGTTGTGGAACAGACGTCGAGGGGCGAACGCGCCTACGACATCTACTCGCGTCTCCTGAAGGAGAACATTATATTTCTGGGGACGCCGATCGACGATACGGTCGCAAACCTGATCATCGCGCAATTGCTTTTCCTCGAGGCTGAAGACCCCGAGCGCGATATTTCGATCTACATCAACTCACCCGGCGGTTCGATTACGGCCGGCCTTGCGATCCTGGACACGATGGCTTTTGTGCGGCCCGATATCGTCACGATCTGCGTTGGACAGGCGGCTTCCATGGGTGCCGTTCTGCTCGCCGCGGGCACGAAAGGGAAGCGGTTCAGCTTGCCGAATTCCCGCATCATGATCCACCAACCCTCCATGCAGGGTCTGGCCGGGCAGGCTGCCGACATCGATATTTATGCGAAGGAAATTCTGCGCATGCGCGAGATTTTGAACAAGATTCTCGCTGATGCCAGCGGCCAGACGATCGAGCGCGTGGCCCGCGACGTCGATCGCGATTACATCATGAGCCCGGAGCAGGCCACCGATTACGGCATTATCGATCGCGTGATTTCAAGCCGGGAACTCGCTCCCGCACCGGTTTCGAAGCCGGCGTAATTCGTAGTTCAGCTAAAGTCGCCGACAGCCTCACTCAGCTCATTGAATATTTCCTTCAATGAGAGGGTGAGGTGCGGATCGGATGTGGCCAGGACTTCAGTCGATTCCCGCTTGCCTTCGCGCGTATACGACCAGCCTTTCCTGGAGTCAGGATCGATGATCCAGACATGTTGCACTCCGAAGGAAAGGTAGTCGTCGATTTTCGTTTGCATTCTGCTCGCGCGGTCCTCCGGAGAGAGAATCTCGATGCAAAGGAACGGAGGCTCGCGGAGGATCTTGCCTCGCGCTTTCTGGGTCGTCACGGTAATATCCGGGATACGATATCTCGTGGCCGCCACCTGAACACGCAACACGGGGAAAACGTGAATTCCGTGCTGAGCCCGCTGATTGTACAGCAGCGCCGCGATAATCCCCAGGAGTCCGGAGTGATCCAATTCACCCGCGTTCCGGTCTACCAGGTCTCCATCGACGTATTCACAATCCGGTTCATAGACCGTCGACAGATACTCGTCCAGCGAAATCATCATGAAATGACAGTAGCGCAAGCGCAATACAATAAGCGTTGCCCCGCCAGATCACCTTTGAACTTCTCGCCGAATGCCCGGTTACGCGCGCGCGCGCCGGCATTCTACACACCGAACACGGCGACATCCCGACGCCGGTCTTCATGCCCGTCGGCACCCAGGCAACGGTCAAGGGACTGAACCAGCGGGATCTTTGGGACGAACTCCAGGCCCGCATCATCCTCGGCAACACTTACCACCTCTTTCTCCGTCCCGGCCACGAACTCATCCGCCAACTCGGCGGACTCCACCGCTTCATGTCCTGGCCCGGCGCCCTGCTGACGGATTCCGGCGGTTACCAGGTCTTCAGTCTCTCCGGTTTACGCAAGATCACCGACGAAGGCGTCACGTTCCAATCCCATCTCAACGGCGACACCCACAAGTTCACGCCGGCCTCCACGGTCGACGTCCAGCTCGCCTTCGGCAGCGACGTCATGATGGTGCTCGACGAATGTCCGGAATATCCGGTCAGCCACGAATACGCCCGCGTTTCCATGGATCGGACCATCCGTTGGGCCGAGGAGGCCTTCTCACACTACCGCGAGCGAATGCAGTCCGTTCCCACCCGGAACGCCCTGTTCCCCATTGTTCAAGGCTCAATGTTTCCCGATCTTCGCCGTGAATGCACCTCGCGTCTCCTCGGGTTGGATGCCGATGGTTATGCGATCGGCGGCCTTTCGGTGGGCGAGCCACGCCCCTTAAGTATGGAGATGGTTGAGGCGAGCGAACCGGGACTTCCGCGCGACCGGCCGCGCTATGCCATGGGCGTCGGCATGCCGGATGAACTTCCGGAGTACGTCGCCCGAGGCATCGACATGATGGATTGCGTGCTGCCCACGCGCAACGCCCGCAACGGCTGGCTTTTCACGTCCGAAGGCCGCGTTGTCATCAAGCACGCCCGCTATCGGGACGACCCCGGGCCGCTCGACCCCGGCTGTAATTGTTACACTTGTCGAAACTATTCGCGGGCCTACCTGCGTCACTTGTTTCAGGCGGGGGAAATTCTGTTTGCATCTCTCGCGACCCGGCACAATCTGCAGCGTTACCTTGACATCATGAGGGAGATCAGGCAGTCTATCCTGTTGGGTGAATTCCCCAGGTATCTCCGCAGTTTGCAAGACAGGAGTACCCTCCGGAACAGGGCTGCCACAAAAGAGCTTCCCGGCGGTATAGAATAATCTGACGTGTTCTTTTCCCTTTTCCTGCAGCAGCAGCAATCCCCGGCGAGTTCGATCGCGTTATTTGCGCCGTACATCCTGATCGGTCTCGTTTTCTATTTTCTGCTGTTCATGCCCATGCAGAGGCAGAAGAAACGGCAGCAGCAGATGTTGAAGGAATTGAAGAGCGGCGACAACGTGGTGACCAGTGGTGGTATCGTGGGTACCGTCACGGCCGTCGATGGTGACACAATAGTGTTAAGAGTCAAACCGGACAACCTGAAGCTGCAATTCGCTCGGTCCGCGGTCAGCACGCTGGTACCCCCTGAAGGCTCAAAAACCTGAAAGTATAAACAGAGAAGCAGCGCATCCATAAGGTAAACATCCCCATGCAACGGAATTTGATGGTAAAGACGGGCGTGATTGTGGCAG
This sequence comes from Bryobacteraceae bacterium, assembly GCA_049516355.1. GTDB lineage: Bacteria > Acidobacteriota > Terriglobia > Bryobacterales > Bryobacteraceae > BOG-234. The sequence continues at coordinate 6,028 of JBEKTF010000188.1, read as the reverse complement.
TCGTGCTCGCATGTCTTTTCGGCATTATCGGCTTTCCAAAGTTTATCGGTGGAGTAGGAGTTCCCCTCTCTCTCGCCCAACTGGAATCCAATCTCACCAAAAACATTCATCTGGGCCTTGATTTGAAGGGCGGCAGCCATCTCGTGCTCCAGGTGCAGGTGCAGGACGCCGCGAAGACCGAGGCCGATCAGACCATCGAATCGCTCCGCGACGCGGCGAAAACCGCCAACATCAGCATTGCGGGTTTCGACCGCAACGATCCCGATACCCTGCAGGATACCGATTCCATCCAGATCAACCTTCATGGCGTCGATCAGGCAAAGACCCAGCAGTTCCGCAACCTGATAGCCACCACGTATCCGGACTGGATTCTGACTCCCGTCAACGCGACCGACTACAAGATGAACATGAAGCCCAGCGCGCTCGTGGACCTCAAACGGAACACGGTGGCGCAGGAGCGGGATACGATCGAGCGCCGCGTGAATGCTCTGGGGTTGACGGAGCCCACCGTGCAGGATTATGGCGCGTCCGAGAAACAATCCGAGATTCTTGTGGAATTGCCCGGCATCGACGACCCGGCGCATGCCAAGGAATTTATCGGGTCCGCGGCCCAGCTGAAGATCGTGGAAGTGAAGAACGAGGGCCCCTGGAAATCCCGCGAAGAAGCCCTGGGCGCGAAGGGCGGCGTCCTGCCGCTCGGCACCGAAGTTCTGGACTGGCCCGCAGGCGTAGGCAACGGTTCCGGCGGTTGGTATCTGGTCTCCCGGACCCCCGTCATCACAGGCCAGGATATGCGCAACGCGCGCGCCGGAACGGATGCGGATTCGCCCGGCCGATGGGAGTGCAATTTCACTCTCTCGCAGGATGGCGCCCGCAAATTCGGGACCTTCACCGGCGCGAACATCGGAAACCGCCTCGCGGTGGTGCTCGATAACCAGATCACCAGCGTAGCCACTATCCAGAGCAGGATCGACGATGCGGGCCGCATCAACGGGCTCGGCTCCGAGCAGGAAGCGGAAGATCTCGCACTGAAACTGAAAACGGGCGCTTTGCCGGCCGGGATCAAATACGAGCAGGAGCGCACGATCGGCCCTTCGCTCGGAGCGGATTCCATTCGCGAGGGGATTTACGCCGCCATCGCCGGACTGGTCGCCGTCATCTTCGTGATGCTGGTTTATTACAAGAAGTCGGGCGTCAACGCCGTTCTCGCCCTGCTGTTGAATACGGTTTTATTGATGGCGGCGCTTTCGTACTTCGGCGCGACGCTGACGCTGCCGGGGATTGCGGGTGTCATCCTCACCATCGGTATGGCGGTCGATTCGAACGTGCTGATCTTCGAACGCATCCGCGAGGAACTGCGTACCGGCAAGTCGATTCCGGCCGCCGTGGACGCGGGTTTCGGAAAGGCCTGGTGGACGATTGTCGACACCCACGTGACCACCATTGTTTCGTGCCTGTTCCTGTTCCTGTTCGGAACGGGTCCGGTGAAGGGATTCGCGGTAACGCTGGTCATCGGTCTGTTGGCCAATGTATTTACCGCGGTGTTCGTGTCGAAGGTGATCTTCGATTGGGAGCTTTCCAGCCGCCGGCAGGTTACGGCGTTGAGCATCTAAGCCGCGTTGGGCTTTTTAGCAAGGCAGGGATGAAGATGAAGAAAGTTTGTGTTAGTTTTGATGTGCCGGAATCCGGGAACCTTTTGGCGATGAGCGGTGTCATAACCCTTGGCACCGTTCGGCCCGGGGCATTGGGCGGGCAGTGATCAATGGAATTATTTAAAAACACCAATTTTGATTTTCTCGGGAAGAAGTGGCCGTTCATTATCGCCTCGTTGATCCTGACCGTATTGGGCCTCGGAAGCCTTGCAATAAAGGGCGGACCCAGGTATGGCATTGAGTTCAAGGGCGGCATGCTGATGACGGTCAAGTTCCAGGGGGCTCCGCCGCTCGATCAGGTTCGCTCGTCCCTGACGAAGGTATTGGCGAATCCGCCCAGCGTGGAAACCTTCGAAAACGGTTCCAATGAGATCGCGATCGGCACGGAAGGCGCGGACGACGCTACGCTGGCGAAGAACCGGCAGCTTGTGCTCGATACGCTGGCGAAGACGTTCGGCCATCCGGAAAACGGCAAGCTCGATTTGAATAATGCGAGCGCCGGGCAGCTCGCCGACCGGTTGCGCGACCCGCTGCAGCGCGCGAGTGTCGCGCTTTCCGATCCGCAGATCGACCAGCTTGCGGCAGCGATTATCGGGCTGCGGAATCAGCGCGGCGGGTTATTGGCGAGCGTAGACGATACGCGTTCCCTGCCCGGCGTTACGCCGCAGGTGATGAGCGTTCTGAGCCAGCAGGCCTATGTTGCCCCTTATACGGCGGCGCGGGATATCGAGATCGTCGGCCCCAAGGTTGGCGCGGATCTGCGGTCCCAGGCAATCAACGCGACTTTGTTGGCGCTGGCCGGGATGTTGGTGTATATTTGGTTCCGGTTCGAATGGATTTATGGCTTCGCCGCGGTTATCGCGGTGTTTCACGATACGATCATCACGATCGGAATTTTCTCGTTGTTCAATAAAGAGATCACGCTGACAGTGATTGCGGCTCTTTTAACTTTGGTTGGATACTCGATGAATGATACGATCGTCATCTTCGACCGGATTCGGGAGAATCTCCATCTGAACCGCCGCGAGCGGCTGGTGGACGTGATCAACCGAAGCGTGAACCAGACGCTGAGCCGGACGGTGATGACTTCCGGTCTGACGTTTATCACGGCTATTGCGCTGTTTTTGTTCGGCGGACCAGTACTACACGGTTTCTCTTTTGCACTGGTTGCGGGTATTCTTGTTGGGACGTATTCTTCGGTTTACGTAGCAAGCCCGATTGTGCTTGGCTTCCACGATTTCGTCGAAGCGAGGAAGAAGAAGGGTCCGGCGTCTGGCGTTCCGGTAACGCCCGTAGGCACGGGCGCGCCGCGTTCGTCCGCTTCGAAGCCGCAGGCTGTGAAAAGCCCGGCCAGGGCAGCGAGATAGGGTACGGAGATTTTTGGATTTGTTTTGAACGGGCAGTAAGTAGTACGGGAGGCGCGCGAGCGCAGAAGATCCGGCGGTTCGGATAAGAACGCCGCGTCTCCCGATCTTGAGAGGAACTATGTTTGAGCAGACATTCGTTGATGGCGTAGGCAAGACAAAAAGCCCTTACACGATCTTGCTGTCGGCCGTGATTGAGTTGATTGCACTCGCTATCATCATCATCATTCCGTTAATCTATTTTGATGCGTTGCCGAGCGCGCAGCTCTCAACCTTTTTGACGGCTCCGCCGCCGCCGCCGCCGCCGCCCCCCCCACCGCCGCCGCAGGCTGTGAAGGTCGTGAAAGTGGCGCCGAAACAGTTCGACATGGGCAAGCTGACGGCGCCCAAGTCCGTTCCGAAAGAAATCAAGATGATCGTGGAAGCCGAGGAACCGCCATCCGCCGCGGGCGTGGTCGGTGGTATTCCCGGAGGCGCCGGTGCGCTGGGCGGCCTCCTTGGTGGAGCTGCTTTGCCTCCGCCTCCTCCGCCTCCTCCTCCCCCGCCGCCCCCCAAGCCAAAGGCCCCGCTGGCCCCGCAACGGATCGGTGGCAACGTGCAAGCCAGTAAGCTGATCAAGCAGCCGAAGCCTGCATATCCCCCGCTTGCGAAAGCGGCGCGTGTACAGGGAACGGTTAAATTCCAGGCCACTATCGGCAAGGATGGAACAATTCAGAATCTGGAACTCGTGAGCGGACCGCCTCTTCTCGTTCAGGCGGCCATGCAAGCGGTTCAGCAATGGACCTATCAGCCGACGCTTCTTAACGGTGAGCCCGTGGACGTCATCACGACGATCGACGTGAACTTCACTCTCAACTAGCAGTGGCGGAAATCAAGTGGACGAGCAGCGGACAGTAATTTTTTTAAATCAACTCGCAGGAGACTAGACAAAAATGCTTTTACAGATGCAAGTATGGGCTTTCATGCTATTGCAGGAAGCCGGGGCGCCGGGCTGGGATTTCCGCCACCTTTGGGAGCAGATGGGAACGCTCGCAAAGGCGGTCGTTATTCTTATGTTCATCATGTCCGCATGGTCGATCGGCGTTATGATCGATCGCGCGATGGCCTTCAATGCGGCTCGCAAACAGAGTCGCGCATTTGCTCCGGCCGTCGCCGGCGCGCTGCGCGAAGGCAAACTCGATGAAGCCATCAAGATCGCCGATCGCTACAAGAAGAGCCACCTCGCGAAAGTCGTTGTGGCGGGATTGCAGGAATTCCAGGCGCATCAGGGCAGTTCGGAGATTTCCGGTGAGGAAATCGAGGCATCGCGGCGCGCTCTCGAGCGCTCCGAAGCCATCGTTCACGCCGAACTGAAACGCGGCGTCAGCGCTCTGGCGACCATCGGTTCGACGGCTCCGTTCGTCGGTCTGTTCGGTACCGTGGTCGGCATCATCAACGCGTTCAAGACCATGGCCGCGCAGAAGACGCCCGGTATCGGCGCCATCGCGGGCGGTATTTCGGAAGCTCTCGTGACCACCGCTATCGGTCTGTTCGTGGCTGTGCCCGCGGTCTGGGCGTTCAACTACTTCACCGGCCGCGTGGATGCGTTCGACGTCGAGATGGGCAACTCGAGTTCCGAATTACTCGACTATTTCCTGAAGCGTATCCAGCTCCGGGCCGGCGTTCGCAAGTAGTAACTGCATAGTTAGTTGAAGCGAGTTGATGGAACTCTCGCGGCGAGGCGCCAGTTCGTACCGGATTGGCGTTCGCCGCGGGAACCTGAACCCCACGAGGAGATAAGAAATGGAACTGAAAAAAGCGCCCCCACCGGTATCGGATATCAACGTGACTCCGATGGTCGACGTGATGCTGGTCGTGCTGATCATCTTCATGGTCATCACTCCCATGCTCAATAAAGGCGTTAACGTGGATCTCGCCCGGGCACGGAACCCGATCGTTATGGCGGACGCGGACAAGGAAGATGCCGTGATCGTCGCTATTACACGCGACGGCCAGACCTTCCTCAGCCCCGGACTGCAGAAGATATCGGTCGACGAACTGGCGCCCAAAGTAAAGGATCTGCTGGCCGACAGACCCAACAAAATTGTTTATATCAGGGCCGACGGCCGTGCCAAGTACGAAACCGTCGAAGATGTAGTCGATAACCTGCGCGCGGGCGGCGTGGACGATGTCGGGCTGCTTACCGAGCAGATTCTCGACAACAATCTTCCGCAGAAGCCCAAGACCTAGGCATCGGTTTTCAAGCATAGAACTTTATAAGGAGCAATTTTTATGGCAATGGCAGTTGGCGGCGGCAACAGCGGTCCGCAGTCGAATATCAACATGACCCCCATGATCGATATTCTGCTTGTGCTGCTGATTATCTTCATGGCGATCTCGCCTGTTTCTCCGCATGGATTGGACGCGCTGGCGCCTCAACCGCCGCCCCCCAACCAGAAGGTCGACGTCAACAACGATCGCACCGTTGTGATCGTGATTGACGCGCAGGGCAACTTGAAGATCAATCAGGACGATACAACCTGGGAAAAGCTGAGCGACCGGCTCATCGACATCTTCAAGACTCGCGCCGAGAAGGTTGTGTTCGTGAAGGGCGATAAAGACCTTCAGTTCCAGAAAGTGGCGCAGGCCATCGATATAGCCCACGGAGCGGGGATCGACAAAGTCGGCCTGATGACGCCCAAGGTGGAGGAAGGCCACTAATGCGCCGCATTTCCACCGGGCAAATTCAATCGATTGCCACTGCCGTTCTTCTGGTTGCGCTGGCCGTATTTGCGTCCGGATGTAACAAGCTCAAAGCTCGCGACAACCTGAACAAGGGCGTCAACTCCTTCCGGGCGGGCCAGTACACCGCCGCGGCCGATAATTTCAAGGAAGCGATCGATCTCGATCCGGATCTGCCTTCCGCGCGCCTCTATCTCGCTACTGCTTATATGACGCAGTACGTGCCGGGCTCCGAAGCTCCCGAAAACAAACGGAACGCCGACTCGGCTCTCAAGGAGTTCCAGACCGCTC
>JBEKTF010000187.1:0-10957 GCA_049516355.1 Bryobacteraceae bacterium | reverse complement strand
CGGAACTGGTGAGACAGCGCAAGGCGAATCTCTCGAAAGACCATCCGGACGCAAAGTGCCTGCCGCTTTCCCCCGTGCAACTACATGGGCATCCTACGCTCAAGAGAGTTGTTCAGACTCCGGGAATGCTGATTATCCTGGATGAGCGCTTCATGAATTTCCGAACAATCTACACCGACGGACGGCCGCTTCCCGCGGATCCGCAACCGGCCTGGCATGGATACTCCACCGGCAAATGGGAAGGAGACATCATGGTCGTGCAGACTAATGGTCTCAGGGACGACACGTGGCTCGATTACATTGGCAGTACGATGACCAGCAGCGGGAAAATGATCGAGCGGTTCCGGCGACCCGATTACGGAAACCTCGAAATCGAAATTACGATTGACGATCCCAAAGCGTACACCAGACCGTTTACGGTAACGATTCATCAGGCCATCAGTCTCAATACAGACCTGCTCGAAACGTTCTGCGATAACGAGAGGGATCAGGCCCATCTGGTCGGGAAGTAAACAGCCGTCTGTTAAAACTTGACTGGGCCCTCGTACCCCGTCATCTCGAGATACCCGACGCCGGTCTGGCTGCCGGAATAATCCACCGCGCCTTCCCAATAGCTTGGCCCGCCTTGCGTATTTCGTAGCTGCTGATCGCGCAGGACAGGATGGCATGTGATGTCGAGATTCAATGACGGCACGCGCACCCGCCATGCCACGGGGTATTTCTGCCAGTAAGACAACGGCTCGAGCGAAAAGTCCTCGCGCCGCAAATGTCTCGCCACGCCGCGCGTATCCACGAACGTGCCCGAAGAATAAGGGTCAATCGATCCATCCTTGCGGCGCAACTCGAACAGCATTAACTCCGTATGATTGTCGAGCTGTACGCTGAACCAGTCCCAGCCGACCTGGTCCGCCGCGAGTTGCTCCGTAAACCATTCATGATCCATCCACGCACGGCCCTTGACCTCGGTCGAGTTAATCGTTCCGGAAACCTTCAACAGGGGGAACGAGACGTAGTGCGATGCCCTGCCCCGCCCTTCCGCCTTCTGGCTGACCCCGTTCTCGCCTTGAATGACAAACGGTTTTTCCGGGACCAGCTGCAGGTGAAAACGGAAGTGTTCCGTCACAGCGTCGAGCGTTTGATTTTCACCGTCCCATTGCGCCGACCAGTTCCCGTTCCATACGCGCCGCCGGTCGAAACTGGCGCCCGCAAGGCCCGGTCCGCCGCGGTTCAATCGTTCTTCATACCAGAAGCGATTGCCCTTCGCGTCGGTCAAAGCGGCATGCGCCAGATACAGGTCCTGCACCGTCCAGGCGGATTTGCCGGCAGGCTCATGCCGTGCCCCCTCACGAAAAAAAACCAGTTCGAAGCCGAACCGTTCGCCTGCCGCTCCGGTCACATTACCGGTGTAATACCACCATTCCGTGCGAAAATCTTCATGTTCGAAATGATCGTGGGGAAACTGGTACTGATAACCAGGAAGAGCCTCGCGATATTCAAAGCCGCTCCCCAGCAACGGGAGAATACACAGCGAAACTGTAACCAGCCGCAACGGCCGCCGCATCCCGCTCATCCTGATACCATGAGGTTCTGAAAGAAGATGATTGTTGAACCCCAGTGCGCCCGTTTCGACAATATCGCATTGGAAGGCGGCGCCACACTTTCCCAGGTCGAGGTTGCATACGAGACATATGGGAAGCTGAATTCGGACCGTTCCAACGCCATTCTCATCGCCCACGCCTTCACGGGGGACGCCCACGCCGCTGGCATCAGCCGCGCCGTTGGGACCTCGGACAGCGATGGCAAACCCGGCTGGTGGGATAGCATGATCGGTCCCGGCAAGGCATTCGACACCGACCGCTATTTTGTCATTTGCTCCAACGTTCTCGGTGGATGCCAGGGGACCACTGGACCAGGCTCGATCAATCCGGCTACCGGACGCCCCTACGCGCTCTCGTTCCCGGTCATCACCATCCGGGACATGGTGAGGGTGCAAAAAATGCTGATCGATTCGCTCGGCATCCCGAAATTGCTGTGCGTATCAGGCGGTTCAATGGGCGGGATGCAAGCGCTCGAATGGGCGGTCAGTTACCCGGAGCTCGTGCTGTGTACGATCCCGATCGCCACCACTTGGCGGCACAGCGCACAGCAGATCGCGTTCAACGAAGTCGGAAGACAAGCCATAATGGCCGACCCCGATTGGTGCGAGGGCGAATATTACGATAAAAAACCGCCCGCCCGCGGGCTCTCGGTCGCGCGCATGGTCGGCCACATCACTTATATGAGCGATGAGTCCATGCGCGAGAAATTCGGCCGCAAACTCCGCCAGAAGGAAAAATTCGGCTTCGATTTCGGCGTCGATTTCGAAGTCGAGAGCTATCTGCGCTACCGCGGCAACCAGTTCGTCTCGCGCTTCGACGCCAACTCTTATCTCTACATCACGAAAGCCGAGGATTATTTCGACCTGACCAACGGCACGGGCAAACTGACCGACGCCTTCCAGACGGTCGACACGCGTTTCCTGGTCATCAGTTTCACTTCGGACTGGCTCTACCCCAGCTATCAATCGCAGGAGATCGTGCGCGTTCTGCGCCGCCTCAATGGCGACGTCGCTTACTGCGATCTGCAATCGAACTATGGGCACGATGCGTTCCTGGTCGATATCGCGGAGCAGAGCGAAATCGTGCGTGGATTCCTCGACAGCACGGCGCGGCTGGCGAGGGCGGCGTAATGGGACAGGCAGTCACCACAGCGATCCATCCGCAGCCGGTCACGCTCGCCGAGCGGCCGGATTTTCACGTGATCGGCGAAATCATTCAGCCCGGCAGCCGCGTCCTCGACCTCGGTTGTGGCGAAGGGGAATTACTTGCCTGGCTGATGGATCACAAACGCGTGCTGGCACGCGGGGTAGAGATCTCTCCCGCACAGGTGCGCCGGGCCATCGCCCGCGGCGTTTCCGTCTATCAGGGAGATATCAACGAGGGATTAGCCGACTACCCCGACAAGGCATTCGACTACGTCATTCTCAGCCAGACCCTTCAGGAGACGCGCTCGCCGCTTCAGGTTTTGCAGGAGTTGCTGCGCGTGGGACGGCGCGCGATTATCTCATTTCCGAATTTCGGGCACTGGGCCGTGCGCATCGCCATGCTGGTGAACGGCCAGGCCCCCAAGACGAAGCTCTTTCCGCACAACTGGTACAACTCACCTAATATTCACTTCATGAGTATCAACGATTTCGAGGATTTGTGCCGCGAATACCACTTCCCGATCGAGCGACGCTACTTTCTGGCTGGCGCGCGGCATGTCATGCTGTTCCCGAACCTGCTCGCTCAGACCGCCGTCTTCCTCCTCGGCTGACGACTCTCGGCTGACGAAGCCCCTGCGCCGGATAACACAACCGAACGGCGATCTCGCGCAAACGCTGGGTGATTTCACGCCGCGCGGTCTTGCCGATCCCGATAACAAACGCGGCTGAGGGAAGCACGACCGCAAGCATGTAAGTTGCTTGTTTTGATTAACCTGTATTAAACTTATTTCCCATTCCATCGCCTGCTGCGATCGGGGAACGCCGCGTGCATCCCTATGTGTCCACAGACCGGCTCTCTACGAACGGCTGAGGAGAAAACACACGATGAAGTTTCGTCTTTCAGGATTAGTGACAGCGTCTGTCCCTACGGCTGTCGTATGCCTTTTGGGTATCACGTCGGCAGGTTTTGGCGTGGCGCAAAGCCAATCCTCCACGAAGGGTCAGGTCGCCGCTCAGGCAAAAGCGGCAACAGCGAAAGGACAGACCGCCGGCACGTTCTTCAAGAACGTGACCACCCCCACTCTCAAAAACCTCACGCCAAGCGATTTCCTGGGAGCCATGGGCGTCATGACCGCCGCGTTGGGTTATGACTGCTCCAATTGCCACCCCGGCGCCGGCACCGATAAGTTCGATTGGGTGACCGACAGCAACCCAAAGAAGCGAGCCGCCCGCATGATGACGGAGATGCTGACCAACATTAATAAGCAGAACTTCGGCAGTGTTCAACAGGTGACTTGCTGGACCTGCCATCGCGGTCAGGACGCGCCCGCGCAGTCGATCGCTCTCGATAAGCTGTACAGCGAGCCCAATGAAGAGCACCGGGACATCATCGACGTCGGCGAGGCGGAACCGCCGGCCACCCAGATTCTCGACGAGTATATCCAGGCGATGGGTGGAGCCCAGAACCTGGCTGCGGTCAAGAGCTATATCGTTACCGGACACAGCGAAGGATACGGCGGGTTAGGCGGCAATGCGGCGTTCCAGATCTTCGCCGAAGCACCCGATAGCCGTGGGATGTGGATCAACTTCCCGGAGCATCCTGACCGCGGAATCAGCGCCTGGACTTACAACGGAAAAACCGGCTGGATCAGTGCGCCGCGTGGATTCCTCGGCGTGTACGAACTAACTGGAAATGACTTGAACGGCGCCAAACTCGATGGCGTCCTCTCCTTCCCAGGCCAGATCAAGACAGCGTTCACCACCTGGCGCGTGGGCGTGTCGGACACCCTCCACGGTCGCGACGTGTACATTGTCCAGGGCAGTTCACCAAACGGCTTGCTGGGCACGTTCTATTTCGACAAGAAGACCCATTTCCTGACGCGCTATGTGCGCCAGACTCCATCGCCTGCCGGCCGTATTTCGATTCAGCAGGACTTTGACGACTATCGCGATGTGAATGGAGTCAAGTTCCCATTCAAATACTCCTTCCTGTGGCTGGACGGCCGGTTCACGGCCCTCATCAACGATGTGAAGGTGAACGCCCCGATTGAAGCGGCGAAGCTGGCCAAGCCGTAAAGGGGACAACTTTGGGGTGCTCTCCCCTGTGCCGGGACGGTCCGGCTGAAATGCGGACCGCCCCGGCCAAATCTTGCTTCCGCCCGAGACTGGATGGCGTCATATAATCGAAATAGCGGAAGCCGAGCGGAAACAACGAGTTCGAGTCATGCACCTTTTTCGCCTTTGGCTGCGTCTTAAAAATTTATGAAGAGCCGCACGAAATTCGTCGTCGTGATGTCGTCCACCTGCCTCGTGGCTTTGCTGCTGCTTGGCGGCGTCGTGAGTAAGGGAGCGCCGGCCGACGATAACGCCTCGGTTTCGGCCAACACCAGCGTCTACAAACATCTGGAAGTCTATTCCGAAGTGCTTTCGCGCATCAAGAGCGAATACGTGGAAGAGCCCGACATGAGCAGCGTCACTCTCGGCGCCATGAACGGGTTGCTGGAATCCATCGATCCCTACGCCAGCTACTTGAACGCGGAACAGTACAAAGAATATTTAAAGAATTTCGATGCCTACCGGGGCGACCTGGGGATGGTGCTGGCGAAAAAATTCGGTTACGTTACTGTGGTTTCAGTAGTTCCGGGTTCTCCGGCTGCGAAGGTCGGTCTCACTACCGGCGACATGCTGGAATCGATCAAGGGCATCGCGACACGCGACATGCCGCTTGCCTACGCCAAGCTCTTGCTGAAGGGCCAGCCCGGCACAACGGTCGATCTCTCGGTCCTGCGTCGCAAACCAGAACCGCAGAAGCTGACGATGACGCGCGAGGTGGTCAACTACCCGGTAGTCGAATCGAAGCTCTTGCCGGATCAGATCGGCTATGTCAAGATCCCTTCGATGTCGCAGGGCAAGATCAAAGAAGTCGCTGCCGCAGTTGCGGAGTTGCAAAAACAGGGCGCGAAGAAGTTGATTCTCGACGTCCGTTACTCGGCATCGGGCGAACCGGCAGACGGCATCGAACTGGCGAATCTGTTTCTCGATAAGGGTCTGATCGCGTACACCCAGGGGCAGAAATCGCCGCGCAGGAACTTCGACGCCGATCCGAAAAAAGACATTACCTCTCTGCCGCTGATTGTAATGACGAATCACGGGACAGCAGCCGCGGCGGAATTGGCAGCAGGCGCGTTGCAGGGGGACAAACGGGCGACGCTCGTCGGGGAACGCACCTACGGCGACGCATCGGTCCTGCGCCCGATTTCAATGGACGATGGCAGCGCGATCATTCTCTCGGTCGCAAAATATTACACGCCGGACGGCAAATCGATACAGGACAACGGAGTCACTCCCGACAACGTCATAATCGAACCCGAGGCTGGCGCAGCTGGTGACGTGGACGATGACACCGACGTGGCGCAGCCAACCCCGGCTCCATCCGACAAGAAACCCGCTGAAGACATGATTCTGCAGAAAGCCATTCAACTGGCCCAGGGCAAAGCGTAGGAAGACGCGACCTGACCTCAGGTTGCGTCTCCCGAAAACTTGATTATGAAGAAACGCGACTGGTGTCGCGTCTCCCCTACAGCGTCTTCAAGAACGCGATAACGTTCGCCTTCTCTTCAGCCGAGAGGATGTCCTTGTACGCGGGCATCCCGTTGCCGCCTTCATTAATCTTCGCGAGGACATTGGCATCCGTGGGTGCCTTCCCCGTGGTCGACATCTTGGCCTTTTTGAACAGCCCCTTGAAACCCGGGCCCATCTTGACTTCGGCGCTGTCCGAGTTGTGGCAGACGCTGCAATTACTTTCAAAGACATCTTTCCCCTTTGCGGCGTCGCCCTTCTGGGCGTAAAGGTTGGAGCCGGCGAGAACGATCGCGCCGGCGAACAACAACGTGATTGATTTGTGCATAATGGCTCCTTAACCCGCTAGTCTACAAGACGCCCAGCGGCGATAATAGGGGTTCGTCGCTTAAAGCTTATTAACAATCAACGTGTGGAAACTTCGCGCAGTCTTTTTTTCCGCCCCCGCGGTCATTATTCTGACGGCGGGGATGGCAATCGTCTCTCTGATTTGCTCGTTATGGGACCGCTCCGGACACGCCCAGCATAGGCTGGCGCAGCAGTGGTCGCGCATGCTCCTCGCGGTGTGTTTCGTGCATTGCGAGGTGGAAGGAGCGGAGAAGCTGGATCCCGAAGTCAGCTACGTCGTGGTGGCGAATCATGCCAGCTACATGGATATACCGGTTCTCTACAGCGCCGTCCCCCTGCCGCTTCGCTTCTTTGCCAAGAAGGGCCTGTTCTCGATTCCGTTGTTGGGCTGGCATCTGGTCCGCGCCGGGCATTTGCCGGTAATGCGGGGAGACGCGCGCGCATCCTTGAAATCCATGTCCGAGGGCGCAAAGTTGATTCGTGAGCGAAACATTTCGGTGCTGTTATTCCCCGAAGGCGGACGATCGGAAACGGGGATTCGCCCGTTCAAAGAAGGCGCCGCCTACATCGCGATCAAAGCGGGAGTCCCGATAGTGCCGGTTGGGCTCGTGGATATGAGAAACGTGCTGCCGATGCATTCCCTGCTCCTCAGGCCCGCGACCGTGAAGGTGCATGTGGGCGATCCGATCGATACTTCCGGCATGACCCGGCGTGATCGCGAACGGCTCACCGAGGCCCTGCAGGAAAAAGTCGCCGAACTAGCCGGCGAATTACCCGTCCCCGCAAACGTAAACTGAAATTCGAGCACCGATGACCGCCAACACCATACCGGAACTTCTCCGCGCCGCCGGCGCTCAACACGGTGGAAAACTTGCACTCCGCCAACCCTCGGGCAAAGACGTCCAGACATGGACATGGAGCCAGTACCTCGAAGCCGCCGGGGAAATCGCAAGCGGGTTGCGCGCTATCGGCCTGGGCAAGGGCGATCACGTCGCGCTTTGCTCGGAGACGCGAGCTGAGTTTTACCTCGCCGATCAAGGCGTCCTGATGAACGGTTCGGTCGCTGCGGCTCTCTATCCAAGCTATCCGCCCGAGGAGTTGAAGCGCACGATCGGGATGGCGGACGCGAAGGCGCTCTTCGTGGAAGATCCGAAGATGTTCGGCAAGCTGAAGGACGCACCGGTGAAGCATTTCATTCTGCTCACCGGAGAAGCCGAGGGCGCGACATCACTGGCAGAGCTTCGAAAACTGGGCCGCGATGCAGGAGTGCGCGTTTCCGGCGTGAATCCGGAAGACAATGCAATTCTGTATCTGACCTCCGGAGCGACCGGGGAGCCGAAGATGGTGATGGTCACGCACGGCGCAATACTGGCCAACATTCGCATGGGTCCAGCCGTGCTGCCGCTTTCGTCCGATGACATCACCATCGCGTTCCTGCCTTCGGCGCATATCGCACAACGCGTGGTCGTCGAGATCCTGCCGATTCTCAGCGGAAGCGCCGTCTCGTTTGCCGAGAGCCTGCTGAAACTGCAGCCCGAGATCAAGTCCGTGCGTCCCACCTGGTTTCTCGCACCGCCACGCGTGTGGGAGCGGGTTTATACCAGTATCCGCACGGAGATTCTCAAGAAGCCCGCCATCGCACAGAAGGCTTTCTTCGGCGCACTTGGTTTGGGACTGGCCGCCGCTAAATACAAGCGCCTCGGGAAAACGGTTCCCTTGCGGATACGCCTGCCGCTGCAACTCGCGCACCGCGTGATATTCAGCAAAATTCGCGACCGATTTGGCGGGCGTCTGCGAATCGCGGCGTCGGGAGCAGCTCCGCTGGGCGCCGATCTGGCCGAGTTCTACGAGGCGATCGGCATGCCGCTGATCGAGGGTTATGGGTTGACAGAAGGCGGAGTCGCCGCCTTGAACCCGCTCGATGCGCCACGGCCCGGCAGTATCGGAAAGGCTCTGCCCGGCGTGGAGTTCAAGGTCGGAGAGGAAGGGGAACTGCTGATCCGCAGTGCCTGCTTGTCCTCCGGATATTACAAGGACGCCGAAGCGACGGCCGACGTGCTGCGCGACGGCTGGCTGCACACGGGGGATATCGGGACCATCGATTCCGACGGCTACATCTACATCACCGGCCGCAGGAAAGAATTGATTGTGTCCTCGAACGGCAAGAAAATTTTCCCCTCGCGCGTCGAGACGCTCTTTAATTTCGAGCCACTCGTCAGCCAGGTGGTTCTCGCGGGCGATCGCCTGCCACACCTTGTGGCGCTGTTCACCATCCATCCGCCCGTCGCGGAATCGATTCGGGGCACAAACGATCCCGGTATTCCGCTGCATGAATCACCCGCGGTTTTAGGCGAAATGCAGAAAATCGTAACCCGGGTGAACAAGCAACTCGCCCCGTTTGAACAAATCAAGCGCTTCCGCATCCTGCCTCGGGAATTCACAATCGAACACGGCGAAGTAACCGCCACGATGAAGGTACGCCGTAAACAGGTTCTGGAAAACTTCCGCGCTGAGTTGGATTCTTTGTATCAGTTGAGTGCCTCGGGCCGGGGAGGAGAATAAATCCGCCCACTGGCACGCGAATTGCCTCTAAGCCGCACACGAGGCCGTGCGCCGCGATGGGGATGCGGAGCTTGAGCGAGGAAGAAGGGCCGCTAAGCCGGCTATTTCTTCGCTTTATCCGGATCGACCGTCGCCTCGGATTCGGCCGGGCCGCCATCGTTGGCCGAGCCACCAGAGATAACGCGGCCATCGGGCAGGGTGACACGCCGCGCATCCATAAGATGCGAGTTGTCTTTGGCGGGATAGCCGTCGACAATCAGGGTATCGCCTATTTTCACGTCGCCTTTTCTCCAGCCGCGGCGCGTAAGCGCCCCGGGACCGGCGCCCTCGCAGCCCCAGTTCACGACATTGCCCTTGTCATCCTTCACATCGACGTAGAAATAGGAGTGAGGATTGGTCCAGTCGATTCGCGTAATGGTGCCGGTAATCCGTATCGACCTGCTTCCATCGAACTCGGCCGCGAAGGAGTGATGAGCGTGCGCGGGGACGGCCGCCAGAAAAACGGCTGCCGTAAACAATCCAAAGAATCTTGTCTTGAGCACAAAATATCTCCTGCTCGATAATACGATACTGGATGGAAATAGCATAATTGAAAACGAGGAGCGTGCACATGTTCCGCAGTAACATGATCGGCAGTGAAATGATCGGCAATGTCATCTCGCGGATTTCGCTGGGAATGTTGGGGCTGGCTAGTATGGCGGTGCTTGCTGTGGCGGCGTCGGGCCCGGCGCCCAAAACGGCGGACGGCCATCCCGATCTGAACGGATTCTGGAGAGGCACAAAAGACACCGTGCCCGGCGGAAACATTGCCAAGGATCTTCCCGGACTGAAGTTACCGCTGACACCAGCTGGCGAGGCTGCCTGGAAGCACAACGTCACGGCCACTATCGATCCGGAGAGCATCTGCATTATCGGCGGCATCCCGCGGCACAATGCCAGCGGCTTGCCGTTTCAGATCGTCCAGAGCCCAAAATATGTGGTGTTCCTGTATTTCTACACCTACTACCGCCTGATTCCAACGGACGGGCGCAAGCACGAAGAGGACCCCGACCCTTCATTCTTCGGCGACGAGGTGGGCCATTGGGACGGGGACACTCTGGTGGTCGATTCGATCGGGTTCAAAGACACGCAAGTCTGGGCGGATGAAAACGGCAGCCCGCACAGCGATGCGCTGCATGTTGTGGAGCGCTGGACGCGTCCCGACATGGATCACATCCACGTGGAAACGCTGATTGAGGATCCGAAGTTCTATACGAAGCCGTTCACTTACTCACGAACCTGGGCGCTTGGCAAACCGGATGAGCGGCTTGAAGAATACTCATGCGCCGAGAACAACGTCGATAAGGAGCATCTCGGATTTGGCCCTGGTCCCATCCGGGCCGATGGAACGCGGGGTTATGACAATCCGGCGCCGCTTCCGCCGCTGCCCACGCCTGCGAAGAAGTAACCGGCTTTATATCAATGCGCCTAGCGCAGCGCCCCGATTGTGTACTGCAGTGCGGCGTAAGCGCTCTCGTAATCGTATTGTGCACCGACATTCTCGATCTGCGCCTGCGTGAGATTGAGTTGAGCCTGCGTAAGCTCGACGATCGACGCGAGACCGAGATCGTAGCGGCCCTGTGCAAGAGTTTGTGCAAGCTGGGCCTGACTCACTAGTTCCACCGTTACGGGAATTCGCTGGTATGCCGTATTTACTGTGAGCCAAGCCGTCCGAACGTCATGTTC
>JBEKTF010000186.1:0-11052 GCA_049516355.1 Bryobacteraceae bacterium | reverse complement strand
TCACCACGCGCGCGGCACCGGCAAGAGGCCGTGCCGCGGAGAACGGAGCTTTGCCTTGGGCATGGTATTGGAGCGCAGGAACCTCCACTACCGTGCGCGCTCCGGCGACGAAAAATGCGCGCTGATGGATCACGGGCAGTTATTTGATCCTCTCGTTCGTGCGTTACGAACGCCAAATAATATCCGGCAGATGGCCTCAGCCCAGTTATGAGCGGGTATAAGCGCGGGCATGAAAGGCCCTGTACGGGCAGGTCCCTTGCTAATCGCTCGCCAATCTGCTGCACTGGTATTCAAGCAGAAGGCGTGTCGTGTTTGCCCAGATGCGAGTGTTGCCCGGGGCATGCCGTTCACACTCGCTGGCACGCCCCAGTTCCAGTACCGATGCCGTTGTCAGTCGAGCGTCGTTCTGTTGAACTGGAGTGACATAGAGCATTGTTCTCCTTTTAGCGGGCGTAGGCTGTGGAGCCGGCCCGCTTGTCACCGTCCGCGAATTGAACACCACGCCGATAATCCTTTTCAGCTTGAGCGTGTTGACGCGCTATCTCTGCCCGATCAAACTGATTGGACGATGAGACCGGCGGCCGGGACGCTACGTCCGCAAACGCCGTAAATGATAATGCCGCCGCTGCGAGAGCGATTCGAAAGACCTTCACTCATTCCTCCTCACATTCACCTCTCGCCCGCTAAGGAACGCGCTGAATGCCGATCCTGCCGTTGTCTTCCCATGCCGCCAGCGCACTCCCGGCAGGCAGGGTCCACTGCCGGGTTTTATCCGTGGCCCTCGGGCGAATGCGCCGCCGATCCCTTCTTCCAGGTCGCAAGAAGAAGGATGTGTCGGGCATGAAGCCGCTTGGCAACTACTCCTAGCAGGCTGCGGGAAAAGGGCATTTCGCCGCTCGAAACGGCCGAATTTCGCATTTAGTTCGACGTAGAATCAATAACTTGCGGACGTTAGTAGGCGCCACTGTAGGTGGTCCAGGGACTTTTTCCGCAGCCTGCTAGTCGCTTGCCGTCTTCGGCGGTTGGCATGACCGCTCTCACGGCGATTCAGCCCGTTCAACTCGAGAACAAGTTCTTTCACGTTTAAATGGATGGCTGGGGACGTCTTCCGTGCTAACACCAGAAGGGTCCCATGCTGATCGTTGTGCTGGCATTCGCGGTGGTGTTTATCTGCCGGGACGTCCAGGTACTGACGACTACGGACCGGAAGGCGCTGGCAGCTCGATTCGCCCTTTATGCCGCACTTATCCTGGCGGCAGCCGCCATCGTGGCCTGGTTCGGTTACGCTCGGCCCGAGATTGTATACGCGTGGAACCGAAGACGGTTTGCGCTGGCGGCCGTTCTGATTCAACTTGCGGAGTTGGGGCTGGCTCTCGCACTCAGGAAGTGGGAAAACGGGCAACACCGTTGGATCGGCTGCGTTCTCCCGTGCCCCGCATTTCTGGTCGTGATTTTCGCTTTAAGCTCTGAGATTCGACACGCTGTCATTCGATTGGATGCAGTCGCCGCGGCGGAAATCGTCACGCTGTGCTGGCTCGGTCTCGTAGGCGCGATCACCCTCCTTCTCAGCGGGACCGACGATCGGAGATGCTCGAAGGAGGAATCGGCGGACCGGCAATTCGTTGACGATTTCGCATTGATGACCAGTTGCACGGCACTGATTTTCGTGCCTTATGGACTTTTCTGAGACAGCAGCGGCGCCGGGTCAGGATTTAGCGAACACTGAGTCGCGCAGAGCTTCCGGGGTTCCACTTAGGGGCACGGCCACTCGGCTGCAAATTCGGGCCGTCCGCCTAAGAATACCGACCGCCTGTAAGTTTGTAAACCAGGACCAGAGACTCCCGTCCCGCTTTGTGTTATAAGCGGAATGCAGTGCGGTCCTCATCAATCCCGTTGAGCCTGGTGGTATTCATCGCCTTCCTCGACGCCCCTTTCCTGCATACGCACCAGCACGAGGGCACACAGCGGCACCCAGGTCCGGTCTTTCATCTCCACGTGAAGTTGGCTCATCCCGCGAGCAAGACCCCCGAATTTCGAGGTCTCGATCCGGACGATGACGCGCAGCTTCAAAGCTGGTTTTCCGTAACGCCGACGGATTCGCAGTCCATCATCCAGGCACTCCCCGCGGAACCACTCTCAATCCCTGTCCTCGAACGCAGCAGATGGGCGGTCGAAGCGCCGTTACAAATCGGCCACGACCCGCCCTTCTTGTCTCCTCGGAACCCTCGCGCTCCTCCCGCCTGAACTCCCTCGCCGGTTACTCGCGCCTCCGGGCGCGTGTCTGATTTTTTGATTCTGCCGTGAGGTGAACATGAATTTTTTCGTGCGGACGTGCGTATTTCCGCTGGCGTTGACGCCCGCCCTTTTTTGCCAGACGCGCCTGACGCTGGCCGACGCGGTATCGCAGGCGATGGCGAGCAATCCCCAACTGGCCGTGGTGGCGGCTCGGGTCGGCGTTACCGAAGGCCTTCGGCGGCAGGCCGGTTTGTCGCCGAATCCCCGGTTGATCGTTCAACTGGAGAACACCCGGTTTTGGGAAAGCCCGCCATTTTCATATGCGCAAGATACATCGACCTATGCGTTCGTGGCTCAGACCTTCGAGACCGCCGGGAAACGCGATCGCCGCGTCGAACTTGCGACGGAGAACGTTCGAAGCAGCCAACTTGAAGTCCAGTTGCAGCGCCGGCAGATAGCCAGCCGTGTCAGCACGGCGTACTGGATTGCGGCGGGAGCCGGGCGAGTTCGGGATCTACTTCAGGCGGAAACAGCGAATTTCGAACAGATGGTTCAATTTAACCGCGATAGAGTGCGCGAGGGAGCCGCACCCGAAGTCGATTTGCTCCGGATTGAGGTGGAGCGAGATCGGCTGGCCAGTTCAGCGAGGACAGCCGCACAGGAGGCCGAGTGGACCAGAATCGCGCTGTTTCGCGAGATGGGCAAGATCGAGTTTCCACCGGTTGAATTTGCCGATCCGCTCGAACAGATGCACCCGGTGGCTTCGCTCACTCTCAATCAGATTCTGGAGCAGCGCGTCGAGATGACGCTCGCACGCGAGGCCGTCGAGCAGGCTCGCGCCGATTTACGTCTTCAACAGGCCAACGCCAGGGTGGACCCCGACCTCCACTTCGGTTACGAGCGGTTCGGAGGATTCGACACGCTCTACGCAGCTGCACAGATCCCGCTTCCGATTCGGAATCGGAACCAGGGGCAGATTGAAGCGGCTGCCGCCGGGATCAAGGCGGCGGAGTCTTCGGTCGCCGCAACAGAAGCCGCGATCCGGTCGGAAGTGGCGAGTGCTGCCAGCAATTATGAATCCCTCCAAAAACTTCTGAACGAGACGCTGCGGCCGATGCGCGACGGGGCCGATCAGGTTTATCGAATCGTGGACGCGGCGTATCGGCATTCGGTAGTGGCATTCCGAAACGTCTGGAACGCCGAGCGCACGCGACCTATGCGATCGTGCTCAACGGCGCCGGGGATGAGGATATCGGGCCGCATATGGCGGACTATCTTCTGCTCAGCAGGAAACAGGAACTGCCGCCAGCCGGTATTCTCGGTGTAAGTCTGGAAGAAAAAAATGGGGAATGCCGCGTTCGTTCACTGAGTCCGAACGGCGCCGGGGAAAAAGGGGGGCTGACGCGGGGAGACGTTTTGGTTGAAATCGATGGTCAGACGGTCAAAAGAATCTCCGACGTGCACCTGGCCCTTTGGGACCGAAAACCAGGGGACCGCGTGCGGGTCAGCGTGCGTCGGATGCGCCACTTCGGAGCAGTAACCGTGCGCACCTTAGAGATCGAGCTGACAGCACCGGGCAAACCTCAGGGTGATTAAAAGGAGATATCGACAATCTGCCGAGGGGCACATTGGTGCGGATTAACAGATGGTTTCGGTCGAAAACGGCGCTGTGGCATTGCGTGTGGGGCTGATTGTGCGCTTCCTCGCAAGTTTTCGATTTGTATGTTCGTTAACCGAGCCCCACACGGCTGGCCGAACCCGGAAGTAAATACACACGTCCAAGCAATTAGAGGTACAACAATGACACCTGCCAGGACTGATGCTCATCCGGCGCGGGGAGCCAGCATCATCACTCTTTTCGCTGGGCTGTGGCTTTTCGTTTCTCCATGGATCTATGGCGCGTACGGAAATTCTTATGCCTGGAACAGCTGGATCATCGGCGCGCTGATCTTCCTCTTCGCCCTGATCCGGATGAATCACCCTGCCGCAACCGGTCTGAGCTGGTTAAATTCGATTCTCGGCATCTGGACCTTCGTATCGCCATGGGTCTACGGCTATACCGGAAATACGGGCCGCCTCATCAACAGCCTGTGTGTGGGCTTTCTTGTTTTTTGCGCCGCGCTAGTAGGTGCAAATAACGAGAGAATGAGCCACGACAGCACGTCAACGCTATAGTTGCTTCGTTGGCCTCTCCCCTGGGGCGGCCCGCATGGCCACTCAGTGTCAATTCCCGCTGCCGATGATGGCAAAAGTCGGACATTACCGTCCGGATAGGGTTGTGGGAAGCATCGCACCGGACGGCGTTAAGGACAGATATCGGTATCGTTTTCTGCGATTCAGTCGTGGCCTTAGGCGATCTCATGCGGGCCGAGTTTGGCCCCGGCCAGTCATTTCTTGAGACCCGCTTCCCAGTTCAGCACCACGTGATGGGCGTGTTGGCATTCTGCTGCCCCTGCAGAGGCATGACCGCCAGAAGGCGCTTGCCGTCGGCCGTCACATCCCAATTGCCCGCATTCGGCGACATCGTGAACAACGGTTTGGGAATCCCGGCCTGGAACGCCGGGCTGGTGGTGATGTCCACAGCCATCGGCGAACCGTTGGGAGCCCGGAAGATCAACTCCTTCCCGTCCGCGCGCCATTTGGGCCGCGACCCGCCATCCCGCGAGATCTGCCATTTGCCCACGGCGGGCGCTGCTCCCGAACCGGGAGGCGTGAAGGGCTGCACATACACCTCATGTCTGCCGGACTCGTTGGAGGCATAAGCGAACCAGCGCGTGTCCGGCGAGAAGCTGCCTTGCCCTTCTGCGAACGTGGTGTTCAGCAGGGGAACGGGCTTCCGGTCATTTCCTTCCAGAGGGAGAACCATCAGATCGTAGGAGGTCTTCGCCTCGGTATACAGCAGAAAACGCCCGTCGCGGGACCAGTCGTCAGGACTCTTACTGTTATCCGAATGGACGAGCAGCGCTTCATTGCCCGCTCCGCTCGAAGTTTTTTCGAACAAATAGAAGATTCCGGCCCGGCGGGACGAGAAAACGAGCCGGGTCCCGTCCGGCGACCAGACCGGGCCCTTGCCGAGGTCTGGCTCCCCCGCGTTCACGTCGAACGTAAATCGCGTACTGACGCCGCGCGCGAAGTCATGCAGCCAGATATCGGAACCGTTGCCCGTCCCGCGCAGGATCGCAGCCCGTGTCCCGTCCGGCGACAAGGACAAATCCAGGTAGGGACCCGGATCGAACGCAGTCCCGGATTGCTTCCCTTGCCGGTCAAACCATGCAAGCTGCCGGTCGGAGGCGGATTCTCCGGTGCGATAAGCCAGAGCCCCATTTGCGGAAACCGAAAAGAATCCGTTAAGGCCAAGCGTTCCAACGTGCTCCGCCACGGGAACCGGCTCGCCAGCCAGTTTGAGCTGGCCCGCATCGAAGGGCTGGGCCATCAAAGTGCCGTCGCGCAGAAAGAAGAGATGCCCGCCCGCACCAGCTGCGGAAGGCGCCCAAACCACGCCGAACTGAGTCGCTAACAGGCGATCCCGGCTCTGAGCCGCAGGCTTGGCATCCAGCGAGCCGAGGAAGATTCCCGTGTTTTCTGCCGCGCCGCGGCGGAAATAAACAAAATGCCGGCCATCGGGCAGAAAAGTTGGAAGAATGTGATTTCCCTCCTGACGCGAGGCATCGACCGCGGTGACCTCCGTAGCAACGCCGCCCGCCTCTGGCACCCGCCGGATCGGGCCGCGGCCGCGGCCTCCGAAGATAATCACGCCTTCCCGGTTCCATGCGCCCGAGCCAACGGCCGACGGCGATTCGCAAAGAGTCTGGGGAGCCCCGCCGGATGCATCCACTTTTTTGAGTTGGTCGCCGGCCCCAAACGCAAGAAACCGGCTATCCGGGGACCAGAACGGGGACACAGCGTTTTGCGTGCCGGGCAGCAGCCGCAGCTCCAGGGAATTTAGATCGCGCACCCATAAACCGCCTTCAGGCCCCGTAGTGTTGAATGCCAGCTTGTGACCGTCGGGCGAGATCACCACGTACGCCCCGAAGCTGCCCTTGTCCGGTGGCGGAATCTGGAAGCGCATCGGATAGGCCGCAGGCGGCTTTTCACGGAAATGTACGAGCGATACGCCAACCGCAGTCAGGGCGAACACTACCGCCGCAATCCATCCCGCCATACCGAACCGTGACCGCGAGGGAGCGGCGGTTGCGCCTTCAGGTTCCATCGCCCACATCAGATTGCGCTCCAGATCCAGCGCATTCTGGAAACGCCTGTCCGGGTCCTTCGCCAGACAGGTCCGGATTGTCCGATCGAGCGGCGGCGTTGTCTTCAGCGGTTCCGGCTCACGCTCCATAATGGCCGCTATGATGCTGGCCGCGTTGGTCCCGCCGAACGCCCGCGCGCCGCTCAGCATTTCGTACAGCACGCATCCGAAGCTGAAGATGTCGCTGCGCGCATCCGCCTTCTTGCCTTGGAGTTGCTCGGGCGACATGTATTGCAACGTTCCGGATATTTGTCCTTCCGCAGTCATGGCCTGTATGGTGACATCGTCCGGTCCGAGGCCCGGTGCCTGCTTCGCCAGACCGAAGTCCAGCAGTTTGATTCCCTGTTTCGTGACGAGAATGTTGGCGGGCTTCAGATCGCGATGCGTGATGCTTTTGCGGTGCGCGGCATCGAGGGCATCGAGAATTTGTCTCGCGTACTCGACCGCTTTCTCAACCGGCAGCGGACCTTTGAGCGGCACGCCGTCGATCAGTTCCATCACGAAGTAATTCGGCCCGACATCGTGCAGCGTACAGATGTTGGGATGATTTAGTTGCGCGACGAGGGTCGCTTCCTGTTTGAACCGTTCGGTGAATTCGGCTTTGGAGACTTTCAGCGCGATTTCGCGATTGAGCCGCGGATCGCGGGCTTTGTACACTTCGCCCATGCCGCCTTTGCCGAGCAGCGAGATGATCTCGTAGGGGCCGAGTCTGGTTCCCGGTGTCATTTCTTGAGTAATGCGGTCCAGTTTTCCACCAGCGTCAGCGGCGGCGAGGCGGTGCGCTCGGGCTCGGTGACCGCCAGAATGCGCTGCCCATCGAGTGAAACATCGTAAGGTATCCCGCCTATCGGCAGGACGGAGATTCCCAATGGATGAATCTGACCCACCTGAATGCTCCCGGCCTTGAGAGTCACCTCCGCGGCCATCAGCTTTCGGTCCGCGTCCGCGTAGAAAATCTCTTTGCCGTCCCGGCGCCAGCGAGGGGTGCTCCCTCCGGCAGCCGAGATCTGGCGCTTGCCGCCCGGGCCGGGGAACGGAGTCACATAGACTTCATTCTGCTGCGATTCGTTGGATTGATACGCTACCCAATGTCCGTCCGGTGAGAAAACCCCGTTCAGCTCATTGAAAGGCGTATCCACCAGCGGGACCGGCTTCAGCGGACTGCCCGGCTTCTCCGGCGCGAGCGGCAGGCTCCACACTCCGGTGCTGGGCGTGGCTCTGCCGAATAGCAGGAACCTGCCATCCGGCGACCAACTGGTGGGCTGCCTGACTTCGGAGCCTTCATAGAGCAATTCCTCCGTGCCTTTGCCGTCGACCGCCTTCCGGTAGAGTTGCCCTTCGCCATTTGCCTTTGGTCGGCCCCACATGATCGTGTTGCCGTCCGGGGACCAGACCGGTCGCCGGCCAGGGGAGCGATCGAAGGTGAACCGGGTCCGGAGACTGCGTGCGATGTCGTAGATCCAGATGTCCTCGTTGCCAGTGGCGTCTCCCGCGCTCAGGGCGGCGCTTTTACGGTCTGGCGAGAGTTCTAGGTTATTGAAATTTCCCGGCTCTCCTAACGTACCCACAGCCTTGCCACCGCGGTCGAACCAGGTAAGTCTCTGGCCGCCTGCTGTGGATACGCCGGTTTGGTAGGCCAGCAGCCCCGAAACGGAAACTGTGAACGCGCCCACGCGCCCATTGCTCAGGACGTGCGAGACCTGTTCGGCCACGGGAACAGCCTCCCCCTGTGCGGTCCGGTTCCTCGCGTCGAACGGCTGGGCCATGAGCGTGTTCTCGCGAAGAAACAATAAATGGCCACTGGAGTAGACCGCGTTGGAATCGGCATGAGCCAAAACAACGGTATCCGGGGAATCGAGCGAACCGGCCCGCACGACCACGTCTCCGCTTCGATTGTCCAGCATTTCTTCAAACAGGAAGTGGCGTCCGTCGGGCAGGAACCAGGGGAAGCGATGGGAGAAAGCCTTGGTGGCCTCGATCGATGTCGCGGGGCTGGGTGTGCCTCCGCTGGCAGCGACTTTCAGGAGGGGGTTGGAACCGGCGTTGGGCGTGAACAGGATGATGCCCTCCGAACTCCAGCTTCCGCCTCTGCCACGCGGCGCGTCGGCAAGCGCCAGAGCGGGTCCGCCGGAGATGTCGATCCTCTTCAGCTTGCCGCCGGCAAAGAACGCCACGTAGCGGCTGTCGGGCGCCCAGAAGGGGAACGTGCCTCCGTCCGTCCCGGCCAGCATTTGCGCAGTGGTCGACGCCAGGGGCCGAATCCACAGCGGGTTCTTATTGTCGGCGGTACGCGCGCCGAACACGATCCATTTCCCATCGGGAGAGAGTGCCGGAAGGTTCTCTAGGTCGGCGAAGTTGAACACCGTTGTTTCGGGTGCCGCGATCAGGCTGGATATCGGCGCAATCACCGCCGGCTTTTCGCGGAAATGCAGGAAGCCCAGCCCCAACGCGGCCAGCGTCCCCGCTGCCGCCAGCGCCCACGCCATCCAGGGCCGGCCCGCAGCCGTCCTTCGTTCCGGCTCTTCATCTGCAGCCTCGATCGCCACGCGCGCTTCGCGGATATCGCGGAGGCGGGTGCGTAGGTCGCGGTCGAGGCACCGCTTCATCAGGTTGCGAATTCTGCGCGGTGTTTCCTTCGGGAGCTTGTTGAGATCAATCGGCCCGCGCAGGACATCGGCCAGGATGTGCGCGACGCTGTCGCCCTGGAAAAGACGCTGCCCGGTGAGGACCTCATACAGCACAACGCCAAAAGCCCAAACGTCCGCGCGCTTATCCACCGGTTGTCCGGCTGCCTGTTCCGGCGCCATGTATCCGGCAGTGCCGAGGATCATGCCGTGGACCGTCAACATGGTTGGAGAATCGGGAGTCAGCGGAGTTTCTTCGGCTGCCGACTTCGCCAGACCGAAGTCCAGGACCTTGACCGATCCATCCGGTTTGACCTTGATATTCGCCGGCTTCAGATCGCGATGGACGATGTTTTTTTCATGCGCGGCTTCCAGCGCATTGGCAATCTGCTTCGCGATGACGAGGGCTTCTTCCAGCGGCACGGGACCTTGGGCAATACGCTCGGCCAGCGTCGGCCCCTCGATGTACTCCAGCACAAGGTAATTAGGGCCGATATGGTACAGCGTGCAGACGTTGGGATGGTTCAGCGACGCGATCGCGCGCGCCTCGCGTTCAAAGCGGTCAGTGAACTGCTGCGCCGAGACTTTGATGGCGACATCGCGCCCGAGCTGCTGATCGTGCGCCTTCCACACTTCGCCCATGCCGCCTTTGCCAATGGGCGAGAGGATCTCGTAGGGGCCGAGTTTGTCGCCGGGCTTCAGTTCCATGCGTGTTGCCGGGGGCTTTCAATCACTATAAGGGAATTTCCGTCCCCGTGGCCTGGAACCCTTGAATTTCCGATGTACGTGAAGTGAATTTTCGGCGTTGTGGACGGATAGGGACTGAAAGACGCGCATTGCGGAAGTTATTTGGGTTGCCCACCGCAGGCCGGGCGCCTGGTCTTCGGCAACGCCCATCTACTTCGCCGGCGGCTTCCAGTTCAGCAGCAGGTGGATCGGTTCGGTGACCGTGTCCGTCACGTCCGTGTCGATCAGGAACCGGCCATCGCGCGCCACGTCGTATTGCTGCCGGTCGAGGGTGAACGGAGTGTGGGCTTGAAACAAAACTCCGGGCGTTCCCGGTTCGAATGTCGCGCCTTGCGCCACCACCGCCGCTGCCATGAGCTTAAATTCCGGCGCCAGATAGTACAACTCTTTGCCATCCGCCCGCCAGCGCGGTGAGCTCCCGCCTCCCGTCGATACCTGCCACTGCCCGCCAGGCCCCGGAAATGGCCTCACATAAACCTCATTGCGGCCCGATTCGTTGGACTGGTAGGCCACCCACTTGCCATCCGGTGAAAAGACTCCCTGACTCTCGTTGAACGGGGTGCTCAGAAACGGAAATGGCTTCCGGTCGCCGGTGAGCGGCAGCACCATCAGGTCACCGCTGTTCTGCGAACTCCGGTACAGGATGAATCGCCCGTCTGGCGACCAGGAGTCCGGTGTCTTTGCATCGGCCGACTGCAGCAGAACTTCTTCGCCACCCGAACCGTTGGCCGGTTTCTGGTAAAGATCTTGTTCTCCTTTTCTCCTGGAGGCGAACACGACGCGCGCGCTGTCGGGCGCCCAGATCGTGAACATGTCGTCGGCTGGGTCAAAGGTGAGCCGAGTGGCGCGCGTGCCCTCCTGTATCCAGATGTCGCGCGAACCCACACGCCCGCGCGTTATTCCTGCCCGGTTGCCGTCTGTAGAGAGTTCGGGATTGACCGGATTGAAGTCGTCCGGAGCGCCGAACGTGCCTAGGTTCTGACCGGACCGATTGAACCAGATCAGTTGCCTGCGGCCTCCCCCTCCGCCGCTTCGCCAGGCGATCGTCCCCGCAAGCGACACCGAGAACAAGCCGGCTTCTGCTTATCCGGTTGACTCAGCAA
Organism: Bryobacteraceae bacterium; assembly: GCA_049516355.1. Lineage (GTDB taxonomy): Bacteria > Acidobacteriota > Terriglobia > Bryobacterales > Bryobacteraceae > BOG-234. The sequence continues at coordinate 94 of JBEKTF010000186.1, read as the reverse complement.
AGCCCAGGATGTTGGGTTCGAGATCTTTTGCGCCGCGGATCTGCTCGTATTCGGTTGATTTGCGGGCAGTTCCGAGTCCAAGGAGGGTCTGAAA
>JBEKTF010000185.1:0-11102 GCA_049516355.1 Bryobacteraceae bacterium | reverse complement strand
ATCTCAAAACGTGAGCGTTGCCCGGGGTTGGGGGCTGAATGCACGAAAGCAGCAGCCGCCGCAGGCGGTAGGGGAAAACTGTCTCTTGACATTCCCTCTTATAGGGCTTCCGGAATGCGCGTCGCTCGGGACTTATCCGTTTCACCGATCGGTTTAAGCGCGAAGTCCGCGCCATCGGCGCGCTCGCCGACATTTGCCACCTGGCCGATGTATACTGCAGCGAGTGGAGACCTCCGCATGACCCAATCCATTTCCGTCACCATCAACGGAAAACCGTACAAGAATGACGTCGAACCGCGTCTCCTCCTGGTCCACTATTTGCGCGAAGTCGTCGGCCTCACCGGCTCTCACATCGGCTGCGAAACGTCGCTTTGCGGTGCCTGCACCGTTGAAGTGAACGGCCGGGCCATCAAGAGTTGCACAATGTTTGCCGTTCAGGCCGATGGCGCGAACATACTGACCGTCGAGGGCCTGGCCGAAGCCAGCGGCAAACTGCATCGTATTCAGGAAGGCTTCTGGAACGAACATGGACTCCAATGCGGCTTCTGTACTCCCGGCATGCTGATGGTTGCGAAACAGATTCTCGACCGTAATCCTTCCCCTACGGAGCTCGAGATCCGCGAAGGTCTCGATGGCAACCTGTGCCGCTGCACTGGATACCAGCACATTATCAAAGCCGTTCAAGCCGCGGCAAATTCGGCGGCGTAAGTCATGGCGACCACAATTACCCGCCCCGAAAAGCTGGTTGGCAAGCGCATTCGCCGCCGCGAAGACCCGCGCATGATCACGGGCACCGCAACCTACGTCGACGACATCAAGCTCCCCAACATGCTCTATGCCGTAATCGTGCGCAGCCCGCACGCGGCGGCCAACATCCGCTCCATCGACACGACCAAAGCCGCGAGCCATCCGGGAGTGATCGCCGTTTATACCGGCAAAGATCTGAAGGACGTCGGGGGCGTCGTTTGCGGCGTCGACCTCCCCGGCCTGCGCAAGCCCCACCACACCGTCATCGCCACCGACCGCGTTTACCTGGTCGGCCATGCCGTCGCGGTGGTCGTGGCCACAGACCGCTACGTAGCAGCCGATGCCGCGGATCTCGTCGAGGTCGATTACGAAGTTCTGCAAGCTGTGGCCGATCCCGAAAGGGCGCTCGGGCCGGGCGCGCCTGCCGTACATCCCCAGTGGCCGGACAACATTGCGTTCAAGTTCGAACAAAAGGGCGGCGATATCGACGCCGCGTTCGCCCAGGCCGACGTCGTCTGCAAACAGCGCATGATCAGCCAGCGCATGGTCGCGAATCCCATGGAAACGCGCGGCTGCGTCGCAAGCTGGCATGCCGCGGATCGGGCACTGACGTTCTACACCTCCACCCAGATTCCACATCTCGCGCGCACGATTCTGGCGGGCATGCTCGGTCTCGAAGAGAACCGGTTCCGCCTGATCGCTCCGGATGTCGGCGGCGGCTTCGGCTGCAAGCTCAACGTCTACGCCGAGGAAGCAATTGTGTGCTTCCTTGCCATGAAAATCGGACGCCCGGTGAAGTGGATCGAGACGCGGCGCGAAAACTTTCTCACCACCATTCAGGGCCGCGGCCACGTCGACTACTGGGAGATCGCGGCAAAACGCGACGGCACCATTCTCGGCGTCAAAGTGAAAATCATTCAGGATCTGGGCGCGTATCACCAACTCCTCACCCCTGCCATCCCCACGCTCAGCGTCCTCATGATGCCGGGCCTCTACAACACGCGCAGCATCCAGGCCGAGATCGTAGGCGTATTTACCAACTGCGTCCCCACCGACGCCGTGCGCGGTGCGGGTCGTCCGGAAGCCACGTACGGAATCGAACGGATGGTCGACGTCCTCGCAGCCGAACTGAAGATGGATCCGGCCGAGATCCGGTTCAGGAACTTCGTCCAGGCGGACCAGTTCCCCTTCGCCACCGCGACGGGTCTCAACTATGATTCGGGCGACTACGCGACCACCTTCCATAAAGCGCTCGACATGATCGGCTACAAGAACCTGCGTGAGGAGCAGGCCGTCGCGCGCAAGCAAGGCCGTCTTGTGGGAATCGGCATCTCCACGTACGGCGAAATCTGCGCCATGGGCCCATCGCCCGCAGTGGCCGCCGGCGGATGGGAAAGCGCCACGGTCAAGGTGGAACCCTCCGGCAAAGTGACTATCCTGACGGGCATCTCCCCGCACGGTCAAGGCGAAGAGACCACCTTCGCGCAAGTCGCAGGCGATGAACTGGGCGTGCCCATCGATGACATTCTGGTCCTCCACGGCGACACTTCGATCGTGCAATACGGCATAGGAACCTTCGGCAGCCGCGGCACCGCGGTGGGGGGCACGGCTCTTTACCTCGCGCTGCAGGACATCAAAGAAAAAGTCATCCGCTGGGGCTCGATGCTGCTTGGATCGAGCGATGTCCGCTTCGATGGCGGCCTCTGCATCGACAATGCGACGGGCAAGTCGGTCTCCATCCAGGTAATCGCGGCTGCGGCATACCGCGCGATGAAAATCCCGGCTCACAGCGAGCCCGGACTTGTCGCCACGCGCTTCTGGGAACCGGGCAACTTCACGTATCCGTTCGGCGCGCACATTATTCATAGCGAAGTCGATCCGGAAACCGGGCAGATCGAAATCAAGCGATATGTCATGGTGGACGACATTGGCAACATCCTGAACCCGATGCTGGTGGATGGCCAGTTGCACGGTGGCGCATCCTGGGGGCTCGGCCAGGCGCTCTGGGAACACGCGATCTACGACGATAACGGCCAGTTGGTAACGGGAGAATTCATGGATTACGCGATAGCCCGTGCCCGCACGATGCCGTGGCTCGAAAGCGATCACACTTGCACTCCATCGCCGGTGAATCCGCTGGGCGTAAAAGGTGTAGGCGAAGCCGGCACCATTGGCTCGACGCCTGCGATGGTGAATTCCGTGGTCGACGCGCTGTCGCCCCTCGGGATCACACACGTCGATATGCCCCTCACGCCGGAGAAACTCTGGCAACTGATTTCAGCCCGGGGACCGGAGGGACAACAATGATCCCCCAAACTTTCGAATACAGCGCGCCGACTACTCTCAAAGACGCACTGGCCCTGATCGGCACCGGCGGCAAACCTCTTGCGGGCGGGATGAGTTTGATCCCCATGATGAAGCTGCGCCTGGCCTCGCCGGAGCATCTGATCGACCTCGGACGCGTCGCGGAACTTAACTACGTCCGAGAGTCGAACGGTAAGCTGCATATCGGCGCCAATGCGACCCACTATGGCGTAGAGAGCTCGCCGCTCATCATGGGCAAATGCCCGCTGCTGGCCGAAACCGCAAGTCAGATTGGTGATATCCAGGTACGCAATCGGGGCACGCTCGGCGGCAGCGTAGCGCACGCCGATCCATCAGCCGATTATCCTGCCGCGCTGCAAGCCCTTGAAGCGGGAATCGTCCTGACCAGTTCCTCAGCGACCCGCACCATCCCGGCAGCAGACTTCTTCATCGACACATTCACGACCGCGCTCGAACCCGGCGAACTGGTGACTGAAGTGATCGTCCCTGTCGAAGGGGGACTCACCGGAACCAGTTACCAGAAGTTTCCGCAACCAGCCAGCGGTTTCGCCATTGTCGGCGTGGCCGCGCGCGTTCGGCGCGAAGCGGGCCGCATCACGCTGGCGCGCATCGGCGTAACTGGCGTGAGTGGAAATTCCTATCGCGCACTCAAAGCGGAAAAGGCGCTCGGAGGCAAGACCGGCTCCGACGCGGAGATCGCAGCGGCAGCCGCGTTGGTGGGCGACGGCCATGAAGCCAGCGCCGATCTTCACGCATCGGCCGTATACCGCCTGCACGTAGCCTCGAACTACGCGGGCCGTGCGATTCGCGCGGCGCTCTCGAGATCGGTATAAAGCTGGCATGAAGATCGCCGGTTCGGCCCAGCTTCCCTTCGCCCCCGAACGCACTTGGGAACTGATGCAGGATCCGGCGGTACTGTCACGCGCCATTCCCGGCTGCGAAAGCCTGGAGAAGACTGACGACGGCGAGTACCGAATGAAGATGAAAATGGTCCTCGCCAGCTTTTCCGGAGCCTTCGAAGGCCGGGTGCGACTCGTAGACCCCGCCCCGCCGACCAGCTTCCGCATGGTGGTCGAAGGCTCGGGCAAGACCGGATTCATGAAGGGCGATGGCGTTCTGACGCTGACCGCAAAGGACGGCGGAACAGAAGTTTCCTACGATGGCGCCGCCGAGGTCGGCGGCACAATGGCAGCCGTCGGACAAAGGCTGATCGACACGACAGCCCGCATGCTGATCAAGCGCTTCTTCGAGAAACTCGCCGCCCAATAAGCGAAGAGTGACGCAATGTCGTAAACCGGGAGCGGTCTCTGGAAGGGTGTGTGGCAGGCGAGGGCGCTGCACAACGGTCGAGTGTTCTGTTGCACTGGACTTCTGTGCCTATGGAAGGTAACGCAGGTGCTGAAATCCGGATCGCCGCCTGCCCGTGCCGATAACGCGTCTACACCGCCAGGCGATGCGACTTTCGGCCGTCTTGATTCGCCATCAGGTGTGGTACGATCAGGCTGAATTTTCGCATCGCCCCTTCCCCTTGAGGAGAGAACGCATGAAACGCTCCCTGCCGATCGGTTTCGTCCTGGCTGCAATCCTTCTTCTCTGGACGCTGCCGCGTGTTTCCCGTCCTGTATTCGGCCAGGTTGCCTCGACCGAAGCCCCTCACATAGGCGAAGGCGGATTGCCGCAATTCGAGAAAGATCCCGCGTGGCCGAAGGTCCCGGCAAAGTGGAAAATGGGATTCGGGTCCGCCGTCGCCGTCGATGCGGACGATCACGTGTGGATCCTGAGCCGCCCACACACTGTCCCGCACAATCAGGCGGCCATGGCCGCGCCGCCCGTCATGGAGTTCGATAACGCGGGCAACTTCATCCAGGGCTGGGGCGGGCAGAGTGGTCCGGGCTACCAATGGCCGTCGAACGAACACGCGATCACCGTGGATTACAAGGGCTTTGTGTGGATTATGGGAAATGCCGACGGCGACCGTAACAATCCCGCGCATCTCCCGAACGACAACCAGATTCTCAAATTCACCAAGACCGGCAAGTTCGTGATGGCCATCGGCAAGAGCGGCCAGACCGGCAGCAATGCCACTGAGGTACTCAGAGGGGGGACGGGGCTCCGTGTCTATCCCAAAACGAACGAGCTGTTCGCCTCCGATGGGTACGGCAACAGTCGCGTGATGGTGTACGACGCGGATACGGGCAAGTTCAAGCGCATGTGGGGCGCTTACGGCAACAAGCCGCTGGATATGGCTGCGCGTCCGCCGCGCTCGAAGCTTACCGAAGACCCCTGGGTTGCGGTTTCCGAGGTCCTGCAGCAGTTTGGGTCGCCCGTCCACGACGTGGATATTTCCAACGATGGGCTCGTGTATGTCTCCGATCGCGGCAACAAGAGGGTCCAGGTGTTCACGCCCGAGGGCAAATTCGTCGCGGAGCAATTTGTCGGCATCGACAGCAAGTATTACCTCCAGGCGAGGTCGACCGCGTTCTCGCCGGACCAAAGATTTTTGTACGTCGGGGGAACTCCGGTTGTGTACATCTTGAATCGCAGGACGCTCGAGGTCCTGGGCTCGTTCGTCGTCGGCTCGGCGCAGGACCATCCTCCAGGCCACCAGATCGCGGCCGATCACAAAGGTAACGTCTACGTGGTTCAGGCTGAACTGTCGGGAGCCGACGGATCGAGTGGAGGCACGGGGGCGTATAAGTTCGCGTTCAAGGGTTATTCTCCCGTGACGAAGTGTTGTCAGGGAGGCGGAGTACGGGCCGTTAACTAGCCTGACCGCGGCTTCAGTGTGAGCATTTTAAGCATCGGTGGCGTACGCTCTCAGCGTGCCGCGTCTGCACTCATGCAGACGCTTGTGCTGAAACAGGAAGAAGCGTCGAGAGAGTCTCGACGCGGCACGCAAAGTGCGTGCGCCACGCCCTTCAGGCGGGAGTCGTTTAGTTAGGGCACTCCGGAAACAGCGAACTAGCCGGGGGACAGACCATACACCGGGGCAGCTTCCGCGCACGATCCAAAATTCAGATAAGATACCAGGAGAACAAAAAGGAGGCTGCCGTGAAGCCACGTATATTCCGATCGGCGATCGTTTCCGCGCTGATCCTGGTACCGTGTGTATTTGGACAGGACTCGAAGAGTCCCGATAATGTGTTGACGCCCACCGTCCGAGGCGCCATCGACAAAGAAACCGAAAAACGGATCGGTGTTCCGACCGGCCCGGCTCCTCGCCTCAAGAACGGGAAACCGGACATGAGCGGGGTCTGGAATCCGCCCTATGTCGGGGACGTCACCAAAAGCGGAAACGGCCAGGTGGGAGAGCCGCAACTTCCTTTTACGCCACAGGGACTTGCGGTGTGGAATGCGTACGACGCCGCGAAGGAAGGCGACTACACGGGCAGCTGTCTGCCTTTCGGACTCATGCGCAACATGAACGCGCCTCATCCGATTCAGATTATCCAGAACGACAACTACTTCGTATACCTCTTCGAGCAGAGCAGCTGGTTTCACGCCGTTCCGACCGATGGGCGTCCGCATCCCAAAAACGTCGATCCGACGTGGCACGGCAACTCCGTGGGGCACTGGGAAGGCGATACCCTGGTGATCGACACGGTCGGGTTTAACGGCAAGACGAAGATGGACACAATCGGTCACCCGGCGAGCGATCAGCTGCATATCATCGAGCGCCTGCAGCGCATCGATGCAGGCCACATTGCGTACGAGCTCACATACGACGACAAGGTGAATTACACGCGTCCCTGGAAGAATTCGCGGATTTTTACGCTGCGGCCCGACTGGGAAATCATGGAATACGCGTGTGAGGAAAACAACAAGGACATCACAGAGGGCCACATCAAGGTGTGGACCGGCGCCGGAGAGGTGGATCGAAAGAAGTAATGCGCCTGTGAAAATAAAATACCCTCGGACGTACTTGTCAATCGGCCTTTCCATCCTCTTGGTGGGAGTGGTCTGTCTCGAACGATCCTTCGCTCAGAATGAAGAGCTCGATCCCGTGAAACTCGCTCCGGATGTTCAGAAGGTGGTGTTCGAGAACGCGCTTGTGCGCGTGACCGAGGAACGGATGCCTCCGGGAAGGGGCGTGCAAAAACATCGCCATTACCGCGGCATAACGGTTGCGCTCGCCGATTACCAGATGGAGCAGAAGATGTACCCAAGCGGGAAGATCATCCACTCGAACCGTCATTTTGGGGAAATCAACTGGACCGAGACGGTCATTCACGAAGCGCGCAACGTGGGGAAGACCAACCAGTACGTGGTGCGAATCGAGCTGAAGTAAAGACCGGCGAAGCGCTCCGCAAGCCCTGTCCCATACACTGGATTCGTGGCATTTCGAGGCGTAGACTACCTTTCAATCGATTCGCAGTTCTCCGAACAGGAGCTCATGGTGCGGCAAACCGCCCGGCGTTTCGTTGACGAACGCGTGCTGCCTGTCATAAGGGATTGTTTCCGCGATTCCCGATTTCCGCGCGAACTCGTCCCGGAGATGGCGGCACTGGGCTTTCTCGGCGCCAACATCGAGGGATACGGTTGCGCCGGCATGAACAACGTGGAATACGGGCTCGTCATGCAGGAGATCGAACGCGGCGATTCGGGGCTGCGCAGTTTCGTCTCGGTGCAGGGCGCGCTGGTGATGTACCCGATCCTTCAATACGGATTGGAAGAACAGAAATCGCACTGGCTTCCTCGCCTGCAATCGGGCAAGGCGATCGGTTGTTTCGGTTTGACCGAGCCCGACTTCGGATCGAACCCCGCGGCTATGAGAACGCGGGCCGTTCGCGACGGGTCTTGCTGGGTGCTTAATGGCGAGAAAACCTGGATCACCAACGGCTCAATGGCGGACGTCGCCGTGGTCTGGGCCAGAACGGACGAGGGCATTCGCGGGTTTCTGATCGAGCGGGGAACGCCGGGATTTACCACGTCCGATATTCATGGCAAGTGGTCCATGCGGGCGTCTGTGACATCGAGCCTCGCCTTCAGCGATTGCAGAGTGCCGGATTCGGCGATGCTGTCGGGTGCGAAGGGTTTGAAGGGCCCCCTGTCGTGTTTGTCGCAGGCGCGGCACGGGATCGGCTGGGGAGTGATCGGCGCGGCAATGGATTGCTACGAGACCGCTCGCGCATATGTCACTCTGCGAAAACAGTTCGACGACCGTCCGCTCGCCAGTCATCAGCTCGTGCAGGAAAAGCTGGCGTGGATGATTACGGAAATCACGAAGGCGCAACTGCTCGCGCTGCATTGCGGCCGTTTGAAAGACGCCGGGAAACTCGATCCCGCGCATATTTCCATGCTCAAACGGAATAACGCGGCCATGGCGCTCGAGTGCGCGCGGCTGAGCCGCGATCTGCTGGGCGCAAACGGGATCACGGACGAGTATCCTATAATGCGACATCTGTGTAATCTCGAAACAGTCAAAACGTATGAAGGCACCGACCACATCCACACCCTCGTCATTGGAGAGCGCGTCACCGGCGTCGCCGCCTACAAATAGCGCGCGCGTTCCGGCGCTGCTCTTCGCGGCGACTATCCTGCTCAGCGCGTTTCTGCTTTTCCAGGTGCAGCCGCTCATTGCGAAGCTGATTTTGCCCTGGTTCGGCGGGTCGGCCGCAGTCTGGACGAGTTGCATGCTCTTCTTCCAGGTGGCGCTGCTGGGCGGCTATGCTTACGCGCACTGGCTGAATGGTCAGGCGGGGCGGCGGCAGACGATCATCCATCTGACCCTGCTCGCGCTGAGCTTTTTGTCGCTGCCGATTCTGCCGTCGGCCTGGTGGAAGCCGCAAGGTGGGGAAGACCCTCTGCTGCGGATTATCGGGCTGTTGACGGCCACGGTTGGGCTGCCTTACTTTCTATTGGCGTCGACCAGTCCGCTGCTGCAATCCTGGTATTCGCGATCGAACGGTGGGGCCGTGCCGTATCGTTTTTTTGCACTTTCGAACGCGGGCTCGATGCTTGGTTTGCTGACCTATCCGGTGTTGATAGAGCCCTACTTGACGAGCGGCGTACAGGCGTGGATGTGGTCGATCTCCTATGTGGTGTTTATGGCGGTCTGTGCTGTTGTTGCCTGGAAATCGGGAGCGTTCGAAGCGCGCGCGAGCCGTCCGCAAAGCACCGCCGGAACAACGCCACCCGCATGGCCTGAGCGCCTGGTCTGGATGGGGCTCGCGGCCTGCGCTTCCGCTCTGTTGCTGTCGGTGACCAACCACCTGACACAGAACATCGCGGCCATTCCGTTCCTCTGGGTGCTTCCTCTCAGCCTGTATCTGCTGAGCTTCATTTTGTGCTTCGATAGCGACCGCTGGTACAACCGATGGATTTTCACCAGGCTGGGCGCTGTAGCCCTGCCCTCGATGGCCTGGGCGATTTCCGGGGAGAGCGATCTTTCGAGTTTGAAGGTTTCCCTGGCATTTTTCTGCACGGCGCTGTTTGTGCTGTTCATGGTCTGTCACGGGGAACTGGCGAAGAGGCGTCCGGCGCCTGCGTATCTGACTTCGTTCTATCTCATGGTTTCCGTGGGAGGGGCGATCGGCGGATTGCTGATCGGGTTCGCGGCGCCATACCTGCTGAACGGGCTCTACGATCTTCCGATCGTTGTCTCGGCGACCGGCTTCCTGCTTCTGTATCTGCTCTGGCGCGAGCGCGGGAAGGAAGCCTCCGACGCGTCGTTTCTGGATGCTTTCTACGACAAAGTGGTGATTGGCATCCTGGCAGCCGGGCTCCTGGGATATATTGCGGTGCGGCTGGTAGCGGCAAGGACCGGCTCTCCGGAGGTTCTGAGCGCTCCATTTCTGCACAGCGTCTACGACTCCAGAGTTATGCTCGGCCTTGCGGGCGCGATCGCGGTGTATGTTCTGTGGCGCGGCAGGGGATCGATTAATGAAGGGTTCGCGATGTGCGCCATCGCGGCCGGCCTGGCGATCGGTATCACGGGGTTTCTGGCGCGTGACACGTTCAATTCAGTCAAGGGTTCGCGCCTGATGGTGCGAAATTTTTACGGTGCGCTGCGCGTTTACGATGAACCGAGCGATGGTTCGTGGGGGCCCGTGCGGGTTTTGCGGCACGGGACTATCGAACACGGCGAGCAATTCCTGATGCCGCAGCACCAGCGCTTTGCAACCAGCTACTATTCGACGAACTCGGGAGTCGGGCTGGCCATTCAGAAATTGCAGATGAGCGGGCCGATGAACGTCGGCGTGATCGGGCTGGGGGCGGGTACCCTCGCCACATACGCACGGCCGATCGACCGTTACACGTTTTACGACATTAATCCTCTGGTACCAGGGATTGCGCGCACGCAATTCCGGTTTCTGCCCGATTGCATGGCGCCGAATGAGGTGGTCCTGGGCGATGCGCGTTTGTCGTTGGAGCGCGAGCAGTCGAAGCAGTTCGATGTACTGGCGGTGGACGCGTTCTCAGGCGATGCGATTCCGGTGCATTTGCTGACCAGGCAGGCATTCGCGCTTTACTGGCGGCATCTCAAACCCGATGGAGTGCTTGCGGTGCATGTTTCGAACCGGTATCTGAGCCTCGCGCCTGGAGTCGCGCTGGCGGCGGCCGAAACCGGCAAACAGGCCATGCTGGTCAGTATCGACGAGGACGACGAGAAGGAAATTGCATCGTCCGACTGGGTGCTGGTCAGTTCACGGCCGGGCTTCTTCGACCAGCCGGAAATCAAGGGCGCGGATTCAAAGATTTCGCCGATTCCGGGCTTGAGGACCTGGACCGACGATTACAGTAATCTTTATAAAATCTTGCGATAGAGAGGGGCGGGGTTAATCCTCAGGTTTTATTCCGGATTTATTTCTCGACCCTGGGGGACGTCCCCGCTTCCTGGCGGGGGCTTCTTTTGCCGCAACCATCCACGCGGGAGGACGCCCTCTACGCTTGCCCGCTCCCAACGCCATGCGCTCCAGGCTCAAAATCGCTTCATCCACCTGATGGAGTTGTTTTCGAAGTTCCTCCAGAACCTTTCCAATGTCCATTCCTTACAGCTTACGCCGAACACGTTTAAGAATTGTAAATTA
>JBEKTF010000184.1:0-11149 GCA_049516355.1 Bryobacteraceae bacterium | reverse complement strand
CCCGGATTCGGCTATCGGGGACCCCGCCGCGTTTCAAATCGCGGCAAGTCAAATGCCCCTTCAACTCTCAGTAAAAAAGGAACTTGTCAGCGGCGAATCCATCGTTAGCCGGACAGTTATGGCGGCGCTTCTTTCGCCGTCACTGCCTGCTTCTGGTGAAACGGCGCTGAGTACCGATAACCGTCATCAGGTCCGTGTGAGAACCGCCAAGCCCATCTGCATGATGCACGGCGGCTCCGACACAGGGCTGCAACGGTTATCGGTACTATTTCTGTGATCAGTCGCGGTAGCGACCTCTCGGGGCACGTAGAATGGGAACACCATGCGGTATCTGGTGCGCGCCCGTGTCAAGCGAGGTGGCGAACGGTCTCTTCTCCAGGCGATTGAACACGGAACTCTGGGCAACGGTTCCGTAGCCGGAGGCGAGTACCTGCGAAACATGGAGGGAGCCCGGCTTTGCGAGGACGGCACGGCCCGCCGGGTTGAGGTTTGCTACCGTCCCACTCCCCTCCAGGAAGAGGGCCCTATTGGGAGAGTACTTCGAGCTGGTCAAGGTGCAGGACGCGCATGATCGCAGCCGCTGCCGGGACCGGAACGGATCAGAGCCGTGGGCTTGCGAGACCTGCGATTGCACCGATCGTCTGGAGCGAAAGCTGGCGACTCTCGGTGATTCATTCTTGGAGACGCTCCGTGGCGGCTCTGGCTCTTCCTGACCGCGCTCTTCGGGGAGGAACAGATGGAACAGCTCATGATCTCGGCCGTTCGGAACGCCAGGGCGGTTGCGGCCCAGTCGGAAGGACAGGGGTAGGCCCGCGCGGGGGTATTTTCTCCCGCCCGAATGTTTCGTTAGTGGCGGCTCACTCCCTGCCCGCCGACGATTCCGGTAGATGTCGCTCGCCTCACGCGATATGATTGCCGCTAGCCCAACACACCTGATAGGGAGAATCAACGAATGGCAGACGGATTCAACGGAATCATCACGCAACTGGAACGACAGAAGGCCGCAATTGAGCGTGCGCTCGTGGCATTGCGCGAAGTTGACGCTCCCGCTACGGAAGCGCAAATCGAGCCAGCCTCCACGCCGGAAGCGCCCATCCGCAAACGCAGGAAATTCAGTGCAGCCTCCCGAAGGAAGATGGCCCTGGCGCAAAAAGCACGATGGGCCAAAATTAAGGGTGAGATTGCTCCGCCGCCAGCTACGCCGAAAGCACCCAAACGCCGGATCAGCGCAGAGGGCATGAAGAGGATAATCGCTGCCACAAAGAAGCGTTGGCGTTTGCAGAGGGCGGCGGCGAAGTCAGCACTGGCAAGTAAAGTTGCACCCAGAAAGGCCGCTGCAAAGAGGGCGGTGAAGAAGGCGGCACCGGCTCCCACAACTGCACCGGATCAGATGCAGACTGTCGGTTAAGGAACACACGCGCGAGGGGAAGACTGTAGCGGAAACTGTAGTGACTACCTGCTTCCACGCGCTATTGGTCCCCGGTAAATGTCCCACCATGGGTAGATTCGTTCTGCAGGTGACAGGATGACAGGTTCGACCCCGATTTCCATAACTTCTCTATTGCTGATCTCTGTAGAAAAGTTGTAAGAAAATGGTCCTGACCCGTCATCGTGTCATCTGTCAAAGTTCGCAAAGAGCTGGACGTTTGAGCGCCTGTCTCCAGAAAAAATTGGCTTGAAAACTTAGCGGAAGTGGTTTAAAATCAATGAGAAAGGATGCTGGTTTCCATTCCTGCGTGTGAAGCAGGCGCTCTAACCAGCTGAGCTACGCGCCCCAATCCTGACCGCTTTTTTGATTCTAAATCACTTCCTCGATTTGCGATACTTTCCGGCTTACGCAGGCGGACCCGGAAAACCATCCGACCCGGGAAAAATGATCTGCGTTGCTCGGAGATAACCGGTTTCCTGGTTCTGCGGGAATTTGCTTACATTCGGCCATTTGACCGCGACCGCCATGAAGTAATCACTCTTTTTTTACTAATTACTTTCTCATGAGTCTAGGGCTATCCTGGGATTGCAGGAACCGGAATTTCATGGGGGCGGAATATGTAACGCTGGCAACACGCACCAGTTCCAAACTGGAGCGAGGGGAACCGGCGCGGCGAATAAACAAGTTTCCATCGCGGAAATCCGTGGAATACCTGGCTGGCACTACCATCGCCTGTGCGGTAACATACGCCGCCTTCCACCTTCATTTCACGGTCCCGACGGTCTGTTGTTTATACCTGTTAATGGTGGTTCTCGCGGCCCTTCGATGGGGGGTCTGGGAAGCGACCGCCGCTACAATCGCCGCCTTTCTTTTCCTCGATTATTTCTTTATGGAACCCTTATTCACTCTCCGTGTGGAGGGTTCCGCGAACTGGATCGCACTCGGCGCATTTGAATTCGTCGGCCTGGTAGTAAGCAATTTGTCCGTTCGGGCCCGGCAGCAGGCGTCAATCGCAACCGAGGAGCGGCGAAACCTCAAATGCCTTTATGAGTTGAGCCGATTCGTGCTCCTTCTGGATCGCCACGAACCACCCGGACAACAAATCGCCCTGTTTATTCAGCGAGCGATTGGTGTGGAGTCCGTTGCGCTGTTCGACCCATCCTCAGCGCGAACCGACGAGGCGGGCGCCGCGCTCCCGGAGGTTCGGGATCTCGCGCGGAACGCCTGGGTGCAGGATTCAGATTCTGACGGCAACGGGGAGCACGCGTGGGCACGTTTGCTGCGGGTAGACAGTAAAAGTATTGGCGCCATTGCGATGCGTGGACAGGACCTGAACCCGCTGGTCATGGACGCAACTGCCTCGATTGCCGCGATTGCGCTTGAGCGTTCCCGAACTCTGGAGAACGAGGCCCGCGCGGAGGCCGCACGCCAAAGCGACCGGCTTCGTACCGCCGTGCTGGATGCGCTGGCCCACGCCTTCAAGACCCCGTTGACCGCAATTCGCGCAGCCAGTTCCGGTCTGTTGGAAACAGGCTCTCTCCGGCCACCGGAGGCGGACCTTATCGCGTTAATCGACAGCGAATCGGCCCACCTCACCGATCTTGCAACCCGGCTTCTGCAAACCGCGCGTTTGGATAAATCCGACATATCTGTCCGTCGCGAGGAGTGCCGCATCTCGAGTCTCATTCATGGAACTTTGGAACGCCTCCCTGCGGGTTTTGAGGGTCATCAAGTCGATCTTGATATCCCCAGCCAGGACGCAAGCATCCGTGGCAATGGAGAGCTGATTGTGGTTGCGCTCCTGCAACTTGTAGATAACGCGCTCAAGTATTCGACACCCGGTTCTCAAGTCACTATCAAAGCCAGCCTGGCAGCGCAGGACGTCGTCATTTCCGTGCACAATCAGGGGCCGGCGATCAGACCGGAAGACCGCCAGTCCATTTTCGACCGGTTCTACCGCGCTCCCGGAACTGAGCATCTGGCGCCAGGCACGGGCCTGGGTCTCTCGATTACGCGCAAAATCGCGGAGGCGCACGGAGGGCGCACCTGGGTCGTCAGCGACGAAAGGGACGGGACAACTTTCTTTTTTGCGCTCCCGGCAACTCAGGGCGTGCTCTGATGACCAACGTACAAACGGCGGGCCGCCCCGGCAGCATTCTGGTTGTCGACGACGATTCGGCAATTCGTCAGGCGCTGCGGATCACCCTGCGATCGTTCGGATTCGAAATTGCCGAGGCATCGACGGGAGAACAGGCGATTGATCTGATGGCCAGGCGCCTGTACGACGCCGTCCTGCTCGATATGAATATGCCTGGAATGGGAGGCGTCCCTGCCTGCCGGGAAATCCGGCGGCGCTTCCCCGCTTTGCCCATCCTCATGCTCACGATCCAGGATAGCCAGGAGGATAAGCTCGGGGCCTTCGAAGCGGGTGCGGACGACTACGTCACCAAGCCGTTTCACATGAGTGAGCTCACCGCGCGGGTTCGAGCCGCCCTCCGCCGTTCCAGTCTGCCCCAGGAGACTGCCGGGGAGTGGATCCAGATCGGTGACATCAGGCTCGATGCCGCCCTTCGCACCGTAACCAAGCAGGGGCGGCGGGTCCATCTGACTCCCAGAGAATTCGACCTCCTCCACTACCTGATGACGAATGCAGGCAAGCCTCTCGCGCACGGCACGTTACTCACTACGATCTGGGGCCCCGAGTACGGTCGCGAGCTGGACTACCTGCGAACCTTCGTTCACCAGTTGCGCCGCAAGCTGGAAGACGATCCCTCCCATCCCTCCTATCTGGTCACGGAGGCTTGGTACGGCTATAGATTCCGCAGCCCGGAGTAAAAGCACCCGGGTCTTACGTCACCTGTGTTTTATGTGCAATCTACCTGTTTTTCATCAGCACCTCCGTTCCGCCCGATTCATTCTTTCTATAGGGGCGATAATTATGATCGCTTGATAAATCGCCAATGACTTTTTAATGGAAATCGTCTGACCCTGAAGGCGAGCCTTACTGGCCGAAGTTTTATGGATATCTCACTTATCGGAAATTCCGCGCTGCGCATGGCGATTCAGCGCAATCTGGTCACCTTTCCCTCCCAGATCCCCGCGATCGTTAAGAGGCCGGAAGACGACACGCAACAGCGAATCGCCCACCTCTACTTTGTCCGGGGCTGGCCGGTGCGAAACATTTGCGCGCGATACGGTTTGGGCAAGGCCATGGTCCAGAGGCTGGTTTCGGAATGGCGAATACGGGCGGTCTCAGCCGGATACATACAGGATATTCACCCTGAGGATTTGTACGCTCTGATCAACGTAAAGGATGAAGCTGAGTGGTCGCTTTCCGCCGGCGGCGACAAACCGCAGCTCCAGGCCACGCAGTTGCAGCCGTCAGACAGTCAAACGCGGTTTTTTCAACCGAGTGTTTAATCGGCCATGTTACCGATGTCATCTTCGAACGCGGCGCTGGAGCGCCAGCCACCAATGTCACCGGCCGGAACTGACGGGAAGGTCCTCATTATCGATGATGAAGCATCCGTCCGGCGGGCTCTTCACACCACGCTCCTGAGCCTCGGCTTCGATATCGGGGAAGCCGCCAGCGGAGACGAAGCCATCGAACTCTGCCGAATCGTTAAATACGATGCCGCACTGCTCGACATCAACATGCCCGGAAAGAGCGGCATCGAAACCTGCATCCAGCTGCGAAGGATGATGCCCCGGCTCGCCATCCTGATGTTGAGCGTGAACGACGACCCGGATCTGAAGGCCAAAGCACTCGAAGCGGGCGCCGACGACTACGTAAGCAAGCCCGTCCACATGCGTGAGTTGACGGCCAGAATTCGCGCGGCGCTACGACGCACGCGGAGTACGCCCGATCACAGCGAGGAAGTCATTGTGATTGGCGATCTCAGTCTTCATCCCGCTCGCCGTCTCGTGCAAAAGGCCGGAATCACG
This sequence comes from Bryobacteraceae bacterium, assembly GCA_049516355.1. Taxonomy (GTDB): domain Bacteria; phylum Acidobacteriota; class Terriglobia; order Bryobacterales; family Bryobacteraceae; genus BOG-234. The sequence goes on along the minus strand of JBEKTF010000184.1, from coordinate 5,775 downwards.
CTTTCTCTGACACCGAAAGAATTCGATCTGCTGCACTACCTGATGGCGCGCCGCGGCTTGCCGGTCACGCATGCCCGTCTTCTTCAGGACGTCTGGGGAACGCAGTATATTGGCCAGGTAGAATACCTGAGATCGTTAGTACATCAGCTGCGAAGGAAGCTCGGTGACGATGCTGCCAACCCAAAGTATCTCCTTACCGACAGCCACGTTGGTTACCGCTTCGTCGATCCCGAGGAGCGTCCTTCGCGTCCGAAGATCGATTGAGAAGGTCGAGTGAGAGGGCGTAACAACTATCGGGGTTAGCCATCGCTCCCAAACAGCGCGACAACCCGCAAGGCAAAATGTGCGGCGAATCCGAGCAGGCCGATTCCCACGAGCCGGAGAATGAGCTTCCTGCCCCAATCATTGCGGCGGACCTCGGGATACAGGCCAAAGCTGTCATGAACGAGATTGCCGAACCGTACCGGAGCGAACAACATGAACAGGCCGACGGAGATCCAGGCGAGGAACATCAGGACGTAGACGGCGACAATCCCCAGGACCCGGCTCATGTCGGGTTGCGGGCCTGCTTGACCATGCTCAAATACCGGCGCGACAATTCACGAATCCACCCGTCCTCACGCCGCCGGATCGCATCCGGATGAATCAGGTCCCGACCAATACCGAGCGCCACTGCGCCCGCGCGAATGAAATCGGTGGCCGTTTCCTGATTCACACCGCCGGAGGCAATCAGGGGAATCTTCGGGAAAGGCGCTTTGAGCGCCCTGATATAGCTTGGTCCGCCAAGCTGGGCACACGGGAAGATCTTGACGAAATCTGCCCCGGCCCTGGATGCGGCCATGACCTCGCCCGGTGTCATCGCGCCGGGAAATACTACTGTTCCGTGCTTCACCGCGAAGTTCACAATTTCCAGATCGAGACCCGGAGTTGTGAGAAAAGCCACGCCGGCGTCCAGACATCGTTGCGCTGTTTCAACGTCGAGCACCGTGCCCGCCCCCACGATGAGCGCGCTGTTCTGTTTCGTCAGTTGAGAAATGACTGCGACCGCGCCCGGCACCGTCATCGTCACTTCGACAATGGGGATGCCGCTGGAATAAATGGCCTCAGCGGCAAAGCGGGCGTCATCTGCGGACGATAAGCGCACTGCCGGAATGATGCCGATTTCAGTAATAGCCGCGCGAATTGTTTCTTTTGTCATAAACCTGTTCGTGAGAGGCGAAGACGCCGGGAGTTTTCTTGTGGAGTAGGCGTTTTCGCCTGCGTTCCCTTGCAACTCATTGCACGACTTCGCGACCTACGGCCATATCCATTTGAGCGGCCGCGGTTAAGTAAGAACCAACCAGATTCAGGTACGCCAGGCGAACATCGCGGTAAGATTTCTCCGCGTCCAGATAATCCAGCAAAGAGGCGCCTCCGTTCTGAAAAGCAAAGGACACCCTGTCGCGAACATCCGTCGCCATCTTCAGATACTTGGCCTTGTACGGCTTCAGGAGATTCACGTTCTGGATTAGTGTGTAGTAGGAGGAATCGACGTCACTGAAAACCTGCGCCTCGGCCGCGTCGCGCAACCGCTGGTTACGGCTGATATCGACCTGTGTCCGCGCTTTCTCGCCCTGATTCCGGTCGAAGATGCGAAGGGGTATGTTGACGCTGGCGCCAATGGTGTTGTAGTCGTATGGGTTGTTGAACGAAGCATTGTGCGTCCACCACGTGCTGAACGTTGGATCCGTCGATCCGTTGGCGACGGCCAGATCGTAGGTAATCTTTGCCAGATCCACGTTCTGCATGGCAGCCTTCAGGTCCGGGCGCGCTGCCAGCGCGATGTTCCGGTATTCTTCAAGCGGCCTCAACTCTTCGCTGAAATCATACCGTCCGGTGACGTCGAACCGCTCGATCGGCGTGCGGTCGTTCAGAAGCGTCAGAATCTGGATCTTGGCCGTCCGCAGATTCACCGTCGCGGTCTCGAAGTCCGATTCGAACTGGACCCGCTCCAGTTCCAGGCGATCCACATCGACTGGGGCGATGTCTCCGGCCTTTAAGCGATTGCGGTTGATTTCAAGCTCGTGGTCCCAGTAAGCCAGGTTCATCTGCGCGTTCTCAAGGAAAGCCTTCGCCTGCAGGACGTTGACGAATGCGCTATGCAGGTTAAAGAGCAGACCGCGCGCCGCATCATGATAACTCGATTCCGCAATGGCGGTCGACTCTTTCGCCTGGTCGCGCCGCAACTCACGCTTGTGGTCTCGTTCGTGCAGATAACTGACGCTCGGTGAAATCGTGGTGCCGGCGAATGGCCGATAGATTCCTTCATGCGGGGTTAACTGAGTCCCATCGGCCGCCAGAGCGAAGTCCGGGTTGGGGCGGAGAAAAGCCGTGATCTCGGCGGCCCGGGACTCATCGATGTTGAGCTGGTTCGCCTTCATCGTCGGGTTCGCGGCCTCGAATTTTTGCACTAGTTGTTGCCAGGTAAAAGCCGTCTGGGCGAAAGCGCCGGCCGGGAGCAAGCTCACAACCAGAACGATCCCGATCTGCCCGATGCGAGTCCCGATTGTCTCCTTGTTGATAAGCCATCCGGTGTTCATAGTCCCTCCGTTTTCGAAGCCGGAGTCGTCGGCTCGGGAGGTTTCGGTACCCGGATTTTGAGGATGACGATGTCCCCAAATCCGACCCTCAGGTTCAGCTTGTGCGGCGCCGCTGAATTTTCATCGACGCTTCGATGCCCCAGGAGCCACCCCGTACGCTTCTCCACTTCGGAGAAATCCGACTTCACGCTGCCGAAATCGCTCTGCGCATCAATGCTGTATTTCTGCTCCTCGGGAAGATGAAGAAGAATTTCCCCCTGAGCCAGGGTCACCTGAATATCGTTAGTCAACCCATCGATGTTCACTTGCCCGAGGGTATGATCGGCAATGATTCGGGCGTTCGCCGGCGCCTTGATGCGGTATTCCATGTTGAAGTTGGTCTCTCCGGACAGAGGATAAGGAAGCCGAAAGGCGCGATGCCAGGGAAAATCCGTGGTGACGACCAACTCATCGCCCTGCCGCTCGGTCGCGACGTTCACCCGGTCCAGTTTTCGTGTGGCCTTTTCGCGATCGCTGGCATCGACGTCGACTTTCGTGGACTTGATCGTAGTAATCTCCACGTCGGGCCGGTCCCATGCTTCCACCGTCAACACGCCGACCGAGTTCTTGAACCTTAGCGTGCCGCCGGACGGGAAATCGATGCGCTGCGTTTTACTCACTTCGACCTTTTGCTTTGATCCGTATTGCTTTGGCGCATCGGCGGCAAACAGCAGACAACCGGTTCCGAATCCAATCGCAGCCAATATTAACTTAGTGTTCAAGGGATCCCTCCAGCTTCGGCAGCGGGTCACCCTCGCGTGCGATCCAGGTATAAAAAGTAGGCAATAGGATAATGCTCAACAGCAGGTCGGAAATCAGGCCGCCTACAATCACAATCGCGAAAGGCCGCTGCGAATCGGACCCGATATCATGCGATAGCGCTGCAGGCAGGAGACCAAGAGTCGCCACAAGCATGGTCATCATGATGGGACGAAGCCTGAGGACCGCGCCTTCAACGGCGGCATCAACGATCGAGTGGCCTCTGGCCCTGAGCTGGTTAATGTACTCGACCATGATGACTCCGGTTTGCACCGAGACGCCAAAGAGCGCCAGCATGCCGACGCCGGATGAAACACTCAGGTAGGTTCCCGTAATGAGGAGAGCCAGCAGGCCGCCCACGCGGGCCATGCCGACATTCAGAAGAATGAGGAGCGCCCATTTGTAGGAGCGGAACATGGTGTACAGAATGATGAAGATGACGAGAACCGTCAGCGGGACGACGATAGCCAGGCGCGCCTCCGCCCGCTTTTCACTCTCGTATTCACCCGAGAAGCCGATGGTGTAACCCGGCGGCATCTTCACCTTTGCGCCGATCTGTTTGATCGCGTCTTCGACCGTGGTCCCGAGATCCCGGCCTCTTACGTTGAAGGTTACAGCCACATAGCGGCTGTTGTTTTCCCGGAAGATGTCGTAGGCGCCGTCCTTGACCTCAACTTTCGTTAGCTGCGCCAGAGACACCCGCTCTCCGGAAGGGGAAAGGAGGCGAATCTTTTCGATGGCCTGAGAGGTATTACGATAGGGCGCCTGATAGCGCACCACTACGTCGTACCGCTGTTCCTCGATCAGCACCTGGCTCACAGCGTTGCCACCGACAGCTGTCTGGACGGCATCCTGGATGTCCGTCACGTTGATTCCAAAGCGAGCTGCCTGCTTGCGGTCAATGGTCAGATCGAGGTTCGGCTGGCCGAAATCACGCAACAGCTTGACGTCATGCATGCCCGGAATCGCCGCCATGACCGTCGTGACTTCTTCGCCCTTCGCCTCGAGGGTCTTCAAATCATTTCCGAAAATCTTGAGCGCCAGCGAACCCTTGGTGCCTGTCATCGTCTCACCGACGTTGTCTTCGATAGGCTGCGAGAAATTCCAGATCGCGCCCGGATATTTTTGCACCGCGAGATTCATGGAGGCGATCAGTTCTTCTTTGTTTTTGTGAAATATCGGGCGCCATTGGTCGTGCGGCTTCAAGTCGACGAAGTATTCGGTGTTGCCGAATCCCCCGGTATCGGTACCGTCATCGGGCCGGCCGACCTGCGAGACGACTTTGCTGACTTCCGGGAAGGAGGCGAATACGACGCGCTCGTTGTTGGTGAATTTTTCGCCTTCCGAAAGACTGGTGCTGTTCGCCAGCGTGCCGCGCGCCCAGATAGCCCCTTCGTCCAGGTGCGGAAGGAATTCCGCGCCGATGACGCCGCCAAAGCCCAGATAGAGGGTTCCAGCCACGGAAACGAGAGCAATGCAGGCCACGAGCAAGCGATGGTGAACGGCCCGGCGCAATCCCTTGCGGTACTGCTTCGTCAGGAAGTCCATAACCAGGTTGCGCCTTTCCCGGATCCCACCGCGGAAAAAAGTGCTTGCGAGGACAGGAGCGATGAGGATGGAAAAAGTCATGGCCCCGAGAAGAGCGAACGCCACCGTCCAGGCCATGGGCCGGAATAATCGGCCCTCCACGCGCTGCAGCGTGAAGATCGGCAAATACGCTGTGATGATGATCGCGATGGCGTAAAAGACCGGTCGTTGGACCTCATGGCAAGCCTCGCGGATGATCTCCGAGGTGGTTTTCACCTGACCGGACTGGGTTTGCCGGCGGTCGTGGGTCAGGTGGCGGATAATGTTTTCCACCATAACCACCGCTCCATCCACTACCATGCCGAAATCCAGCGCGCCCAGTGAAAGAAGATTTGCCGGAATGTGGCTCATATCCAGCCATATCGACGCGAACATCAATGAAAATGGAATGGTAAGGGCGACGATGATGGCAGCACGAACATTGAGTAGAAACAGGAATAGGATCACGCTGACCAGAAGCATGCCTTCGGTCAGGTTGTGCTCCACGGTGTTCAAGGTGAAACGAAGCAGATCGCTTCGATCCAGCATGGGTATGACCTTCACGCCGGGCGGAAGGATGCCGTTATTGAGCGCATCGACTTTCCTGTGAATGGCATCGAGCGTGGGTTGCTCTTCAGCGCCTTTGCGCATCAGCACCGCGCCCTGGATGACATCGGGCTCGTCTATGATCCGCCCGTCCTCCATGCGGTTGGCTCTGGCCATGTGGCCCAACCGAATCTTGGGACCCTGTACCACGTAACCGATGTCCTTGACGCGGAGAGGCGTCCCGGTCTTTGTTGTGAGCATGGTCTGCTCGATGTCGTGAACCGTG
>JBEKTF010000183.1:0-11286 GCA_049516355.1 Bryobacteraceae bacterium | reverse complement strand
GCGCGAGCCCCGTTTGATAAATACCGCCGTGGAAAATCTCGTAGGCGGTGTCGAAATCATTCGAAGGCCGGGGACGAATAGAGATCCTGGGACCGTGCCTGAACCGGCCCTGAAATGTGTTTCGGGCCCCGGTCAATTGCCAGGCGATGTAACGTAACCGGTCAATTACCTCGAAGTTGTCGCGAAATTTCGAAGGCATCCCGAATTGTTCCACTGCTATCAAGATACAGCCCGCCCGGTTCTGCTTCCTGAAGAGACCCGCGCTGTCAGGCGCGACGGCGCGGAAGGGAAGCGGAAGGAAAGGAAGAAAAGCCGGTCGGCCATTCCTCGAATTCGAACTCGGTCGAATTATGCCGTCAAAGGAGTCCTGGCAGGATCAGGGGCTCGGACGCCGGGGTGGCAAACTGGTTATGACTCGAGTCGACCGGGCCCGGTGAGCTTCGCGGCCGGATCGAAGGCGGCACCACGTATCCGATGAAAACCGGCGATACGTTGTACGTCCCCGCCAACATCCCGCATCAGTTCCTGATCGACTCCGGCAAGCATTTCAACGCCCACGTGATCAAGATCACGCCCAAAGAATAGCCATCTCTTATTTCTCCCATTGCCCGGTGCGGGACCGTGTCTTTGGCACAGAGAAGGACTGCGCCATGAAACCGTTCGAGTTAAGGGTGAACACGTGTAGTCTTACATCTGTCGACAACGCTTTCCGGGGGTGACCGAGCGATTACTATTTGCCACAAACCGCTCGAATCTTTGCTCCAATCGCCGATACGGTATTTTGTGAATGTCTATGTCGGGCGCCAGCCCATCCTCGATCGTGGATGGAATCTAGCCGGATACGAACTTCTCTTTCGTTCGAGCCCGGCCAATTTCTGTGATTCGACGGATGACTTCTCCGCCACTTCCCAGGTAATCGTGAACGCCGTCCTGGGATTCGGTCTGGATCGGCTACTCGGAGGCAAACTTGCTTTCATTAAATTCGATCGGCCGCTGCTTCTGGGGGACTGGACCACTTTGTTGCCTCCCGACAAGGTTGTCATAGAGATTCTCGAAACGGTCCCGCCCGATCAGGAGGTCCTTTCCGCTTGCCACAAACTCCAGCAGCAAGGCTACGCTCTGGCGCTCGACAACTGTCGGGAAGATGGGCGGACAGCGGAATTTGCGCCCTTTGTGGACATCCTCAAAGTGGATTTCCAGCAAACATCTCCCGCCGACCAGGAAAGGATGGTGCAAAGCTACCAGAAATTCAAAATCAGGATGGTGGCTGAGAAAGTCGAGGCCGAGGCGGAGTTTCGAAGAGCAAGTCTGCTGGGCTACGACTATTTCCAGGGATTTTTCTTCGCAAGTCCCACCGTTCTGCATACGTCGCGGGTTCCCGCATCCCAGATGAGCGGTTTGCGTCTGGTCAAGCAGATGCAGCGGCAGGACCTGGATCTTCGCGCCATCGAGGAGCTGATACGGCACGATATCTCGTTCTCGCATTCGCTGTTGACTTATCTCAATTCAGCGGCGTTCCACTGGTCCGATCGCATCGAATCCATTCGCCAGGCGCTTATCCTGCTGGGCTCGGACGGGATTCGCAAGTGGGTTTGGATGGCAAGTCTGCCCAGTCTGGCCCAGAACAGACCGCCGGTGCTGGTGGCGCAAGTGCTTATGCGTGGCCGCTTCTGCGAAGTGATCGCTGGTTTTGCGAAACTGTCACTGGGCGGTGCCGATCCCTTCCTGGTCGGCATGTTCTCCCTGTTGGACGCCATCCTGCAAAGACCACTGGAGGGGATACTCGACGAGCTTAATATTGCCGCGAATATTCGGAATACGCTCCTCGCCGGGAATGACGCGGATCCTCTCTCTCTCGTCTTGCGGATTGTGAAAGCTTACGAGCTCGGCGATTTTCGTCAGGTGGATGCGGCAGCGCGACTCATCCGATTGTCGGCTGACGATCTGAGCACCTGCTACCTTGATTCTTTGTCCTGGGTGGAAACCGTCTTCTCACCTGATGAACAGACGTGGCGAGCAGCCCAACCGTCAATCCCACCAGGCTTCCATCGAAATGCGGAAGCCCGGGTGCAGCCTGCCATCTAAGACTGCTTGTCTACCACGAACGGGGAATCCTGGCGTACGCTCGCGAGGGTACCGCTAAGGCACTCCATCCCGTGATGTTTGCTTTTCTCTGATGCAGCACAATTCAGACACGAACACTCTCAGGTTCGTTACAACTGAGCAACAACGGAGAAAAACAATGGCGAGGAAACTCGAAGGTAAGATTGCTCTCATCACGGGCGGCAGTACCGGCATCGGCCTGGCCACGGCAAAGCAATTCGTCGAAGAAGGCGCGTATGTCTACATCACCGGCCGTCGGCAACTCGAGCTTGATGCCGCAGCGGTCTCCATCGGTTCCAACATCACAGCCATCCAGGGCGACGTCGCCAGGCTTGCGGACCTTGACCGGATCTACGCGCGGATCGGCAAGAAAAAGGGACGCCTCGACATCGTCTTTGCCAACGCAGGACTCGGCGACGCCGTTCCCCTCGGCTCCATCACCGAAGAGCATTTAGATACCACCTTTGACGTCAACGTAAAGGGCGTTTTATTCACCGTGCAGAAGGCTCCTCCGCTGGTGCCCGACGGCGGATCTATCGTCTTGAACGCCTCCATCGTCTCCATCAAGGGCTTCCCTGCCTTCAGCGTCTACTCAGCTACCAAGGCTGCCGTACGTTCCTTTGCTCGCACGTGGACCACGGACCTCAAGGACCGGGGCATTCGGGTCAACGCCGTCAGCCCGGGTCCGATCGATACCCCTCTGCTCAATCAGACGTTTCGCCAACCCTGACGAGATGAAGGCCCTCGCTTCGACCGTCACCATGGGCCGCCTCGGTCGCCCCGAGGAACTCGCCAGGGCTGTTGTCTTCCTCGCTTCCGCAGACGCCAGGTTTTATCGCTGGCGTAGAGCTCTTCGTCGATGGAGGCGCGGCTCAGGTCTGAATGCGTAGAGCCTGAATCAAACGCCCGGAACCTTTTGATTTTAATGGGATGAAAGGGTCGGGGCGAGAACCAGGCACAGTTTCGTGAGGGCCGAAGTTACGCTCGTGGTGCGCATTGGTGTATTCTGGTGATATATGAGTACCACGCTCACAGGAGCCGAGGCGATCAGACGAAGCATCTCCCTCCCGGCTGAGATGGCCGAAAAGCTCGACAATATCGCGGCGGCTCGGCACGTGAGCGCGAATCGTGCGATCATCGATCTCCTGGCGGACGCGATCACGGCCTACGAACAGCGGCGAACGATATTTCTCGAACTCGCGGACCGCTTCCAGAAATCCACCGATCCGGTCGAAACAGAGCGCCTTCGCGACGAACTAGCGAACATGACTTTCGGCTACTGATGCCGAAGATTCAGCGGCTCGATCTCCCACCGCAGCTTCGACAACACCTCTTCGACCGGGCAAGGGAGCGGCAAATCACGATGCACGACCTGTTCGCGCTGGAGGAATGGCGTCGGCATTCCCGGGATGTTCCCGACGGCCCGTGGTAGAAAGATTTCGGGTCGTTCAAACTCTGCGGCGAGGGTCACTACCCCAGGACCTTCCGCTTGAAAGGCCAAGCCGCGCACGGTACGGAAGTAGAGTAGGCAGTGAAGAAGCCTGCGCACACAATCGCCGATATATTCAAAGCCCTGGTTTACCCGCCGGGCGCGCTGTTCTCGCTGAACAAACTTCCTTCCCGGATATATGGGCGAACGCTCGCTGGGCACAAGGCGCGCCGCAGGAAGACGACCCAAGCCAGCCGTAGAGCCGAGATTAAAAGGGATAAATGGTCGGGGCGAGAGGATTCGAACCTCCGGCCTCCTGGTCCCGAACCAAGAACCCACGCAATATCAGTCACTTACGGGTATTGCCAAGTATTGCCCACCATTGCGCCAAGTTGCTAGTTTTCAAAGGCTTCCGAGGAACTTGCCACGTGGCGATAGCAACAGCGAGCAACGCTTCTACGCAGGGGGTCGGCACAAAAATGGGCACAGTTTTCTGGCGCCATGCGCTAACGGAATATTGGGAAGTGCGGCCAACATGGAGCCTACAAAACCTACAAAACTCTACCCATGTTTCAGCCACATAAGGAATCTCCTCATACGGAAGAGGGGGCTCAACGCGAGGAGCAGGTGGCTTCTCATCACGGGCGGCGCGCTGGCGCAAATTGATCACACACTCGGCACTCTACACTCTCGGCAGGATCATTGTCCAAGAGATCGCCCGGAGCAATCCGAGCCATTGTGCGTTAGGATTGGTTTCCAGCGCCCAATAGAGAGATTGATGCTCGAAATCATCCTGTTGCTCTGCTTGACGGCCACCTGAGTCAAGTGCATACCCAGTTTCGTTTTTATCGTTCCGCTTCGGCTACATTAGTGGACGGAATGCGCGCAGTACATTTCCTATCCCTTGATTCGTGAGGTGATAGACCATGAGTGCTCGCGAAACTTATTTCATCGGCAGTCGTTGCCTGGCTGGTGCGGTGATTTCACATACAAGCGGGTCATTGGTGTCACCGGGCATCGGTGTCACCGGAACCCGCCGAAGGTATCCTTCCATTGCCTCCGGGCGCTTCGAGCCGGTGACACGTTGATCGTCTGGAAACCCGACGCGCCGTTTCCCACCGCGCAAGAATTCCGTGGGGGATGCGCCGCTACTGATTGAGCGTAAAATCGCACACTGCGGGCTCAATGTTTACTCACCTCCGCGCGGGAACGGGGACCCAGACTCTTTCCGGCATCATAAGCTCCAGGCCGAGAGATCCGCAAAGCATCAGACGGCCGACACACTCCGCACGCTCATTCTCCGGCACCTTAAGTTCCAGGCCGAGAGATAGGGACTTGACATGTATCGTCTGAAAACCACTCTCCGGCCCCGGCGATAACCGGAATTTCACAAAGTACTGGTGTGCCAGGTGTTCTGCTATATCGCTCAGGAAGGGATCGAGTGATTCCATCGGGCTGTGGCTCATGAAATAAGCCTCGCCGCCGGTTTCGTAGCATACGTGCGCAAGATTCGTCACTCCCGAATCGACCTTCAACCAGTTCTCGGAAAGGTAATCGGCACCGGGGTGGTACAGCGCAAAGACCACGATTCCGGCGCGCTCGGCGTCATGAATTGCCGTTTCAGCGTTGGCGCATACGGCGCCTTCGGTCGCGGAGTCGTCGATCCCGGCGCTCACCATCACGATTTCACGGCGCAACGAGTTCTTTGGCCAGCGCTGGATCAGATCGGAGAGCGCGCAATACGGATTGGCCGCTTTGCTTCCGGAGGGGGCACGCAGGGCGCGGGCAGCGCGCGCGTGATCCGTCGTGGGATTCTCCACGATCCGCAACGTTCCATCGTGGATGTATGCGACGCCTACCGCCATCGGTGCCGGTTGCGAGTTAACGAATCGCTGCAACTCCTGAAGCTTCGAACCAAAATCATAGTTCGCCGCATCGTCGATCAGGACAAAAAGCTCGAGATCGTGGCCGCCTTCGAGCGGCATCCAGTCCGTAATCGTTGCGTCCATGATCGTCACGTCGCCCGCCTTCAAAGCAAGGAGGCCTGTGGTTCGCATGGTCTGCGACCGTGAGAATCATCTGAACCTCAACACCCGGCTGAGAATTTGTCTGCGCAAAGGCCGACGCGCCGCTCAGCGCGAGAGCCGCGATCAATATTCGAACTGGCATAAGACCACCTTTAAATAAAGTCCTTTTACTTTTGCTGGATCGACCGCAAGTATTCGGTCAGGTTGTGTTCCCGCAGTGCAAGGATCGCCTCATCCCGCTGCTTCTCGCGGAAGTAGTCTCCCCAGATCGGCATGTCGCGGGAACCGTGAAAAGCCTCAATCTCGTAGCCGTCGATAATGTGAGTGATGCGGAAAGCCGGGAACTGCCCGTTGTTCCTTTTGCTGATCTGCGTCAGATCCAGAGGCGCCTTTTTCAGCGCCGCCGCAGCAGGTCCGGAACCCTTGCCATCGACGCCGTGACAGGAGGCACAGTAGACCCGGTACATCTCCGCTCCCGACAAATCGTTCGTCTTCCGGAAGCTCTTCCCGGTCCCGGTCTGCACTTTCTCCTGTGGCGTCGCGATGAAGCCGGTGACTACGATCAGAATTGGTATGGCCAATTTCCAGCCGCCCATGGAACGTCCTCCACGAGTGAAATAGCAATCGCCATACCAGATCAACCGCGCGCGAATTAACCAATGTATTAGCCGCCGCACGCGCCCCAAGGCCTGGCTTCAAGCGCTGCACTGGGGGAAACCACGCATCTCAAATTGGGGCGGCAGGCGCATGTCTTAGGAAGGCGGCGCCGGCAGATCGTTTATGCTGGCCCACGTTTATTTGGTGCGTCGGATACATGCATTCGCACGCTATGTGGCGGAGGGCGGCTAAGTCGGCTCAAACACGTAGCACGAGCTTTTCTGTCGCAATTGGGCGTGTGCGTCACTTCCCTGGCGCACACGCGATCAATTGAGCGTGATATCACCCACCACGTCAGTCCGCATCGATGGTCTCTGTGGATGTAAGCCGTGTGTGTTCATTAGGATTTGTTTTTGGCCGGCAATCTGCGTCGCAAGAAGGCAACCATGCCGATCCAATATCCTTTTGCGGGACCCAAACGAGTGTGGGCTCTTCTTTTGGGATTGTGGATTGCCTCTGCGGCCACATCGATGTGGGCACAGCAGCAACCGCCCGCCCTGCCGCCACCGGGCCAGACCCTGACGCCCAATCAGTTGGACGACCTGGTGGCCCCCATCGCCCTCTACCCGGACGAACTGTTGAGCCAGATCATGGTGGCCTCCACGTATCCTCTGGAAGTGGTGGAAGCTTACCAGTGGCAGCAAAGGAATCGAGGCTTGACCGGTCCGGCGCTGACGCAGGCCGCGCAACAGCAGAACTGGGATCCCAGCATTCAGGCTTTGGTGATCTTTCCGGACGTGCTCAAGCGCCTGAATGACGATGTCACGTGGACTACCAACCTGGGGAACGCTTTCCTGGCTCAGCAGCAGGACGTCATGGATGCTGTGCAGCGCATGCGGCAGCGCGCCCAGCAAGCGGGCAGGCTGCAATCCACACCCCAGCTAAACGTCGTGACCGGCAGCGAAGGAGGTCAGCCGTACATCGGCATCGAGCCTGCCAATCCCGACGTGATTTACGTGCCGGTCTATAACCCGGCGTGGATTTGGGGACCTCCCCTCTGGTATCCCTACCCGGGCTGGTATTGGCCTCCTCAGAGCTTCCTGGCGGGCGGCCTGTACTTCGGCTTCGGAGGCCCGATTGATATTGGTCTTTTCTTCGGCGTCGGTTGGCACGGATGGGCGGGTTGGGGCTGGCATCCGGGATGGGGCAACCGCTCCGTGATTGTGGATAATTCGTTCATTCATCAGTACAATTTCAACGCCGGTCACCTTGCCAGCGCGCATGGCACGAGCGTGTGGGCGCACGATCTGGAGCATCGTGAAGGCGTTCCCTATGCCAATCAGGCTCTGCAGAATCAGTACCGCGGCAACGTGCGCCAGAGCGTGGCTCAACGCTCTATTCCGGAAGCGGCGCGGAACGCGCCCGGGCAGACCTCCGAGCGGTTCGGCAATCGCACCATCCCCAGCAACCCACCGCCCAGCCGCCAACAAAATCGCGGAGCTTTCAGCGGAATGGAGAATGGCGCAGCTGCCACCACTCATGCCGAGCACGGAATGTACAGCCTGGGACCGAGCCGCAGCGCGCCAATGCCAAGAGCTGCACCAGCGCCAAGGGCGGCGGCACCCTCTGGCGGTGCCAGGCGTCGATAGGAGACCTTGATGAAAAGCGCGATGACAAGATTGACCCTGATTCTGGCCGTGGCCGGGCTGCTTGCCGCTCAGCAAGTGGGCGAACCGTACTTTGCGACTCCGCAAGATGCGGCGCAGGCCTTAGTCGATGCCGCCGGGCAGAATGACACCGCTGCCCTCATGAAGCTCTTCGGTCCGCAAGGCACAGACATTGTGCAATCCGGCGATCCTGCGGAAGACAAGGACTCACGCGCCGAATTCGCGCGCCGCGCGCACGACAAAATGGAACTCCAGATTGAGCCCTCCAATCCCGATCGCGCGGTTATCGTCGTCGGCAATCAGAACTGGCCTTTGCCAATCCCGCTGATTCGCACCAAGGCTGGCCAATGGCATTTCGACGTGGCGCGAGGCAGAGTGGAAATACTCGCTCGCCGCTTGGGGCGCAACGAGCTGGTTGCAATCGACGTCTGCCGCGCTTACGTTGAAGCTCAGCTGGAATACGCCTCGCGTGATCGCGACGCAAACGGGGTTCTGGAATACGCGCAGAAGATTGTCAGTTCTCCGGGGGGAAAGGACGGTCTTTATTCCGGGGGTGAGCCGGACAATTTGGTTCCCAAAGCTTTCGCCGACGCGGCGACCGCCATGTTTGCGGAGGGCAAGAAGCCCATACCCTACCACGGCTACTATTTCCGCATCCTGACCGCACAGGGTCCCGATGCGCCAGGCGGGGCGAGGAACTACCTGGTGAAAGGACAGATGATCGGCGGCTTCGCGCTGGTGGCGTATCCCGCGGAATACGGCGTCTCGGGTATTAAGACGTTCATTGTGAACCACCGCGGAATCGTGTACGAAAAAGACATGGGGCCGGCTACCGGGACGTTGGCCCGTCAGACGACTCGCTTCAATCCGGACAAGACCTGGAAGGCAGTACAAGGCGAATAGGGAGGACGAGCCCAGCACTGCCCGGGAATTGGTCAGGCTGGGCGTCCGGCTCGCCTCTGATGCCGGGAGGCCCGCTAAACGGCGCCGAGCCAGGCGTGCAGCCTCCCAACAAGTTCACGCCGGGCCGGTTGTTGCCCTCGAACAACATGCGCCTGCCCGCCCGATCGATGCGCGTTTCCGCCTCAAGGTTTGGCATTGGAACCCGGCATAGCGAATCGCGAAACCAGTCTTCGGGCGGCGGCAGCAGCCGATTCCCGCGCGAAGCGTGTTTGGCGTGGCGATTGCTCGCCTGCTTGCGGAGGATATTTAATGAGCGGCTGGAAATTGGCCATACCGATTCTGATCGTAGTCACCGGCTTCATCGCGATGCCACAGGAGAAAGTGCCGGCTGGGACCGGGAACAGTTCTTCGAAGACAAACGATTTGTCCGGAGCTGAGACGTACCGGATCTACTGCGCCTCCTGCCACGGCATGGATGGCAAGGGTGCAGGACTCGTCGCGGCGGCCCTGAAAAAGACGCCCCCCGATCTGACACAGATCAGCAAGAGGAATAATGGCCAGTTTCCGGCTTCTCACATCACTCGCACCATCATAGGAAACGAAATTGAGGCTGTTCACGGCTCCCACGACATGCCGATCTGGGGTCACTACTTTCGTCCTGTCGAGCTTCTTGCCCTCACCGAATACATACGATCAATCCAGCAAAAGTAAAGGACGCCGTGCTCGCGCCGGGACTTGTTTCAATTCAGATTCATAAGTTGAGATCATCGGAGAATCATTAGCGAAACAGCTTCCGATATTTACCGATGAACTAAGCCGCCTTGGAGGTCGTTGCCTCCGTTGCCTGCGGAGGACGTATTATTGAAGATCTCGTTCCCCGTACTGCCAGACTGAACCCGGATTCCCTGGGCGCCGTTCCCATTGGTCACGTTAGAGTAAACCTTCGTTAACGAGCCGGGCGCTAACAGAATCCCCGTTCCATTACCCAAAACCCTCATGCCCGTCCGCCAAGACCACGGGAAATGCGAGTATCTGGATGTTGTTGAGGACGCACCGGGGCAGTCGGCAAGGGTCTAGCCGCGTCGCCGGTTACCGGCACAGGATCTGTTGGGATTGTCGGGGGCAGGTCCCACGGCCACTCTACGCCGTCTGGCGTGGGCGTGGGGGAGGAAGACGCGGTAGTACAACCCCGCGACGCCGGGGCCACGAGTCTGGGGCAAGGGGCGATAAAATCATTTGCCGAAGGAGTAAATGCCATGAAGCTACCACAAGCTGAATTCGCCCAGCTCGCGCGATCACACAAAACCGCTGAAGATCACCTGAGACTTGCGTCGCACTTCACTGCACACGCAATCGAACACGAGAATGAAGCCAAGCTGCACGAAGAGCTGGCCGGACACTTATCGGGGCACCATGGTGCGGTCGAGACCGGGCTTGCCAGTGAAGCTCGCCACTATGCAGCGCATTCACGTGAAGCTGCCGAGGCCATGCGCAATATGGCCAAGATCCATGAGCAGCTCTCAAAAGAACATCAGCACAAATAGCTCGACATCGGAGCGCCTTTTCCGGCTGGGGCCGATGTCAGTAAGGACGGACGGTTTCTGATTCCCACACCGACCGACCCGGCGCGCGGCCGCTCGATGACCGTCTTGTTGAACTGGACCACCGGGCTGAAGAAATAAGCCACCTTCTAATGAGATCGCCCGGGCTGCGAGCGATTGTGGAAGGATTGTTTGAATGTATGAGTCGGGTGAGGAGCGCTTGGTGAACAAAGAGCAGTTCCGGTGCCAGCAGACCATTGTCGGACGCCTCGACCAAGCAAACTGAATCAGTAGCCCGATTCCCTTGTGCGTGCGACTTGATTATCGCGATGTCGGAGGCAGATTTCTAGTGCAGCACGTACCTGGTACGGGAATCCAGTCACTTCCCGCCTTGGCCGATGATGGCGGTGGAAACTCCCGGATTTGCCCTAAGCAGAGCATCGGACGAACGCAACCACAGGGTAAGTTCCCTGTTAACAACCGGTACCAATTTGTCTTAGTACTTGGAGCTGCAGTAGGGACAAATTCACTTGCTTTGAGCCGCCGGCCTGAATCAGGGATGGGGTTCAGGCTGCAGGGGCCGCGCGAGAGGAGAAGATTCATGAAGGCGATGACAACGTTTTGATGGCACGGGCGATAATTTGCGCTAACCATTACGCGATGCCCAGCTCCTGCAGCAACCCGATTGGTGGCATCTTGCTCCCCGGCGATTCCATGCCCGCAAGTATTCCCCGCTTATCTCCACAGCCTTCGCTGGATTCCGACGAAGTGCAACCGGTACTGGAGTACCGGACACGTCGACTTTTTCCAACAACTCACGCTTCAATGGAAATGAAGTGCAAGAAATCACGGACTGGCTTTAGAAACGGGTCAGCCGAATGTCATCAATCCGGAGGAACGATTCAACGCCGCAAGAAGACAAAAATGAAAGAGCCACTCTGATCCGGGTTTCAGTTGAAAGGTCACCAGATGGAAATCTCTGGTTGACCGTGCGGGACGCGGATACTGGTGCCATTCTT
>JBEKTF010000182.1:0-11371 GCA_049516355.1 Bryobacteraceae bacterium | reverse complement strand
TCGGATCGAATTCGCTGAAGCATCGCATCCAGATCCTCTCGTAACGAGATAATCGCGTCGAAAGGCATGTCCGGATGCCACTGATCGCGCAAGCGCTCCACCATCTCCCGAAACCACACTCTCTGCGCGTCGCCGGCGGCCATGAGTCGATTATCCTCGGCTCCGGATCATCTGGCGCGCCGGGGATCGAGAGTGGCAATGACGTGTGCGCAATCCGGCATTATGTCCCAGAACCGGACTACTGGATTAGCTACCCCGGCCGTGCGCCTAAAAATACGCCGTGGACGACAAAGTGACGCACCGCCAGACGATCGAGGGGTGACGCTCGCGTCGCAATTCTGGCCAACCCGACCTGACCGTGCGACGCTATAATATTGATTCTACGCGATGAATCCACGCTCGGAGAGCCCGGCGCTCTCGTCCGATCACCCGAACGGGAAATTGTGAAAAGACCCACCAATACGTCGGATCGCAGTCGTCAGCGGCTACTGATTCTCTCTTGCTCTAAAGCAAAGAGTGTGACGGGTCAATCCGTTCCAGCGATTGACTTATACAACGGGCCCGCTTTCCGTGTCTTACGCCGGTATATTTCGAGCTCTGACCTTTCCGCAGAACTTGATATTGTCATTCTCTCCGCAAAGCACGGGTTCATATCGTCATCAAAGGTTATCGCCTCGTATGATCAGCGCATGCGCCGGGACACTGTGCTGCCCTCAGCCACGCTGCGGCATCAACTGGCCGCATTCACAACGGGGAAGCGCTATTCAAAGGTATTCGTTAGTCTTGGGGCCGACTATGTTTCGCGCCTGCCCGAGCTCGAGACGGTCTTGGCTGGCCACCCCAGTATTCTCATAGCTAAGGGTCGTATCGGGGAAAAACTTCACAGTTTGAAGGAGTGGTTATTCAGCACCTGATCCAATCTCTCCTATCTGGAATTCGAAGATTTTGGAATCGGACGAATATGGATACCGAAAAACCAACCGCGATTTTGCCGCAGCCTCTACTGTGGCTGCACGACGCTCCGCTGTTTATCGATGAAGCGCAAATCGAGCGATTCTACGACGCCGTAGTCAGACCACTCAGCAAGCAGGGAGTCGTCACAATGCAGGTTACCGAAGCGAATGCTGACGAGCTGAAGAGCAAATTCAACCTGGAAGCTTCGGTTACAACCGAAAAGCTCGCCGGATTGTTGCTGCCAGTCCTCGCATTTTTCAAGCCTGAATTTAAGGCGTCGGGAGAAGTCGAAGCAAACACCTCGAAAACTCGGACGGATGGCTCTTCGTTTCAGTTCATTCCGATTGACAATCCGCAACGCCAGCTGGAGCAGCTTACGATTCACTACCTTTTTAACCACCCCAATCGGCTTTTCCTTCCAAGAGCACTAGGAGCGTGTCCGAGTATTCAAAATCGGCATGTCATAACCACAATTACTGGTAGTAGGAGTCTTGTAGGCACACAACATATGACTCATAAAATGATTTCTCGGACAGGCTCCTAGACGATCTGGAGTGGCGTGACCCAACATCCATCCTGAATGTCCCACGCGCCCTGGCATTTCTGGATCTTCCCGGCTACGACGAATCGTTGGCACGCAACATCCCACCGACTCGAATCATACCGACTGCGGCGGAGTTCTCTAACGGAAAGATAATTCAGATCTACAGGCATCTGACTTTCGTAGAGAATGAGACTCTACCTGAATATCCAGACTCCCGGCAGTCTCCGGGCGGGTTGGGAGACGCCCGTCGTGAGTATTGGAAGTGGTTTGACAAAAACTACAGCGCCACCAAAGCCATGATTGCAGTGGAAGATGCGGCTGCTGACAATGGCGGGCGGATCAACTGGATCGATTTCCGCCTGCCCATTTCCTCCACCGGAGATACTCTTCATCTCCATGTCTGCCCCGGGGGAAAGTTTGATACCGGCACATTTGCGTACAACTTTATTAAGCGAGGTCACAAGCACGGCCTCCGGTTGGTTGGAACTCTCAAATCCGAACCCGACATGAATGTTCTGGCGATATATGACAAATGATCCAGCACATACTCGGCCGATCGGTCTAGACCCGCATGTAATCCGCAAGATTGCCGAGGAGCAGGCTTTATTCTTCCTGGGCTCGGGCTACGCAGCTGCCTACGGACAACTAGCGACGCCCGAGATTTGCGACAAATTCCGTACTGCGATCACGCTAGAGGCAAGCCGCCACGGCGCTCGAATCCAAAGCGAAGCCGCAGATAGTCTCGCGGCTGCAGGCAAGAATGACTTGGCCCGCCTCGCGCAGATTTACGACCACTATCACGGCACAGACGCCGCCAAGCAGTACATAGCTTCCTTGCTCACACGGCAAGATATCGATCTAGCCGCGGTCGGTGTCATTGCCGATCTTCCCCTGTCAACCGTCGTAACAACCAACTTCGACTTATTGATAGAACTCGCATTCAACAACCAACTGGATGTTTGCTTTGAAGACGAACAGCGTGGGACCTCAAAATAGTCGCCGGACTCGCCTAATAAAGATGCACGGGAGTATTTCTAACTACAAAAGCATGGTTCTCGATAGGTCCGATTACGACAGCTTCAAACGAATTCGGCCAAAAACATATCAAATCATCAAAGCTCAGCTCCTCGACAAGCTTCCTATTCTAATCGGATACAGCATGGAGGACTCGAACTTCAGAATGCTGGTCAAAGACCTGCGCGCGGAGAATTGGAAGACAGAGATCATCGTCGTTCAACGCAAGGCGGATCCGCTATCGGTATCCGAATGGAAGGACTTTGGCGTAAAGTTCATCGAAGCCGATGCGAGGGTATTTTTAGAGTCCTTGAATTTGGCAATTCGGGATTATCGTAAGTCCAGCCGCGGGACTTCCGAGCCTGTCGTGGATGCCCACACCTATCCACGCCCCACGGACGATCACAATCCGTTTAAGTTTTTTCAGACTGACAAGATAGGCTATTCGAGTGTCGACATCATCCGGAAGTATTTCATTCCTGTTCCCGATTACGCGAAGATCGTCTCGCCGGCAAGTAATACGATCATCGCCGGGTCGAGAGGTTCGGGAAAGACGATGCTTCTGCGGTTTTTGTCCGTAGAAGTCCAGTTGACACAGGCTAATGCAGGTGGAGATATTCCGTTTGTCGGATTCTACGTAAAATGCGGAGCGAAATTATTCAGCTCCATGTCGTGCCGTGGGGATGGCACGTGCACAGATCGAAAGTGGGTGGATTTCTTTACCCACGTATTTAACCTCGCCATCATCCTCCGTCTCTGTCAGATTCTCGAACTCCTTCGAGCTCTTCACGTCCTCGACTTCTCCCACGAGCGCGAGGTATCTTTTTGTCGCCAGCTAACAGGAAGCCTGATTAGGTGCCCACTGAGACCCGGATTCGAGGAGCCATCATTTCTTTCCTCGGAAAAGGCGATCGAAGATGCATTCAACTCAGCGCGCTCTGGAACCCCCGAGCAATTGCACTACTCACTCCCTCTCGATTTCTTGCACCAAGCAGCCAAGCTTCTTGGCGAGCTACACCCAATCTTCGGCGGGCGTCCACTTTTTTTCCTCCTTGATGAAATGGAGAACTTGACCGAGGCGCAATGGCAGGTGGTCAACTCCTTTCTGAAGGATCGCGATTATCCAATAACCTATAAAGTGGCAGCAGCTACAGAAGGAAGACCGACGCGGGATGCGAATGGTCAGATCCTCAAGTATGAAGACGATTACACGCTGGTTTCAACAGATAAATACTCGAAAGACCAAAGTGATGACTATCTTGCATTCCTCCGTAGTGTGGCAGACCGATGTCTGGAGCGGAGCGACTGCGGAGTCACTTCGGTAGACCAATTGCTTGAGAGTCGCGCCTACCGAACCGCAGGCGAACGTCTTCGGTTCATAGGGCGTGAATTCTCGGGATTTCGCCGCTATGCGTATCTTTCTTCAGGAGTCGTGCGTACTTTTGTGAGTTTGCTAAAGGATACTGTTTCCTACGCCACACCAGACATCGCGCGTCGCGCCGTCAGTATAAAGCCGATCTCCTTTCAACAACAGAACGCCCTCGTGCAAGTCAAATCAGCCATCCACCGTCAGGCATATCTGGAAGCTGAGCATCCTGATGACGTTCTAACTCTCACAAACGCGCTCGCTCAGCTGTTTCGACTAGAGCTGCTTAAGAGCATTGAGACGTGTAAGGGCGAGATAGAAAATGCAGGGGATTTCCATAATGACCATCTGCGGCCGATCTCCCAGGTACAAATACAGAATTTTGCCAAACTCAACGACCGAACCCGCAACGCTTTAAGGCAAGCTCTTGAAGTTGGATTACTACAACGACCTTTGGACAATCGGCAGCCACAGCAACATAGTCAAGTGCCTCATGAGAACTTTAAGATACACCGGATGCTCTGTCCATATTACGAGATTAGCTTGGCGAATCGATTCCCGCGCAAGATTGAGGCCGATCTGTTAAATCTCGTCTTTCAGCTGAAGGAGGCAGATTTTGCCGCGCGGATCAGTGACGGGCGCCCGAAACACGTAAGGAAGGCACGGGCCAGATCAGGACAGACGTCACTGGAGATGATTGCACCAAACGACGAGGATGGGGTTGACACCGTGCTGGAATATGACTGTGACGCGGAGTAAGAGTCGGTTTATCGTCGCGACGGCCAGCCAAATGTCAGCGTCCACTCTTGTGACGGTGCCAAGCTATGAAGGTCGGTTTCTGTCGTCCCTGGACAGAGCTTGTGATGTCTTGAAACTAGAATGCATAACATTTATCGTTTTTAGGGAGTATTTGGAAGAGGATGCGTGCGGGCGTGAGGTTGACTCGGAAGCTGCAACGGCGTTACGCGAAAACTATTGTGAAGCACAGCGAAGACTAACACGTCGAGGTATTCATTTCGAAGTCATCAAGACGAACTTGGATGATTTGGGGGCGTTTTCGACCATTATTCGAGAATTGTCCTGGGATCAGACTGCACTGGACATATCCACAATGCCCCGCTCCTACGTGCTCACGGCGCTGCGATATGCAGCTCCTGACATCAAGAACATTATTTACACACAAGGAAAGAATCGGCGGGAGGGCGAAGATGCCTTTACAGTGGGTGTACGGGACGTCGTCACTTTGCCGGGATTTGAAGGCCGAGTGGGACATCGACCGACGCTCCTCGTAATGTCGATTGGTTACGAAGGCGCTCGAGCGTATAGTCTCTTTCGCCGCTACGAGCCGACAATTACGATTGCTTGTTTGGGTGACCCGGGACCCGAGGATGCGGAGAGAGACCGCATTTTACGCACAGTCAGTTTGAACAATAGGCCATTGCTTGATACCGATGGAGTTCGGTCTCTTCGCTTACCAAGCTACGATCCAACGGCATTCGCGGACGAATCGACGATCGCTATTGATGCGGCGAGCCGGGAACTGGAGCAGTCGCAAGGCTTCCCCACGGACGTGATTCTTTCACCCGTCGGTACGAAACCGCAGACGCTTGGACTCTTCTCGATCTGGAAAGAGCACCCGGAATATCAGATCGCATATGCGATTCCCACAACGCGGCGTCTGGGGACAGTAGACGCAGGCAGTACCTTCTGGTTTATGAGGCGCGAGGATTGATTCCGTTTTTTGTGGTCGATAGGCCGATGTCATTGAACATCGTCAAAACCTTCTTTGTCAATCACCCCGGGATAAGGTTTGGCCTGATGAGTCACGCACTGGTCAGCGAGTCCTTTCGCGGCCTCTACGCTACTTTCCCTTGTGATCGGTCAGGCTGCTGGCTCGGAGAAAAGCGGCTATCCAATTGCTGCCGTTGCGGGCCGGAAGTGGCCAGTGGCCTTCGTCAGTCCGTAATCAAGGCCGTCGACTACGGGATCTTTGCCAAGGGCCGATCGCTCTCATACCCCAAGCTGTTCGATATCTATGACAGCATGGGCGCGGATCTTGGCATTATGAAAGACGTGTTCGGCGACGCGCGACGCACATTAGAGAGTGCTAAGCGAGCGGTTGAAACCTACGAGCGGGGGCGGAGGAGTTTCAAGCTCGTGCTGGTCGCTCAAGGAAATAGTTTGGACGAATACTTGTGGTGCATGGACCGGTTGGTTCAGTTGGGCGTCGGGGAACTTGCGATCGGCGGACTGCTGAGACGCAAGGTCAACTCCGTTCGATATTCCAGCGCGGGTAAACTTGCGGACATAGACGATATTCTTTCAGCCGTCGCTCGGGCTCACCCCGAACGGGAATTATTCGTTCTTGGCTGCTACCACCCGAAACGACACCAGCTTTTTGCGTCGCGGTCCGTCTTTGCCAGCGATTACAAGGGATGGATTTTCAACTATGAACATCGGATTGATCGCATTGACAGGCTCCATTTGGAACTTATGGACATTGAGGCTGAGCACGGGTGTTCTCAGGAGCTGGCTTCGGTCGCGAGACGCCGTCGCGCTCTTGCAAATCGCACAGCCGCGCAGCGGAAAGCGTATGCCGTCACAAAGAATGACGGCGGCGAGAACTCGGTACTGAAAGCTCAGCACCGCACCAAATTTGCCCGGCTTTTAGGTCGAGTGGAGCGGCTCGACGAAGCCCTCGTCTGCCTCAGACGAATCGAGCTGGCGCGAAATCTCCCCGCGTACTCTCAACTGTTTCGCGCCTTTGAGGACGCGGTTCGCCATACCGAGCAAGAAGTTAGAGTTGCTGGAGTGCATGAGTATTTGAGACGCCAGATTCTGCCCCTTATGAGCCTTACACAGCCACAAGCCCATGGATCGCCGGGCGAACCAGCGGTCTCTACGATTGCTGCGTTATGTCCGTCCTTTGGGGGTAGTTCCACTCCGCTCCCGCAAAGCATTCGTCCGATTTCCTTCTCGGCGCCTAACCGCGATATTTCGACCCGCCCCCTTGCGACTGGAACAGATTAGTCGATCTGGCAGCAAAATCCCGAGGGTCTTGCGGCATTCAATTTCGCTGGCGTAGGCGGAAAACCGGACTTCTGGCCAATCGAGGTAGGTAGGCGGCCAACTTCAGGATGGCGCGTAACAAAGGCGCCATCCGCCGTTGCGTGCTTTTTCAGTTCGTGGTACCGTTTCTTCACCTTGCTCGTGAAGCGTTCGCAGTCTCGCACGTCAAGGTCAGGTTGCATACTGCACGCCCAATCGTGCAACTCTGCAGCCACGATTTCAGCGTACCTGTGTGGAGCGTCGACTGGGATGACCGAGCGTAGGCGGCACCGATGCTTACTCCTGCACGTCGGTGGTCCATATACTCCCTTTCTCCGACATTTTCGCGTGCCCCGGATTCCTCGCTACCTGGTCGGTGCGCCGATGGTCGCATCGATGTCCCACGGAATACCACGCGAGCGTCGGGCTGCTGCAAACGGACGGGATGTTCGGTATTCTCGTTCCATCGCGCTGTTTCTCGTGGTGGTCGCGCACGACTGTTCCCGGTCGGCTGCGCCGTGCAAAGATGAGTCGCACGGGGCAGAATTGTATGGTGCCAACAATGTTGAATATAGCCTGTCCGAAGTGCTATGCGGAAATAGCACTGCCGGAGTCGATACAGTCCGGATCATCGTGCCCGTCCTGTGGGCTAGATCTGAGCAAAGATGAACTCGAAATGCTCCAGGTGCTCGCAGCGGGCATTTCATTATCCGCGTGGCAGTATGGCAACCGATTCCTCGAACAGGTCCGTAAAGCTGGAAAGGTCGAGACTCATTACAGCATAGAGCCCATACAGGCTCTGACATACCTAGCTTCCGTGATCGGAGCTGGAATTCTGGGCAACGCTGCTTACGACGTCATTAAGAATAGGTGCCTCGCGGCTCTTAGAGCGCTGCGCAGGACACAGTCTTTGAAAGATTCCGAGTGGGGTGAATCGGATGATCTTGTGTTTGAGAAACTCACGTCCCTCGCGAAGGGCTACATAGATCACCGCCGATCTCCATTCGTCGCGTCTACCGAGCTCGCTACAGTCTTCAACATACTCGAATTTGAGGAGCCATCGCGGTTCCTAACGGCCTCTGAGATAGATACTCTAATCCAACTCTTGAGTAAGTACGAACGACTGCGTTTGAGAGAAGCACAGACATACCGACACGACAACATCGACTACTTGGGCATGCTGCATGCGTTGAGGACGGGCCACAGTGAACAGATCTTCCGTTTCGTCGAGAAACGGGCGTTCGCACAGATTGCAGAGGAGGTCCGGTTCGCGTTGGCAGATCGCGATATAGATCGCGTCCATGAGATAAACGGTCAGGCTCTCACGGGCTTTTTGGGAAAGTGGCAGCGGGAGCTGGGGATAGTGTTTGAGTTGATCGAGAATAGCATATTGGCAGTCCGGAATCAACACGGACCCGAGGTCCGTATAACAGTGCGAGGCAGCACGGTGGTCGTCCAGGATAATGGCCCAGGCATGACGTACCTCGAAATGTTTCGGTATTTCCTCCAGCCCGACGTTTCGGGATGGCAACATCTTGGCATCTTGCAAGCTGACCAAACGTACGAAAGATGCGGGCTTGGTGTGACCGGCGGCCTAATGTGGTGCGAGTCTCTGATTGTCGAATCTCAAAAAAAAGGGGCCGAGCGTTGCGGCCTCGAACTTACAATACGCGGTCTCACCGACATAGCTTTATGTGCCCGAGAGTCGGACAGTCATTGGCGAAGGGATCATGGTACAACAATCGCCATAGAGCTTTGCCTGCACCCAAGGGATGTTTGGCGGGAGAATGGCATGTCGTACAGGCAACTGTGGGACACTCCCGTCGGCCAGGTAGAATCATTGGTGAAGGAGTCTATCAAGGATTTGTGCAGTATGGTCGACGACTCTGTAGCCGTGTTGCTGAATAATGAGCGCATTAATTCGGTTGCGAATCGCGGTGTTGGGCCGTTTCGTGTCGTCGCCGGCGGGTTTGTCGGAAAGGCCCTCGAAAACAAGCAAGGCGCCGACATTGATGTATATTCAGCGCCGAGTCCGTTGATTCGGGCGGAACCAGAGTGGGAGCGGCCAGAACGTAATTTAAGATGCTGGATTGAGCTTTACCAGAACGGACTGTTCGTATCTCGTACGTGGCTGCAGCGTTTAATCGAAATGCGGGACCTAGTTGTCACACCATTTCAGGCCCATCGGCTGACGGGTTTCGTTTTGAGGTGCTTTCTCCCGAGTGATATTCCTTTGTCGGTCGGCAAAAGTGGGCTTCCAGCGGATCAGCCGAACACTGCGCGCATTGCCACCGCGATCATTAATCTCATCAGCGCTGATCGTCGCCCTGAATAACTCATGATGGCCTCGCGTCGTCAGTCGCTCCGCAGAGGGCAATCTACACCGATGTCCCAGAGAGCAGAACTCCCGAAGTGTTGCCGAACGAGTGAATGCCTGATCCGGAATCCGGAACTGGGTCGGGGCAATTTCGGCGGCGAGAGCCGGCCGTGGCGGGTTCTCACCGATTCGAAACTTGGAATGCGCTCACCTTAACGGAGACGTCTGTCGCTGAGTTTGTGCCAGCACCCAAATCGCTGCCGACGTTCCGCAGTGGAAGCCCGCCTACCGGGTTGTCAGCCACCCGGAAGTTAGCCCCAAACGGGGTTCGGGGAGATGATGGCGCCGCTTCCTTCAAACGACTTCCAGACAACACCGGGCCCACCTCCGCGCTTGCAGAGCGATCCCGCCGCATCGAAGGTCACCGCCCGCATTCCGGTAGCGCCGTATCACGGGCCAACTTCAGGATTCCCAGCCGTCCGGCTGGATCCGACATGCTGACCAGGCCTGCAGGCCCGTTCATGCATCGAAAGCTAACGCACGCCGATGGGGGTATCCTGCTGCCGCATGTGTACCGAGTCTCGTTCGTTTTCGAGGCAGTAATAATCGATGAGTTCGCTGTCGAGAATCAGGGGCTCTGTGATCTTCACGGTCCAGGGCGCGGTGTAAGCTTTGGGATCGTCGATCGTAATCTCGATTTCGAGGTTCCCGTAGTTCGGCCGCCGGATCCTCTCGATCATTTTGCCCTGCTCCGTGAGTGGATTTCCGCGGGCATCCAACCAGAGATCGTCGCGGAAACCGGTGGTCTCCACCACCAGCGTGTCACCATCCCATTTACCGGTCGAGTAGCCGTTCCAGGTCGGAGTGGGATCCTTGGGGAGCGCCCGTCCGTCGGTGAAGATCTGGCGGTACTGCATGTTGCGCTCGGTCAGGATGAGCACGCGGCCGGGTACCGCGAAAATTCGTTTGTAGTAATCGTCGGTCCAGATTCGCGGAGCGTCGCGCGGCATGCAATGAACGTTCGGGTCCAGACCCTGCTCGATACTGCGCTTCTTGACCAAAGCCGCGGCCCACGGCTGGTAAGGCAGAGGATCCTTCAGCGAGGCGGCGATATTGATGAACTCCCGGGAGATCTGCGTGTCTAAACACTGGGCTCCGCACGGTGTTCCGATGTTGGTCCATCCCCACATACCCGAGAAGTCGGGTTTTCCGTCGGCCGTGCGCGGGACCGGCGCCGAGAGGTTAGGCTTTCCGTCTGGAGTACGTGGCACTCCGGCGGTCGCATATCCAAGCCACTGGGCCGAAAGCGCCGCCGGGGTCGCGGCCAAAATGAATGCGGCCGCGCAACGCCAAACTGGTCGCGTGGGTGTAATTCTGCCTGACATGGGTAAGATTGCATCATAGTCAGGGTCGCCTGGTCCAGCAAAAGCCTTCTGCCTCCCGCGGAAACTGAAAAAGCGGCTGGCAGGCCATTGATTTTTCGTCGTGGAGTAGGCGTTTTCGCCTGCGTCTTTTGTCGTGTGAAGGACTTTTTCAGCTAGGTGTTCTTCGGCCGCGACTTGTGTTCCCGCTCCTCATTCAATGCCCGTCCGAGCAAAGTCTTGATCACAGCCTGACGGCTGATATTCAACCTGGCAGCCCGCTCACCAGGATCGCGAAGCATGCCTTGCGTCAGATCCACGTTTACCCGACGCACGGGGCGCACCACCGTGAATTTGTTACTGAAGTATGCGGAAATATCTTCGCCGCGGGATGCCATCTCCGCAATTTCATCGGCACTGGGTCTCTTCTTGGACGTTTTCGGCATAACTTTAGTTCTTCCTCCTGTGTGGCTGTCCACGCGGTAACCAGGTGATAGTACTCGCCCTCAGAGTCATGCCTGATTTCGAAAATCACTGAGCAGCGGCGCCTGCCCGCACCCCGCTTTGCGCATTAGTTTAGCAGGGTGCTGAAAAAGTGAGGCGCAGGCCAAAGGCCTCTTCCACAGGAGTCTTAAGTTGTTGATTTTCCTTGTGGAGTAGGCGTTTTCGCCTGCCAACATGGGTCTCGGCCTGCGCTGACGCGCAAGCCTCCGGCCCACGAATATGCATGAAAGCGCTCTGGGGCGCGGGGATACGATGGGAACAGG